>JADCJL010000146.1 GCA_020247055.1 Acidobacteriaceae bacterium | reverse complement strand
GAAATCGTGTAGCCGACGATGCGGCCGTTTGAGCCGAGGACGACGGCGAGCTCCGGCTCCGGGGCCGTGAACTTCGAATCGGCGCGGAGGCCGATGCCGGCGTTGGGGCCGACACAGACGCGGCTCGTTCCTTTGAAGAAGACCTCGGGGCGGTTGGCGGGGTCGAAGACGTAACGGTAAAAGCCCTCGCGCGTGTTGTGTTCGGCGTCGCGGAAGCTGGCGCTCATCTCATAGGTGCAGCCGCAGGCCCAGACCTCTTTGGGGGAGAGCGGGATGATGGGCGCGGCCTCCTCCTTGTGGGTGGCGGCCATGGTGGAGGCTAGCTCCGTGAGCGAGGTCTTTTCGACCTCGGAGCGGCGGATGAGGTCGTAGAGGGTGTGGCCGGGGATGGGACGGGCCAGGGCTCCGTCGAAGACCGCCGCGGTCACTTCGTTATTCCATTTGATTTGTCCAAGTTTCATGGCGGGAGAGTTAGTATTTCAGGTAGACGGTCTTGTAGTCGGAGTAGAAGTCCATGGCGGCCGGGCCCTGTTCCTTGGGGCCGAAGCTCGAATCCTTGGTGCCGCCGAAGGGGAGCTGGTACTCGACACCGGCGCTGGGCAGGTTGACGGTGAGCAGACCCGCTTCGCAGCCGTAGACGAACTCGAAGACACGGGAGATGTTGGTGGTCTGGATGGAGGCCGAGAGGCCGAATTCGGTGGCGTTGGCCATGCGGAGGGCATCGGCGGGGTCGTTAGCCTTCATGATGGCGAGGACGGGGCCGAAGACCTCTTCTTTGGCGAGGGTGTCGCCTTCCTTGACGTCGGCGAAGACGGTGGGTTCGACGAAGTAGCCCTTGTCGTAGGCGCCGCCGGTGAGGCGGTTGCCGCCGCAGAGGGGTTCGCCGTTTTCCTGGCGGCCGATGGCGATGTACTTGAGGTCGGTTTCGAGCTGGCCTTCGTCGACGGCGGGGCCGATGTCGATGCCGGCTTCCATGCCGTTGCCGACTTTCAGCTTTTTGGTGCGTTCGACGAGGGCGGCGACGAATTTGTCGTAGATGGGGGCTTCGACGATGGCGCGGCTGGTGGCCGTGCACTTCTGGCCGGTGGAGAAGAAGGCGGCGTTGACGACGTTTTCGACGGCAGAGTTGAAGTCGCAGTCGGCGAGGACGATGGTGGGGTTCTTACCGCCCATTTCGAGCTGGAGGCGGAGGTGGCGCTTGGAGCCTTCGGTGTGGACCCAGTTGCCGATGTCGACCGAGCCGGTGAAGGAGATGGCCTTGACGGGCTGGGCGTTGACGAGGGCGCCGCCGATGGTGCCGCCGCTGCCGGCGATGAAGTTGACGACGCCCGGGGGGATGCCGGCTTCATGACAGGCTTCGACGATGCGCCAGGCGCTGAGGGGGGCGACGCTGGCGGGTTTGAGGATGACCGTGTTGCCGCAGACGAGGGCGGGGGCGAGACCCCGCCCGGCGGTCCGGCGGGGTTCGATGCCCCGCCGGGCCGCTACCGGGTGCGGGCTGACCGCTGCATCCGGGAGGACGTGGTTTTCGGGCTGGTTATTCCTGGTTGGGGCGTTCCGACCGGCTAGGCTGTGTGTTGGCGGTTCGGCGGGGTTCGATGCCCCGCCGGACCGCCAGCCCTTTAGGTCGGCGGCAGGAGCAGGGCGGGGTACTCTTTGGCGGCTTGCCAGACGGCCATGGCCAGGGCCATTACCAGGTCGTCGTGCTCCTGCTGGTCTCCGCTTGGTTGGAACTGGATCAGTTCCCTTTCTATGTCCACGAAGCCGGGCGCGCTGGGTTCCATTTTGATGTTTCCCAGCTCGAAGACCATCTTCAGGCTGTTCAACATGTCCGGGCGGGGCAGGCTGAGGTAGCCGTCCTTCAAGCGCCTATCGACGTGACCGTTGGTCAACATCACCGGCTGGATGTGCGCCTTCGTTTGATTCTTGCGGATCAGCTCCACTACCGTGTGGCCGATGCCGGTGGCATCGATGAGCAGCGTATCGACTCTCGACGGCTCACCGTGCCGCGGGGCGAAACGCTGGAGCGTCTCGCGGACCAACTGCGGGATCTTCGTCGTTTCGGTATCGAGCGCCAACCGCGTTGCGTAACGCAGGACCAGGGTCGGATTCTCGGCGATCCTTTGGGTGATGTTGTCCTTCGGACCGTAGGCCCAACGCAGTTCGAGAACCGCGATGGCGGTGTGGTCCTGCCGTTTGCCGATGTCGAGCCCGAGGTAGATCCGGGTCTTCTCGCGCAGGCGAAAATGAACCTCCGGCAGCGGCTCGACCGTGGCTTCCTTGATTTGTGAACGGGTCAGCAACTGCAGACCGGCGGCGATGAACTGGCAGTTATACTCCTGCGCCACATAGAGGTCGCCGAAGGTGCGACGCTCCGATTCGAGAAACGCGGGCGTCAACCGGGGGCACTCCGCCGCGGTGATGGAGTGGCGTTCCCAGCCGTTGTCGCGGTCGTGCCAGGTTTCGGCGAAATGCCCCACCGGACCGGCAGGAGTCGAGATGACCCAGAGCGAGCCGCCGCCCACGGCGAGGATGGGCGATAGCGACTGGTAGGATTCGGGCTTGACGTAGGCGGCTTCATCGACGATGATGAGCCGCGCTTTGGAATAGCCTCGCAGCGAAACCGGGACGGCCGGGCGAGCCACGAGACGGGATCCGTTCGGCAGGAGCAGCGACTGGCGATTGATCCCGTCGCCACGGATCCGGATGCCGAGTTCGGCCGCGAAAAATGTGGCTTTGGCGAGGATTTCGCCGGCTTGGGAGCCTACCGGGCTGACCATCAGAATGAGACTGTTGCGATGGCGCAAGGCCAGAAAGAGCGCCCGCAGGGCCGCGATGGTGCTTTTGCCCACCTGGCGAGCCGCCAAGAAGATAAGCCGCAGCGCGTCACTGCGGAGTATCGCCGCCTGCTTCTCGTCGGCGGCGAAGCCGAAGGCGTTCCGGACCCAAGCGACGGGATCGTCCGGTGGGCGGCCGAACTCTTGCGGAGCATCGGCAAGTGACGGCGAATACCGGTGGCGAGGATAGATGCCGAATTGGTATTCGTTTCGCCGCACGGATTATGCCGCCTTGAGATCCGGCGTGAGCCCGTAGCGCTGGAGCAGATCGCGCGCGTCGTAACCCGGGGCCACCAGATCCATTAAGTGCTTGTTTTTCAGTATGGTGAGGACATATTCCGGGAGTTCGAAGCTGGGTTCGTTTTTCGCCCGGTCGGCCAGCGTGAGGACTTCG
>JADCJL010000145.1 GCA_020247055.1 Acidobacteriaceae bacterium | reverse complement strand
TCTGAGAGCGACATCCTCACCAACTACCCTGGCCTCACGCGAGAGGACATCCTCGCCTGTCTGTCATACGCCAGCTATCTCGCCCACCAATACAAGGCGTTCCCGATTCCAGCCTAGGTGCGCCTCCTCGCCGATGAGAACGTTTCGAAGCCGATCGCAGAGGCGCTTCGAGCCCGCGGCCGCGACGTTCTGTGGGCCCGGACGGATCTTGCCGGAGAAAGCGATGTCGCCCTGTTAGATCTCGCGGAGTCCGCAGCACGCATCATCCTGACGCTCGATAAGAACTTCTGGCAAATTGCAGTGCAACGCTGCAACCCACTGGCACAAACCGGGGTCGTTCTGTTCCGAGTCCATCCCGCGACTCCCGAGAGGCTCGCGCCGCTTGTGGATGCTTTCGCTGCGGCGGACACCACGTGGGCTGGCCAGATCAGCATCATTACGGTCGACGGAATTCAGATGGTCGCGGCACGCGGAAAGTGAGGCACCTCTCCGCTGTTGTTTTCTCCCGTTAGCACATAGGCGAGGTCTCTGCGCCGCTGAGATTTCCCCAGGTCTCCAAGTTGTTAACCAGACCGGTTTGCTTGCCAAAACCCGCTAACCGGAGGGTGGGCGCGAAGGACGATATCGTCCTTATTCATAGCCACTTGGCGATGACGCCGGACGTCGTGTTCAGTTTCGGCCTCAAACTTGGACGACATGCGGGAATCGGCCGAAACAGAGATGGCGGTGGGGCGAGTTTGAATAAGCAATTCCGGATCAATCACTTTGCCAGTGTCTCTGACCCGAGAAATGCCCTTTGCTTGACTTGGGGAGCCCCTATACGGGGCCCAAAGACGAAGCTGACCGACACCGAGCTACCGGGCAAGATTCAGGCTGATCTGGAGCGCTCTCCCTTTCAGGGCGAGGGCCACCGCAAGGTATGGGCGCGGTTGCGAGTCGTCGATGAGGTGCGGGTATCGCGCAAACACTCTTCGCCTCACGGTCGAAAATCACCGTGATCGAAGGGTTACTCGTCACATCCAAAGCGAGAACGACCTCTTGCACTCGGGCGGGCGGCTCGATCCGATCAGCCAGACCAACACCGATGCGAGAAGCGGCGGCCAAATATCAGCCGCCGAAACCCAGCGAATTCAAAGAGCGCTCAAACGTCACGTGGAAGGGTTGCGGGCAACATGACCCCCAAACCACATCAGGCGGGGGCCATCGCAGACTTGGCGGACCTTCCTCTACGATCGCGTCAAGACTTATGGTCTCGGTCGACTTCTTTACGGTGTGCCGACGGTCCGATTCCAGGGCTGTATGGATATCTAGTGCTGGCACACGACCGCCGCCGAATCATCCACTTTGCCGTGACCGCTCATCCCACAGCGGAGTGGACCGCGTAGCAACTCAGGAAAACCTTTCCCTGGGACACCGCGCCGCGCTCTTTGCTGCGCGATCGCGACCGGATCTTCTGGGAAAGTTTTCGTGGATTAACTTAAAGGGGAGAACGCTAGACTATTTGCCTTGGCGCCACCAGCCAAAGGCAAGCAGTAAACAGGCGAACAGGGCAATCCCCGGAATCGCCGCAGGCAGCGCAGGCAAGCGCTTCCCAACAGCAGACACCGTTTCCATGACTCGACCCTCCACCGGGGCCGCTGCGGTCGCACCAGCTGCTCGGTTCGTCGGTGCTGGCGCCTGCGATGATCGCGCTCCCGACGGAACCGGCGAAGGCCCACCCGCGGGCACTTGTACCGTCTGCAAGGCCCGGTTAAACTGTGTTACCAGCGGTGCCGTCTCCGGGCGCGCCAGGAGTGTTTTGCGCACCTCGTTGGCCAACACTTTGTTCCGGCAAATATCCGCTTCGCAAGCGAGCCCATACCGCTTGGCGGACTGCGCGAGGGTCGCGGCCAACTCCGCCTTCTCTTCGTCGGTGGCGTCCCATTCGCCCTGAATCGCCGCGTCCAGTAGCGTTGCCGTTAGGCCCTGTTTGGCGAACGGATTGTGCTTTTCGAAGAAATCACTCAAGCCCAATTGATGCTTATCGCGAATGTAGACGTCGCGCGCTTCTCGCCAGTGATCACTCGTCACCAGGTCGGGACGAGTAACGTCCCACAAATGAAGATTCGAAGCGAACGCCGCGGGAAACCTCGCTCCCTCATAGCCGCTCGCCATCATCTTACGCACCCATTTCGGATTGAAGTAACGCGAACGCAGCTCCCGGTTGAAGTACAACGACAAAGTCTCCGTAGCCGCGGCCGCCGGATCTGAGAGGTTCGTAATGTACATCTCCGGCGCCTTACCCGTCAGCCCTTCGGTGGCCATCGACATTCCGCCAAAATACGCCGCCACCATCGGGTGCTCGAGAGTTCCCATCACACTCGACGAACGGCTGAAGGCCGCCGCATCCAGCGTCTTGAGGTTCGCCGTGAACGCAGCGCGGTGATAGGTTCCTAACTCACCCTCCCCATAAACGTGGCTCAGCCGTGAATTGTACAACTCCGTCATCTGCTTCGCTGACTCGTAATAGTCGCCGGACTTGGCCAGGAACTGGATGTTCGGCGAATAGGCGCCTACCGCCTCCGAGAAGATGCGCGCCGTCGCCACCACGTCGGCGTTCTTGGCTGTTTCCCCGGCCGCCAGCATGTCTGCCCGAACCTCAGCGGTGCGTTGGGCCACCAGATTCCCAGGTTCATCCTTCGCGGCGGCCGCCAGCTTCACGGCCTTATCGAGCAGCACCATCTTTTCATAGAAGTTGTCCCGGTAGGTTCCCGAGGCCGTGGCGAAAACGTCCACGCGCGGACGGCCCAACTCCGCCGCCGGAATCAACTCAACGTCGGCCACCCGCCCGTTCGCGCTCCATACCGGACGGACGCCCAGCAACTGCAGCATCTGCGCTTCCGTCACGCCTAAGTTAGTCACCGCCTCCCCGGACCACAACACAAAGCCCACCTTACGCGGCAGTCGTCCGTGCTTGGCGCGATATTGTCGCAACAGTTGGTCCACCAGCCGGCCAGCCGTGGCCCACGCCTCTCGCGTTGGCATCGCCGCCGGGTCGAATACGTACGCGTTGCGGCCCGATGGCAAAGCATCCGGATTGCGCACCGGATCATTCACCGGTCCCGGCTCCAGGTAGCGGCCATCCAAGACATCCAGAATGCGCGGTAACTCCTCCGGCATCCTGTCCAGGCGCGCCGCGTAATCCACCGCCCGAGCCAGTTCCCGATGCAGCGCAGGAACCACCTGGCCGAGCACACTCTGCTGCGCCTGTTCGGCTGTACGCCCGCCATTAATCACCGCCGCCACCATCCCCTGTGCCGCCGCCGGGATGTCCTTGGCCTTGATGTGGCGCGTGTACTCACTCCCCAGCATGGCCGTCACCATCTCCACGCGGTTACTGCCCGTTGGTCCGCGGCCCAACACATGGCTACCGGCCGGCATGCTCTGCCGCCGAATCTGCGCCAGGTAGGCGTCTAACTGCTCGACGAGTTCTGCAACCGGCATCGTCTTGGCATCCAGGCCTAGATCGCGGTCCAAACGGAGCCGCTGACATTCGGCCCGAATCGTCTGTGCATAGGACGCCCGCAGCGCTCCGTCTTCCTGGTTCTTATAACGGCCCAGCTTATCGGCTAGTTCGAGCAGGCCACCATACAGGTCCGAGTAGACGATGTCCGGGCTGAACGTCGGCGTCACAGCCAAGGCGCGGCGCTTGTTCATCATGCCGCCATTGCCATGCAGCGGCGTCGTCCGCAAATGCGGCATGTCCCCTTGCAGTATGGCCGTCCAGTCTCCCGCCGCCGGGCCTAGCATCTTGCCACCTTGCAAAACGATATTCGAAAACAGGCTCAACCAGGCATCGGGCTTCTGCCTCTTCTGCAGCCACAGAAAAAACGCAATGTACTGATGGTTGGGCGCCACTTCGGTCTTCGCGAACATCGCTCTCTTCTCCTGCAGAATGCCCCAATCCGGATGCGGAACAATCACCAGGTTGCCGTAGACAAGCTTCGGCATCACGAGAAAGCGGCGGCCACCTTGGTCCGTGTGAACCATGATCTTGCCCGGCGGCGGGCCCCAGGTAGCAACCACCTGCTCACGTTTCGCCTTCGGCAATTCGGCGAACCATCGAAGATAGAGCTCCTCCGGGATCAGGTCCGCGTCTCCGGACGCAGCCCGCTTGGCAATCTCCCCCGGTGCCCAGTTCCCGATGTTAGAAGCCCGCAGCGCCAGGTCGCGGGAGATCTGCGCCACATCGGGAATCGGCCCGTCGCCCAGATTGTAGCCGCGCTGCTGCATCTGCTTCATGATCTGGACCAGGCTCCCCTGCACGTCGAGGTACTCGTCCAGGTCGGAGCCCACGTCCCCCTTGCCTCCCCCTTCGGCATGGAACGTCACCACAATCCTCTTCTCCGCGTTAGGCTTTTGCCGCAATGCAGCCCAAGCCAACGCCCGGCGCACCCGCCAAGCCACCTGTTCGGCGAGCGGCGCCTTGTTGTCCCCATCCTTAGCCACCACGCGGGTCGAAATCGCCAGCGGTTCAATCAGTCCATCCCGCTCAGACATCGCAATCAGGCTGGTCATATCAGGGGCAAATCCCGTCTTGCTCTCCCGCCACAAGTCCGGAGTCAGGCGAGAGTGGTTCGCTCCCAGGAGCAACGGTACGTCCAGCCGCTTGGCGGCGAGCGCTCCGGCCGCGGAGTTCTGCCAGTTGACGCGCGTCGACGTCGTGATTACCGTATCCACGCCGGGCCGCCCATCGGGCGCGCGGAACATCTCGAGTGGCATGGGCCCCGTGTACATCAACGGCACGGGAATATGACCTCGTCGTTCGATCTCTTCGATCAGCGCGTCCACCGGCGACAATTGCCCCCGCAAGTGATCCAGGCTGTTGAACGAGATGCCAATCGCAAATCGCTGCCCGGTCCGCTTCTGCTGCGACCCCTCGTGCCACTTCCTGTACTCGGCCAGCGTGGGGAAGAAGCTCGGCGCCCGCGGATGGTAAAACCCAACGTCCGGGTAATCCAGCGGTGGTGCCACCCCAAGCGGCAACCCCAGCAAGCGATTACCGAGGTAACTCAGCAGCCGGTCCAGATTCGTTGCACTCGGCGCCGCCCAGTATTTTTCAATCCACGGATGCTTGGCCGGATCAACGCTCCCGCGGGCCAACTCCGAGCGAATGATCAGTACCTGGGTCCGCGCCTTCGCCGCCTCCAACTCTTCAATGAGAAACAGGAACTGGCTTCCTCCGCCCTCGGCAAACACGAGATCGTACTGGTTCAGCGACAGACCTCGCGCCGAGCGAACACCAGGCTCATTGCCGGTGCCAAAAACATCGACGCTGAACTTGCCCGCGTAAGGCTGGGTGGACGCCAGCAGAGCCTGATGGTTGTGCGCCACAATCATGGCAATCCGCGGCGTCCGCTTTCCTTGCGCGCTCAGATTCGCGATCGCGCACAGGGTCATCAACAGGCTCAGACCCAGCCGCTTCATGGCTGCGCCGCCTTGGGCCCGGAACGCGCCGGAAGTGCGGACTCCGGCACATAGATCACCTGTCCATTACCCAGGCGATAGGCGACTCCCAGCCGCTCCCCTTGTCCCGCCATCTTCTTGTCCGTCACTTTTTCCACTTTGATCTTGGGACCATCTTTGGTGATGATCTCCATATCTCCGTTGTCACTCTGCTTGACGATCGTCATCTTCGAGTTCGGGTCCAGCAACGACCCACTCGAAAACAGAGCGAACAGCGCAATCAGCAACGCAACGATAAACGCAACGCTGACATCGAACAGGTTGGCAATCCCGGCCAAGGGATCCTCATCGCCTGCCCCGGCGGACACATCGGAATAGGTTCGACGGACAAATCGCATCGCCATTCTCCTTCCTCACCGGACCCGCGAAACCGATGGCGTCGTCACACGCTGCAACAACCGCTCGGCCTCGAAGGCGATCGCGCTCGTATCGGCCCGCACCCACTCCTCCCGCACGGCCGAGAGCAGGTAGGCAATCAAGCTGATCGTTAAGCCAATCACCGTCGCGGCAAATGCCGTCACCATGTTGCTGGCCAAGGCCGGCAAGTTGCCCTCCGCCAGCCCCTGCAACGCATCCGCCATCGGAATCAGAGTTCCCATAAGACCCAGCGACGGCCCCACGCGAACCGCCAGCCGGAGCCGGTTCACGGCCTTCCAGCGGCTCCGTTCCGCCTGCTGCACCACCTCCTCGAGCCGCAGCGCATACTCCTCGGTATCACCCGAAACCGGCAAGGCCTCCAGAGCCTCCAGTACGGCAGCTTGCTCCCGCCGCCTGCCTCGCCCTCGCTCCCATCCCTCGCGCGCCAGCGACCCAACGCAAACCAACATCGTCACCGCCAACAGCAGCAGGCTAATGATTACGGGCCATACCAGCAGCCCGGCGCACGCGTGCAACAAAAGCCGAATCTGGTCGAGTGGTGTCATTTACTTTCCCTTTCCCTCATCCCAGCGAAAACGCAGCCCGACAAACACTGTGCGCCCGGGATTTCGATAAAACATGAAGTACCGCCGGTCAAGCAGGTTGTCGATACCCGCCGAGAACGTCAGCAGGCGGCTGGCGTTGTAGTTCACCGACGTATCAATCTCCACGAAGCCGTCATAAGCCCCGGGCACTCCCTTGGTTGTGTCGGTGTTGGTATCGGTGGCAAAGACCGCGGTCTGGAATCGGCCCGTCGCCTGCGCCGTGAGGCGCCGGAAACCACCCGTCAGGGTGCCCCCCGCGTTGTGCCGGGGCACAAACGGCAACTGGCTTCCCACCGTCGTGGGCGAGAGATCGTTGCGGGAGATCCGGGAACTCGAAAACGTATAGGTGGGCCGGAACTGCAGCCAACTCGTTGGCCGCATCGTCAGCGCCACTTCGACTCCTTTGGCCCGGGAACGTCCCGCATTCAGCATCCGCTGCGTGAACCCCGTGGGGTCGGCCGCAAGATCGATCGAGCGGAAGATCAGGTCGGAGATGTAGTTTTCGTAGTAGCCCACCTCCGCACGCAGCCAGCGTTGAACATCCTGCTGGATCCCCACCTCCCAACTCGTCATCCGTTCGGGCCTTAGATTTACGTTGCCCAGCAGGAGCGTCCCGGAAGCTAGCCGTAGGTCGCGGTACAGGTCGAACACACTCGGAGTCCGGAAAGCGGTGCCGGTACTGAAGCGCAGGTTGCTGCCCGCCCGAAGCTTCACCAGGGCGGCCACCTTGCCGGTCAACGCACTGGCCGAACGAGCGGGAAACTGTACCGTCGCCGCTCCCACCGCCGGCTGGCTAAGGCCATCGAAAGTACGCCACGCGTCATACCGACCGCCAAACGTCAGCGAAATCCGTTCACTCAGCGTGAACTGGTCCTGCGCATAGACCGCATAGGTTGTCGCCCGCCCCAATGTGTAAGTGTTCCGGGTCGATAGCCGGCCTCTCCCCAGATACTGCGTCGTCGGAAAAACGCTGATCTCCGCTTGATCCAGCCGGACGTCGCTACCCACCGCCACCGCGTGACGTGCTCGCAGCCGATGCGTCCATTGGGCATTCAAGAAGCCGCCACGGTTGGACTGCACCGTTTCCGTCCCCGGTCCACCCGCCAGCGTGGCGCTCGCGTCGGCCGTTCCCGACCACTCCCGGGGCAGGTCGTTCACCCCGCCCTGAAATCGCCATTGGCCGTGGCGCGAACTGGTCAACAGCTGCCCCTGGTAGGTATTCGACACGCCGCCACCCACCACGCCCAGGAACTGGCTCGGCAAAAGCGACGTCCGCATCCACGTGTTGCCATCCTGAAAAACCACGTTACCCGAATCCAAAATGCGACCATCCGCCGCCCGTACCGAACTGCGGTAGGGCCCCCACCCAAACTCATTGCCCTGCCGGATGTATTGGAACGATCCAAACGTCTGCTCCCCAAACGTGTACTCCGCCCGGCTTCTTACAGCGTAACGATCCGCCGTATTCGGACCACGAAAGCCCACTCCATAATTCACGCCGCCCGTCCGCGTCAGGTACCGATCAATACCCGTCACCTGCGTCCCCGCGGTCGGGTTCGATACCGTGGCTGTTCGCAGGACATCTTGCGACAGGTAGCCATCGGTGCGCAACCCGTCAAAGCCTATGGCAATCCCGAGCCGCTCGCGAATCCGCATCCCGCCCCGGCCTGAGTAGTTCGCCGTACCGTATGATCCATACTGGGTCGCAAACTCGGCCGTCCGCTTGCCAATCGGCCGCGTAATCACGTTTACAACGCCTCCCATCGCATTGCCGCCATAAAGCGCCGAAAACGGACCCCGCGCCACTTCTACCCGATCCACCTCGCTGAGAGGCAGCCCGGTCCAGTTCACCGCGCCCGTGTAGGAGTTGTTGACCGGCTGGCCATCCAGCAGGATCAGAACCCGCGACTGCCCCGTCCCCCGTCCGCTAAAGCCGCGCATCCCGATGCCCACTTCGTTGTCCGGTACACCTCGGATCCGGTACGAATACACGCCCTCTACATTGTTCAAGGCTTGGTCCACCGATCGCAGATTCCGCTTCTCCATGTCCTCCCGCAACACCACCGTCGAAGACGCCGGCGAGTCGTCCGTGCCCACCTCCGAACGCGTTGCCGTTACCTCGACCGACCCACGGATCTGGAAGGGTCCATCCAAGACCGCGTCCCGGTCCAGTAGAAACTCGATGTCCTGGGTTTTTCCCGCTACCGCCCGCAAGTCGGACTGCGTAGCCATGCGGAAGCCAGCGGCTTCCGCTCGAATCTGAAACTCGCCCGGTGGCAGTTGGTTGAACTGGTACTTCCCTTCCAGATCCGTCGTCGCAACGCGGGCCTTGGCAAGCGCCTTCGATTGCAAAGTCACGGAAGCGTTTGCGATAGGGCTGCCACCTCGATTGCTCACGATACCGCGAACGGTCGACAGATCCGCGCCACCTGCGACTTGCGCCCTAGTTGAGTCCGGAATTGCAAGCACGAAAACACCGAGGAGCAAGGCTGAAGAGAGAGGGGTGTTGTTCATAGAGAAGTCGACTACTGTCGATGATGATAGACCGTTATCATACCGAATCACGGTTTCTCTTTGCGACGAAATTCTTCTGCTTCGGGCTACAAAAAGCCGAACCGCTGCCAACTTTGGGTTCGGCAGTACCGGTCATCAAATGATATGGTGTTGATGTGAAAGGAGTTATGTCGCTGAGGCACCGCTTCGTAAAGCGAAAGCCGTCCGCTCCACCTTCTGCCCGATAGTGCGGAAAGTGGACCGGTTTTGCGGCTGTCCTCTGTCGGGATCAGCGAAAATCGAATTGCCCGCAACGGCTAATAAGTATCCGGCGACTGCGGAGCCCGCCCGATGCCACGAACGACCTCACCACTCATTCCGCTGCGAATATCGACTTCGATGCAGCGCTACCCGAAGCGTCCTGCAACGGGATCGCCAAAAGGCGGTAGCACAATTCTCAGCTCGATAAACGGAGTTTTGCCGCGACGTCGCGAATGCTCGTCCCACCGCGCCCTTAGTCCTGGTCCGAAAACGGCTGTGCCGCC
>JADCJL010000144.1 GCA_020247055.1 Acidobacteriaceae bacterium | reverse complement strand
GTGTTCGAGATAGGCCCGGATTACCGAGGCCGTGTTCTCGGGCCGCAGCGTGAGCTTGCTCCCGTCGCGGTCCTCGAAGGTGTACATCTCCTTCGAGACGATGTCGGTCTCCTCGCCCACGCCGCGCGCAAACAGCGCCGTCTCCTCAAAGATCGGGGTGCGGATTTCGTGATAGTGAAACGTGCGGAACACCTCCCGAGCCGTGGCTTCGACGCGATTCCAGACGGCGGACTGGGGAGGCAGAATGTCCCGCGTGCCCTTAACTGCTTTGATCATTCTTGTAGGTTTGTCCTAGGTTGACGTAGTGGTCCGCGTTCCGGCGGAAGCGGTCCTGCTCTTCGGCCGTTACCTCGCGGCGGATTTTGGCCGGCACGCCCATGACGAGCGAACCGGGCGGAATCTGCATCCCTTCGGGCACCAGCGAGCCGGCGGCGACCACCGATCCCTGACCCACCCGGGCGCCGTTCAACACAATCGCGCCGATGCCGATCAGCGAATCGTCCTCGATCACGCAGCCGTGCAGGACCACCGAGTGGCCCACGGTCACGCGGCGGCCGACGTGGCATTCATACAGCTTGTGTTCGACGTGGACCACGGCGTTGTCCTGGACGTTCGAGTCGTCGCCGATGAAGATCCTGTTGACGTCGCCGCGCAGGGTGGCGTGCGGCCAAATGCTGACGTTTTCGCCGATGGTGACATCGCCGATGACGACGGCGGCGGGGTCGATATAGGCCGAATCGGCGATGGACGGGCGGACGCCTTGGAACGAGCGAATCATGACGGTTTCTTCGATCTTAACGCGCGGGGCTCCTCTACAATAAGGGAATGCTGCGGATTCTTTGTCTGTGCGCCGCCCTCGCCGTAAGCCTCACGGCGGCTAAGCCGTTCGATGTGTCCGGACTGTTGCGAATGAAACGGCTGTCCGATCCCCAACTGTCGCCCGATGGCAAAACGGTGCTCTTCGTCGTGCAGACGGTGGACGTGGAGGGCAACAAGAAAACCAGCCAGATCTACGGGGTCCCGCTGACGGGTGGCTCCCCCGTGGCCCTCACGACGGCAGGCAGCAACGACCGGCCGCGCTGGGCGCCGGATTCCAAGCGTGTTGCCTTTATCTCCGACCGGGGCGGCTCCTCGCAGATCTGGATGATGAATCCGGACGGCACCGAACAGCGCCAGGTAACCAAGATCGCCACGGAAGCCAGCGGCGTCACCTTCTTCCCCGATGGCACCCGGCTGCTGTTCGTCAGTGAAGTCTTCCCGGGCTGCAAGAACGAAATCTGCAACGAGCAGAAGCTGGCCGAAGAGAAGGCGGCCAAGACCAAGGCGCGGAGCTACACCTCCCTGCTCTACCGCCACTGGAACCAGTGGAGCTCCCGGCGCCGCAGTCATCTGCTCGTCGTTCAGGTCGAAGGGGGCGAGTCGCGCGACCTGACGCCGGGACCTTACGAAGTGCCCACCTTCTCACTCGGCGGACCCGACGGCTATGCCATCTCCCCCGACTCGAAAGAGATCTGCTACGTTGCCAATACCGACGCCGACCAGGCCCTCTCCACCAACAGCAATCTCTACACGGTCTCGCCCGACGGCGGCGAGGCGACCCGCATTACGACCACCCCGGGCGCGGATGTCTCCCCGGCCTACTCGCCGGACGGGCAGTGGATCGCCTGGCGCGCCCAGAAAACCGCCGGCTACGAATCCGACCGCTGGCGCCTGTTCCTCATGAAGCGCTCCGAGGGCAAGGTCCGCGATCTGACCGAAAACATCAATTTAAACGTCCAAAGCCTTACCTGGACCCCGGATTCGACCCGCCTCTTCTTCACCATCGAAGACCGCGGCCGCCAGAGCATCCAGATGTTCGTCCTCAACGCCACCGGCGGAGCGCGGTCGATCGTCTCGGGCAACGCCACCTACGACGACATGCAGTTCACCCCGGACGCCAAAACCATGATCTTCACGCAGCAGAGCGGCTCCCGGCCCACGGAGATCTTCCGGGTCAACTCGGGCGACGGCAAGATTGCGCCGCTCACCCGGATGAACGATGAGATCGTGGCCGAATACAACCTGCCGAACTTTGAAGAGATCACCGTCACCGGCGCCGAAGGCGCCAAGGTTTCCAGCTTCGTCGTGAAGCCAGCCGGCTTCAGCCCGGACCGCAAATACCCGGTGTTGTTCCTGATCCACGGTGGACCGCAGGGGGCGTGGAACGAAGCTTGGAGCTACCGCTGGAACCCGCAGGTGTTCGCCGCGGCCGGCTTCGTTGTTGTCATGCCAAATCCACGCGGATCAACAGGTTACGGACAAAAGTTCACAGACGACATTAACAACGACTGGGGCGGCAAAGTCTACGACGACGTCATGGCCACCGTCGACCACATCGCCGGACAGCCCTGGGCCGACGCCGAGCGGTTTGCTGCCGCCGGGGGCAGCTACGGCGGCTATCTGGTGAACTGGATGCTCGGCCATACCCAGAAGTTCAAGGCCCTGGTTTCTCACGCCGGCGTCTTTGACCTCCGCAGCATGGCCGGAGAAACCGAAGAGCTCTGGTTTGTCAATTGGGAGTTCCGCGGCATGCCCTGGGACAACCCGGATGCCTACGCCAAATGGTCCCCGAGCTACTTTGTCAATGAGTTCCGCACCCCTACTCTGGTCATCCACGGCGATCTCGACTACCGCGTACCGCTCGGCCAGGGTCTCCAGCTGTTTACGGCCCTGCAGATGAAAAAAGTACCCTCCAAACTGCTCACCTTCCCCGACGAAGGGCACTGGATCGGCAAGCCGCAGAACACCATCCTGTGGTACCAGACCTTCCTTGAGTGGATCACGGAATGGACGAAAAAGCCGCCAACGGTGGTACCCTAGTCAGAAATGTCGTCTCCGTTGCAAATCCATATCGAGCAGTACGAAGGGCCGCTGGACCTTCTGCTTGATCTGATTCGCAAGCATCAGGTGAACATCTACGACATTCCCATCGCCAGGATTACCTCCCAGTACCTTGAGTACATCGACAAGGCCAGCGCGCTCGACATCGAACTGAGCGCGGAGTTCATCTACATGGCGGCGACCTTGATCCACATCAAGTCCAAAACGCTGCTGCCCCGGGACCCGGAACTCGAAAAGATGGACCCGCAGGAGGATCCCCGCCAGGAGCTGGTCGACCGGCTGATTGAGCACGAACGGTTCAAGAACGCCGCCGAGATGCTGCAGCAGAAGCGGCTCGTTGAAGAGGCTGCCTGGTCGAACCCCGCGCTCAAGGACTTTCTCGCCGAGGCCGAAGAGGAGCAGGGACTGTCGGTCACGCTGTTCGACCTTGTGCAGACGCTCCAAAAGGTGATTGAGCGCGCCAAGAACCGGCCGCAGTTTGAAATCACCAAAGAAGATGTCACGGTTCCCGACATGATTCACTACCTCAAGAGCGTCATGCGGGATTTGCGCAAAGGCGCCAGCGTCTCCGCCACCGAACTCTTCGAGCGGCAGCGGAGCCGGAACGCTATGATTGCCATGTTTCTCGCCATCCTCGAAATGGTGAAGAACCAGGCCGTCAAACTCGTGCAGGCCGAGGCGTTCGGCGATATTGGCCTGGCCAAGACGGACCGCTTCGACGAAGCGTTCCCCGAAGGCGAGGCGATGTCCCGCCTCGAAGAAGAATACAGTTAACCAGGAATTTATGGCAGACGAATTGGAACCGCGGGAACAGGCCGAGACGGCCGCTGCGGAAGCAGAAGCAGTGGAAGCGCTTGTCGAACCGGTGGGCGAACTGGCCGTGCAGGTCGAGGCGGAGCCCTCACCCGGAGCGGCGGCGGAGCCCGCGGCCGAGTACTCCGATACCGAACTGAAGGCAATTCTCGAGGCCGTCATCTACGTCACCGAGGAGCCGCTCGAAGCCCGGCAGATCGCCCAGGCGCTGCGCCAGCCGCCGGCGCGCATCGACGCCCTGCTCGCCGAACTCGTCGTCGAGTTTGCGCGGCCCGAGCGCGGGCTGCAGATCCGCGAGATCGCCGGCGGCTTCAAAATGGCCACCAAGCCGGAGCTGCACGATCAGGTCCGCCTCTTTGTCAAGAACCTCAAACCACCGTTAAAACTCTCGCTGGCGGCTCTTGAAACGCTCGCCGTGATCGCCTACAAGCAGCCCATCACCGCGCCCGAAATCATGGAGATCCGAGGCGTACAGGGCGGCGGCGTGCTCAAAACGCTGCTCGACCGGAAACTCGTGCAGGTGGCCGGGCGGAAGAACGTGATCGGCAAGCCGATTCTCTACAAGACCAATAAAGAGTTTCTGGTCCAGTTCGGGCTGAGTTCGCTCAAAGAGCTGCCGTCGCTGAAGGAGTTTGAAGAGCTGCGCCGTCTGGCCTTCAGCGAAGAGGAGGCTGAAGCCACGGCCGAGGCGCTCGACCTGCGGGAAACCGAGGCGCCGGCCGAAGCTCCGGCGCAGGAAGCTCCGGCGCAGGAAGCCGCTCCCCCGGAAGCGACGGAACAAGGAACGG
>JADCJL010000143.1 GCA_020247055.1 Acidobacteriaceae bacterium | reverse complement strand
GCGCGGAGGATGGAGCGGGGTTCGCGGCCGGGGGAGGTGGGGATGGGGTGGACGCTGTGGTTATGGATGACGCCGCGGATGAGGAGGGCGTTGCCGTATTCGCCGCGGTCGTAGTTCATCGACTTGCCGAAGAGGGGCTGGAGGCCGGTCATGCGGGCGAGTTCGGCGAGGGTGTCGATGCCGCGGATGCGGTTGGTGCGCTGGTCGACCTCCTGGAGGGCGACGATGTCGGCGTGGGTGTTTTGGATGACGCGGGCGATGCGTTGGAGGTCGAAGCGGCCGTCGATGCCTTCGCCGTGGTGGATGTTATAGGTAAGGACGCGAACTTCCGGGCAGGCGCCCCAACTCAGGAGGGGCGACAGGAGGAGGAAAAGGGCGCGCATGCCCTGATTGTGGCACTTACCGCTGGCAGTTGGGGCAGTGGTAGGTGCTGCGGCCGGCCTGGACGAAGCGGGCGATGGGTTGGCGGCAGCGGCGGCAGGGTTGGCCGGCGCGGCCGTAGACGCGGCAGGCGAGGAGGTCGGCTCCGGGGAACTCTTCGGCGGAGGCGGTGACGCGGAAGGTGTTGGCGATGGCGGCGGTGAGGGTTTGGCGGATGGCTTTATGGAGGGCTTTCCATTCGGGGGCGGTGAGGGAGGGCAGGGGACGCTGGGGGGCGAGGCGGGCGGCGAAGAGGCTTTCGGCGGCCCAGATGTTGCCGAGGCCGACGAGTTTGGACTGATCGAGGAGGAAGGGTTTGACGGGGCCGTGGGCGCGGGCGGCGCTGGCCTGGAGGTGTTGCCAGGTGAAGGCGGGGTCGAGGGGTTCGGGGCCGTAGGCGGCGAAGACGGTGGGGAGTTCTTCGGTACGGTGGAGGTGGAGGTTGCCGAAGGTGCGGGAGTCTTCAAAAACGAAGGCGGCGTGGTGGGGGAGGGCGAACCAGAGGCGGGTGAAGCGGGGGAGTTGGCGGGAGTCGGGGATCCAGAAGAAGTGGCCGGTCATGCCGAGTTGGACGCGGAGGGACCAGCCGTGGTCGAGGTGGAGCAGGACGTTTTTGGCGCGGCGGGCGTAGCCGAGGACTTGGCGGCCGGCGACGGTGGCGGTGAGTTCGTCGGGGGATTGGGGGGCGACGAGGCTGGGGCGGAGGATGGTGAGGGATTGGATTTTGGTGGTGGGGGCGCACTCGGCGAGGCGGCGGACCATGTATTCGGCTTCGGGGAGTTCAGGCATCAGGGTTTTTCGAGATGGGCGAGGGGGTTATCGAAATCGAAGCCAAATAGGCGCGGGTTTTCGCCGATGACCGCGGCCGAGACGATGTGGAAGACGTAGTCATACGTTTCGGCGGGGATGTCGGCGCGGAACTCGGTGAGCAGGCGCCAGAAGTTGCGTTCGCGGGCGTTGCCGGGGAGGCTTTTAATGCGTTTGATGACGCGGCCTTCGCCCCAGTTGTAAGAAGCCATGACGAGGAGGCCGCTGGCGAGGGCGTCGGTGGAGTAGAGGTCTTTGAGATAGCGGGAGGCGGCGACGGTGGCTTTTTCCCAGTTGTGGCGGTCGTCGCTTGTGTCGGGGCGGCGGAGGTCGGCGAGGGGGCCGATTTGGAGGCCGTATTTGGCGCCGGTTTCGGGGATGAACTGCCACATGCCTTTGGCGATGCCCATGTAGGTTTCGGGTCCGCTGATGTAGGGGTCGAAGTTACTTTCCTGCATGGCGAGGTAGAAGAACTGGGGGGGGAGGCCCTGGCTCAAGAGTTCGCTGGTGATGCGGGGGGTGTAGCCGTTTTCGCGGGCGCGTTGGACGGCGGCTTTGTAGCGGCCGGAGCTTTGCCATTTGGTGATGTAGTTTTCGACCTCCTGTTTGAAGCCGGGGGGCATGTCGAGTTCGCATTCGCCGAAGATGCGGGAGACGCGCATGATGAGGCGTTCGCGTTCGCTCATTTTGGGGTCGTAGACTTTGAGGGTGGTGAGGAACTTTTCGTAGTTCTTTTCCATTTCGAGGCGGCGGGCGCGGTAGCGGGCGACGTTTTCCGAGCGGACGCTGGCGATGTCGACGTCGAGGGCCTTCATCTGGTAGAAGAGTTCCTGGGCGAGGGCTTTGCGTTCGCTGAGTTGGCGGTGCTGGTAGAGCGCGTAGCCGGCGATGGCGAGGGCGGCGAGGGCGACGCCGCCGAGGGCGAGGGCGAACTTGGAGCGCTGTTTTTTCTGAGCGTGGGCGAAGGCCGTGCGGATCATCATGGTCTGATGGCCGGCGGGTTGGTCGCTCGAGGCGGGGGCGAGGTATTTTTCGGTGTACTGGCGGAGGACCATCGTTTGACTGGGGGCGGGGTCGGGGAGTGGTTCGACTTCGAACCAGAGCCAGGGGCCTTCGAGGCCGAGTCGGACGGTGAGGTTGGGGTTGATGGGGGCGGCGGGGACGCGTTGGCCGTTGAGGAGGATGCCGTTGGCGCTGTTGAGGTCCTGGATCCACCACTGGCCCTGTTGGAAGGAGACGAGGGCGTGTTTGCGGCTGATGTGGCTATCGGGAATTTGCAGTTCGCACTCGGTGGCGCGGCCGATATGAAACGTGGACGAGAAGCGCCAGGTTTGCACGTTGGCCGGGTCGGGGCCGGAGTGGACCCGGAGGATGGGCACGGAACTCATGGCTTCTATCTTGCGATATGCTGTTTACCTTGTTCAAATCTTTCGCGCCGCTGGTTGTTTTGCTCGCCGGGCCGGGGATGTGCGCCGGGGCGGACCGGGCCTGTGACAGGTGCCTGGAGGTGCGGCTGCAACAGGAGGTGAACTCGTACTCGTCGCGGGTAGGGGACCGGGTGCAGGGTGTGTTGATTGCGCCGTTCCGGGTATATGGATTTGACCGGGTGGCGGCGGGGGCGCGGGTGTGGGGGGAGGTGGCGGAGGTGCGGCGGGTGGGGGTGGGTATTGTGCGGGAGACGGCGTCGATGACGCTACGGTTTACGAAGTTGGAGCGGGAGCCGGGGGTGGCTGTTCGGATTGAGGCGCGGGTGGTGACGATTGATAATGCGCGGGAGCGGGTGGACGGGGAGGGACGGATGCGGGGGATCCGTTCGACGAATACGCCGGGGTTTCGGGCCGCGGGATTGCTGACGTCGCTGGCGGCGGTGGACCCGATTGCGCTGGTGTTTTCGACGGCGGCGTTTGCGTCGGTGCTGCGATTCTCCGAGCCGGAGATCCGGCTTGAGGCGGGAACGGAGTTATTGGTGGAGTTGCTCGAACCCGTGGAGTGGGCGCCGCTGCCGCCGCCGCTGCTGGGACTGCCGGAGGCGGTTCCGGAGGAGATGTTGCGGCGGTTGCCGTACCGGACGCACACGGCTGAGCGGTGGATCGATTCTGATGTGACGAATCTGGTGCTGGCCGGAGAGGCGGCGGCAATTGAGCGGGCGTTTCAGGCGGCGGGGTGGCAGGCGCCGGAGGCGCTGACGGCGGCCGCGCGGTTCCGGACGCTGCGGGCGATGGCGGAGAATCAGGAGTATAAAGAGGCTCCGATGTCGTTGCTGCTGCTCGAGGGGGCGCCGCCGGTGCAGAACTGGGCGAAGGCGTTGAATACGTTTTCCAAGCGCCACCATCTGCGGGTGTACGCGACGGGGGAGCGGTGGTTGGGCCGGCCGGTATTTACGGCGGCGGCGACGCAGGATGTGGCGATCAATTTTTCCCGGGGCCGGGAGTTGTTTACGCATCTGATTGACGAGCAGATTGACCGGGAGCGGAGCAAGGTGGTGAACGATCTCGTGTTTACGGGGTGCGTTGAGTCGGTGGGGTTGGCGCCGCGGCCGTGGCTGCCGGAAGATCTGTTCAACGCGACGGGGCAGACGCTGATTACGGACCGGGAGGCGGCCGTGATGGTGTTCAATGATTGCTTGGCGGGCAAGCGGTTTGATGAGGCGGTAGGGCCGGCGCCGGGGCCGCACCGGGGCAACCGGGCGAAGCGAATAGCGCGGCAGACGGTGCTGACGTTTCGCAACGACATTTATCGGGGGAGCCTATGGTACCAGGGCGCTTCGATTCTGACGCAGACGGTTCGCCACTACCGGAAGTCCCCGCAGACGATGCAGGCGGTTCCGGGTCCGAAGCTGATCGGCACGGTGGTGAAGGAGCCCAAGATGGGGGCGCGGGGGGCGGATTGGACGCCGCCGCTGGTGGAGTTGAGTTTCCATGCGGGGATGATGGTGTTCAGTAACTCGTCGGTGGGGGCGGAAGGGATGCGGATTGCCTCGCCGCATCGCCCGGGGGAGAGCCTGACGCTGCAGGCGGCCAACCGGGTATCGCCGGGGTTTACGCTGGGGGGCGGGGTGACGTTGCATCAGTTTCGTTGGTATTCGCACGAACTGGGCTTTGGTTATCAGCGGGGTAGCTACCGTATGGAGTTACAAGGTCCGTCGAGTGTGGCCGAGCAGGATAGTGGTTTCCTGACGCGCCGGTTCAGCTATAACGGCCTGGTGCATCTGCGGCCGCGGGAGAGCCGATGGCGGCCTTACGTGGCGGCGGGGCCGGTGCTGCAGTTGGTGCACCTGACGCATGCGCCGTTTACGAAGGCGCGGGGGATCTTCCGGTTTGGTCTGAACAATGTGGGGATGTTCCGGGCGGCCTATGGGTTTGGCAGTGAGCCTCCGCTGGCGGGGGGCGGGATCTTTCAGACGGGTTTGCAGTTTGGAGGCGGGGTGCGCTACCGGGTGAGTCCGCACTGGACGGTGCTGTTCGATTACCGGAACACGTGCAGTCCGCGGCCGGATCTGCTGCGGAAGTCGCTCGAACCGCAGGTGCTGCCGGATCAGGTGGCCCGCGGGAAGATGATACAGCAGCGGGTGAGCGCGGGGTTCGCGTTTACGTTCTAGGCTGGAGGAAATGGTCCAGGGTGCCAGAGTAGGGTTGCCTGATTAGGGACAACTTGGGGGGCGATCCGAGGGGGGAGTGCGGGTTTTTGGGGATGGCACGAGAATTGCTGCAGTAGGCCCTAAGGAGGTACACAATGCCTTGGATTCCCCTATCGCAAAGTTTTTTATCCTCTCTTTCCCAATTTTCGGGCGGAATTGACGCGCTGATTCAACAGGCGTCCGATTTCGTCTCCAGCTTCGACGTCCTCTGGTCGAACTTTGATACGTACGCGCAGTTGGCCACGGAGCGGTTTGAGTGGCTATTCTCGCGGTTTCCGAAGTGACAGGGCCGCCCCGGGGGGATAGCTCCGGGGCGGATGCCCATTGCGGAACAGGTGCGCTCCGCCCGCACCGACGACGCGGGCGGAGCCATCGGGTGAAAGCAGCACGGCGGTTCTTTCGTCGATACCGAGGCCGGTGATCTGGTCGCCGCCGAGGCGGCGGAGGAAGATGGCGAGGCGGCCCTGACGCTTTCGCTCACTGAAGTGGCTGTCGGTGATGAGATCTTCGAGGTGGGGGACGCGGAGGAAGTCGCGGCCGAGGGCGATTTTGGGGCTGGCGGGGTTGGCTTCGGCCTCGGCGGAGGTGATGGTGTCGAACTCGGCGGAGAAGTAGTACTGGCCGAGGACGGCGAGTCCGGCGCTGGTGCCGCCGATGGGGACGCCGGCGTCGATGCGCTGCTGGATAGCGCGGGCGAGGGGGGTGTCTTTCCAGAGGCGGATGTAGTTCCACTGGTCGCCGCCGGCGAGGAAGATGGCTTCGGCGTGGCGGACCTTTTCAAGAACGAAGGGATGGCTGGCGGCTGCGCGGGAGCGGATGATGAGGGTGGCGGCGGAGTGGGCGGGGCCCTGTTCGAGGACGAAGGGGTTGTAGGCATCGGTGCCGGCGGCGCGGAGGACGAGGAAGTCGCCGCGGCCGCTGCGATCGATCATCCAGGCGAAGGCAGCGGCGACATCGCGGCTGCCGCCCATGAGGACGGCGCCGCCGGAGGTGGGGGTGGTGACGTCGTTGGGGGCGCCGGCGCGGGAGTAGGTGTAGGGGTCTTGCGCGAGGAGGCAGGGGGCGAGAAGAAAGGCGGCGAGGGGTGTTTTCATGCGAGGTTCCGGGTGGTGGATTGGCTGCGTTGGAGGGTGAGGCCGGCGAGCCAGGTGAGGGTGACGGCTCCGGCGATGGCGTAGAGGGGGAGATCGAAGGAGTGGGTGCGTTCGGTGGTGACGCCGACGAGCCACATGACGATGGCGCCGGCGAGGCTGCCGGTGCCGCCGAGCAGGCCCATGGCGGTGGCGATGGAGTGGCGGGAGATCTCCTGGGTGAAAGTAAGGTAGAGGGCCATCCACATGCCGAGGCCGAAGTTGGAGACGGCGAGGAGGGCGATGAGCGCGGTGCGGTCCGGGGCGCCGGGGACGGCGGCGGCGCAGGCGACCAGGGCAGTGGCGACGGTGAAGACGAGGGTGCGGGGCAGGCGGAGACAGGCTAGACCGCAGGCGAGATAGCCGAGGTCGAGGGCGAGGAAGATGGCCGTGAGGATCCACTTCATTTCGTCCGAGCCCGGGGCGATCTGGCGCTGCTGGTGGAAGTAAGTCGGCAGCCAGTTGACGTTGAAGTAGAGGATGGGATTGACGGTGCTGGTGATGACGGCGACGCACCAGAAGGGTTTGGAGCGCAGGATGGCGCCGTAGCTGGCCGCGACGGTGACGGGGGGACCCGGGGGCCAGAGGGGGGCGAACTCCGGGCGGCGGGTGAACCAGACCCAGGCGGCGAACCAGAGGACGCCGAGCAGGCCGACGGCGGCGAAGCCCATGCGCCAGCCGGCGGTCTGGGCGATGGTCAGGATCAGAATGGGGGCGAGGAGGGCGCCGACGCTTTGGCCGCTGGTGAAGATACCGTTGCCGAGGGGCCGCTCGCGTTCGGGGAGGGCGCGGGAGACGATTTTGAGGGCGCCGGGCCAGTTGGGCGATTCGGCGATGCCGAGGAGGATGCGGAAGACGGCGAGGCTGGCAAAGCCGGTGGTGAAGGCGGTGGCGAAGCCGACCAGGGACCAGAGGAGGACGGCGCCGCCGTAGCTCGACCGGAGGTTGCGACGTTCGATGAGACCGCCGGCGAGGAACTGCGCGAGCATGTAGGCGTAATAGAAGAGGGAGAAGAGCAGGCCGAGTTTTTCGTTGTTCAACTGCAGTTCGTCGCGCATCAGGGGGGCGAGCAGGCTGAGGGTTTGGCGGTCGAGGTAGTTGATGGTGGTCCCGGCGAGCAGGAAGGCACAGAGGACCCAGCGCGACGGCGAGGTAAGCATGAGGGTTATTCTACAGAGAGTGGCTCATTACGACGCAATATTGTTTGACTTTGACGGGGTGCTGGCCGATTCCGAGGCGCTGCATTATGCCTGCTGGACGGAGATCCTGTCGGCGCACGGGATTCCGCTGACGTGGGAGGACTACCGGGCGAACTGCATTGGGATAACGGACCGGGCGATGCTGGAGGTGCTGCGGCGGCGGGTGGATCCGCCGTACGATATCGACCTGCTCTGGCCGGAGTATCCGCGGAAAAAGGCGCTGTTTCGGCAGAAGGCGGCGGCGAATCCTCCGATTACGGAGGCGACGCGCGAGTTGATTCTGGGGCTGACGGAGGTACCGATTGCGGTGGTGAGTTCGTCGGGGCGGGCGGAGTTGGAGCCGGTGCTTGAAAAGGCGGGTCTGCTGCACCGGTTTGAGACGCTGGTTTGCTTTGAGGACGTCACACGGTTGAAGCCGCATCCGGATCCTTATCTTGAGGGGGCGCGGCGGCTGGGGGTAAGTAACCCATTGGTGGTAGAAGACTCGGATGCGGGGGTAGCGGCGGGGGAGGCGGCTGGATTTACGGTACTGCGTCTGGATCACCCGGACCATTTAGCCGTAGCACTCCTCTCCCATCTTCGGAAAGTGGAAATGGGTATTGACTTGTCCGCGCGTTTGCTTACACTCGGAGAGTGAGTCTATGCTGAGGAAGTCCTGTCTCCTTACGGTCGCTCTGGCAGCCCCTTTGTTGGCTGGTGACCCTTATTGTCCGCGGTATCCGGAGTCGGTGCGGGCTGAGCAGATTGATTTGCTCGAACTCGACCGGTCCTACGCGGCCTTCAGCCGGATGGCGCGCTTTGGAGCGGCGGCGGGGCGGGAGCAGACCACGCGGTCGAATCTGGTGGATCAGCACCTGTTTGCGAAGATGGCGGCGGACAATGTGCGTCCCGCGTCTGCCTCTTCCGATACGGAGTTTGTAAGGCGAATTCATCTCGACCTGACGGGGCGGATTCCGACGCCGGAAGCGGTAGAAGCCTTTGCCGCGGACCGGGCGCCGGATAAGCGGGCGAAGCTGATTGAGCAACTGCTGGGCTCGCCGGCGTTTGCGGATCAGTTGACCACGTTCTGGGCCAATAAGTTTAAAGTGACCCGGGCGCACGAAAACATTGGCACGCGGGGACGGAATACCTTCTATGAATGGCTGCGGAATTCGATGGCCGCGGACCGGCCCTACGACGCCCTGGTGCGGGAATTGCTATCGGCTTCCGGGGAGGTGGATACGGTGCCCGGTCCCCAGTTTTTCGCCCGGTGGATGGACCTGGCGGGGCCGGTGCAGGACTCCTGGGATGATATTACCGATAAGATTACGACGACGTTTTTAGGGTTTAAGACGGAGTGTATCTCTTGTCACAATGGGCGGGGTCATCTTGAAAAGATTAACTTATATTTAACGCGCCGGACGCGACAGCAGTTTTGGCGGATGTCGGCGTGGTTATCGCGGATGACGTTTGTGCGGTGGAGCGACGATAACATCGGGTTCCGGCCGCGGGTGATTCTAAACGATCGGACTTACGGCTCCTACACCGGTTCGGTGAACCCGGCGAATCCGGGGAACCGTCCGGCGCGGCAGGGCGCGGTGGTGGAGCCGGAGTTTATTCTGAACGGGGCCAAGCCGCGTACGGGGGAGTGGCGGAAGGATTTTGCCGCGATTCTGACGGCAGACCGGCAGTTTGCCCGGGCGACGGTGAACCACATCTGGGCCTATCTGTTCTCGCACGGCATTGTGGACCCACCCGAGGCGTGGGATTTTGAACGGACGGACCCGAAGCGGCCGCCGCCAGGGGATTGGCCGATTCAGAATACGCATCCGGAGCTGCTCGAGGCTTTGACGGACTTTTTTATCCGGAACAACTACCAGTTCCGTCCGCTCTTCCGGCTGCTGGTCACGAGCGATGCTTATCAGCTTTCGAGCCGGTACGAGGGGCGGTGGCAGCCTGCCTTCGTCCGCTATTTCGCCAAGCATGAACCCCGGCGGCTTTCGGCCGAAGAGCTTTATGACTCGATGATTACGGCCACCCGCACCGAACAACCAATGATTGCTTCCGAGGTAGGCCGGACGCTGCTGTATGCCAACCAGTTACCGGATCCGACCGAGCCGGCAACCGATTTCCGCGTGGTGGATTTTCTGAATCAGGCGGGGCGGGGCAATTGGCTGGCGATTGAGCGCGCCAGTGAGCCTTCGATTCTGGGTTTATTGTATTTAATGAACGATGCTCAGAACGTGAATCGGACGCTGGGTAACGCGACGGCCACGGTAAGTTCGCGCAACCGGGTGCTGCAAATCGACAGTTCGCCGGTCTCGGACGAGGAGGCGATTCGGCGCATGTTCGTGGCGACGCTCTCTCGGGGCCCATCGGAGGGCGAGATGGCGCGGGTGTTGGCGTACCGGAGTGGTGCGCGGGCGCAATGGCTGAGTGACCTGCAGTGGGCGTTGCTCAACAAGCTGGATTTTGTCTTTAACTACTAGCGGAGGCTGGCCCATGAAAATCAATCGTCCTCTCTGTGCCGGTCACACGCGGCGCCACTTTTTGTTTGGATCGGCCTCGGCGGCGCTGCTTGGGGCCCATGCCGATGCCGAGGTTACCTCGGCGCGGGGCGCGACGCCGCGCGGTACGGCGAACGCCTGCATTTTTGTGAACTTGAACGGCGGTCCGAGCCACATGGACACCTTCGACCCGAAGGATGGCCCGTGGAATCCGGCCGATGTCGATATTCGGGACTACTCGAACGGGTTGCGGCTGTCGAACCGGTACTTTCCGAGGCTGACGGCGCTGCGGAATGATCTGCTGGTGTTGCGGTCCTGCTCGAGTTGGGAGGCGGCGCACGAGCGGGGTCAGTTTTACATGCAGACGGGCCGTTCGCAGAACCCGGCCTTCATGGCAGAGATTCCGCACATCGGAGCGGTGATTTCGCGGGAGAAGGGCGCTGGTGGGCTGATTCCGCCGTTTTTATCCTTCAACCAGACGATGCAGGGCGCGACGTTTCTGGGCGGCCTGTACCAGGCGATGATGCCTCCGGCGGCGCGCACCGGTGTGCCGACGCTGACGCACCCGTTTTTTGGCACCGCGGCGCAGAGCCAGGAACGTTTCGAGCGCCGGTTTCAGCTTTTGCAGGATCTGGATGAGTCGTTGCGGCGCGCACCGTATAACGACACGATGGCGGCTTATGGGAGTTATTACACCCGGGCGCGTTCGATGATGTACAACCCGGCGGTGGACAATGTTTTCAAGTTCGACGCCAACGATGAGGGCCGGTACGGCAATACGGCGGTAGGCCGGTCGCTTCTGGTGGCGCGGAATGCGGTGCGGGCGCGGAACGGGGTGACCTTTATCAACGTGACGCAGGGTGGGTGGGATACCCACGTGGGCCAGTTCGACGCGGGGCAGGGGATGCCGATTCACACGCTGACCAACCAGTTAGACCGGGCGGTGGGTTCGCTGGTGGAGGATTTGAAGGCGACCGGAGAGTTCGATTCGACGTTGATCGTGATCATGGGCGAGTTTGGCCGGACGCCGGGGGTATTAAACAGCCGCGGCGGGCGGGACCATTACCGGCAGGTGATGTCGGTGGCGATGCTGGGCGGCGGGGTGCGGGGCGGGCGTGCGATTGGATTGAGCGACGCCAACGGAGCGAATATCGTGGAGCACGGCTGGTCGGGGAACCGGGCGATCTACACCGAGGATATTGCGGCGACGATCTATTCGGCGTTGGGGATTGACTGGACCAAGTCGATTACCGATACGCCTTCCGGACGCCGTTATTACTACATCACGCCCTCTCCGGAGCATGGGTTCCGCCCCGTCGAAGAGGTTTTCGGCTGATGCTACGACCGCTTGTCTTCCTGTTGGCCGTTTCGGCGGCGGCGCAGACCCCGGCGACTTTGCAGGTGTTGAGTGACTCTTCGCAGGTGCTGGTGGGGCGGACGCTGCAGTTCCGGGCCGTGGTGCGGGATGCGGGGGGGAATCAACTGCAGAACGCGGTGGTCACGTGGTCGGTCAATAACTCTATATTTGCGACGATCAACTCCAGTGGGTTGCTGACAGCGCGGGGTTTGGGGACGTTGCGGGTGGCGGCGCGGCTGGGGGCGCTGGTGGCCGAGACGGCGGTGCAGACGATTCCGAGCGAGGTGCGGATTGACCCGCAGGAGGCCGACGTGGACGTCGGCGCCACGCGGCAGTTTTCGGCTACGGCGCTGGACGCCGATGGCAATGTGATTCCGGGGGTGGCGTGGGGATGGACGGTGACCAACCTGCGCAACGGGACGACGCAAACGGCGCGGATTACGCCGCAGGGGGTGATGTCGGCGATTGCCGAGGGGGCCAACATGGTGCTGGCTACCTTCACCTATGGCGATGTGCAGACGGGCTTGCAGCGCCAGTGGCAGGTGACGGCGCGGGTGACGACGAATGCTCCGCGCACGTACCGGGTGCGGCGGCTCTTCCACAACATGAATCAGCAGCCGGGCGAATTTGAATTGCGGGCGCGGCCGTCGATGGTGTGGGCGACCGATGATGGCGAAGTGTTCGTTAATGCCTCGCTGGGCGGGTTGACCGGGGCGCTGCTGAACTGGCGCGAGGGGGAGTGGAGCGTGGTGACGGCCACGGGTGTTCCGCGGTTTGCTTCGGCCAGTTTTGCCAATGAACTGTTCTCGCACTCGATTACGCGGAAAGGGCAGGTTTTGGCGTACGAGGATACGAACATCAACGGGCGCCAGCTTTCGAGCGGTGACCGGCATGGCGTCTTTCCCGTGTTTTCGAACAATACGCCGTTGGGCGCGACCGAGGCTACGGGCAACATCTTTATCACCCGGAACTCGCTGGCTTCGAGCGGGGCGGTGCTGGTGCGGGCGACCTTCCGGTTTGAGAATAACCCGGTTACGTACACCGGGCTGTTCCGTTCCTACGACCAGCGGGATTACGAACTGCTGGTTTCGACGGCAGACCGCTTCGATCCGTTTGGTACGGCGGCCTTCACGGTGGACAATGACTTTGGCATTGCCGCTGACGGTTCGGCTTACTACTCGCTCACGCAGGGGTCCAACCGGGTTTGGTTCCGGCATCTACCGGACGGGACGCGGCAGCGGGTGCTTGGGGTGGGAGACGCGGTGGCCGGTTCGACGGTCCGCAGTTTCGCGGGCGGCGCCACCAACGCGCCGGCGTTCTGGCTCGAGGAGAACGGGGAACTGCTGTGTGCGGTGGTGCTGAACAACAACACGACGCACTACGTACATATCGACAGGCAGAATCAGATCCGTTCGTTACAGCTGACAGGCCAGACTGGAATTCTCTCCTATCACCCGAACCACGGGGCGCTGCTGTTCGCCAACCCGTTCAACAACCGGGGCAATGGCGTCTATCTGTGGAAGCCGGGCAGCGAGCCGCAGTCGCAATTCCTGTTGTCGCGGCCGACGCTGGGCACGACTACCGTTGAAGCGATCGAGAGCGGGGCAATCAACGCCCGGGGCGAGATCTTCCTAATGGTGCGGACGACAACGCTCACGATGGGGTTGGTGCGGATTGGCGGGGAACCAGATTTTCTGGCCTGGTCGGGCCGGATGCTGAAGGTGACGGCGCCGGTGAATCTGATCACCTTGATTGGCGGAGCGCGCGAAGGGGCGCCGCAGTTGTTGTCGGGCGGCACGACGGGTTCGGTGGCCGAGTGGAACGGTGAGGCGTTCGATGCGGTTCTGGCGACCGGTGAGCGTCTGTTTGGCACGACGATGTGGTTTGGCGGGTTTCACGGGGCTACTTACAATCTGCGCCGGGCTCCGAACGGGGATCTGTACTTTATTTCGGGCGTGGGTATTGGGCGCGTGGTGCGGGGCGGGTCGCCGGAGTTGATTCTCCGTTTTCCGCTGCGCATTGATACGTTGACGGTGAATAACCCGGGGCAATTCGATGTGAACGGAAATGGCGAATTGTTGTTCCACTCGTCGACGAGCGCCGGGGATAATCGGATGTTCCTGTGGTCGAACGGCCAGGCGCGCCAGTTGCTGGTGCTGAGTGGCACGGCCGCCACGGCGAGCACGATCGATGGCCGGATTGTTTCGAGCTTCGATTCGTTTACCTTGGCCGATACAGGCCAGGTGTTAGCCTCGCTGCGGTTCCGCAATGTTGGTGTGCCGGTGCTGCACCACTGGAACGGGCAGACGTGGACGCGGATGGCGGAGCCGAACGTGACGCGGATTGGGGCCCACCTGGTGACGGGGATTGCGAATTTGTCCCGCGTGGGCGGGACGCGGCTGTTTGCGGGCTTAAACGTGGCCTCGGGCGGGCCGATTCTGGTGGAGTGGAAGTCGGGCGGTTGGGAGATTCTCGTCAACAACTCGTCGGTGATGCCGAACGGGCAGGTGGCTAATTCGGTGATCGCCGCCGATGCCAATCGCAACGGGGATGTGTTGTTCCAGCAGTCGAACGGGAACAACTTCCTGCTGGTTCGCCGCGGGGAGGAGGTGCGGCAGGTGATTAACTTCTTCCGCCCGACGCCCGACGGGGACTATCTGATTCGAATCAATGCCATCGATTTCCGGGATGACGGTACGGTCTACTTCCTGGCGATGACTTACGATGATGAGACGGTATTGTACGAGGCTAAGCCGATTTAATGAGTAATCCCTACGGCCAGTACCTTGGCGACCTGGATCCGCTGGCGGTGCTGGCCGCTACGCCGGCTCGACTGGCGGCCATTGACCCGGCGCGGTACGCGACGCCCTGGGCGCCGGGGAAGTGGACCTACGGACAGATTCTGGCGCACCTGGCCGACTGCGAGGTGGCGTTTGCGTTTCGTCTGCGGCAGGCGGCGGCCGAGGAGAGCTACGTGGTGCAGCCCTTCGACCAGGACCGTTGGGCGAACAGTTATGCGAACGCTGACCCGGCGGCGGCGCTGGCCGTTTTTACGAGCGTCCGGGCGTGGCTCCTCGGTTTCCTGCGGCAGTTGCCGGCGGAGACTTTTGGCAAACCGGTGGTGCATCCGGAGTTGGGTGATTTAACCTTCCGCACACTCGTCGAGATCATCGCCGGGCACGACCGGAACCATCTAGCCCAACTATAATTGCAGGATGCTTCGCACTGCACTGTTGCTCACCGCCGTCGCGCTCTGCCTGCCGGCCGCCGTCAAGAAAGAGGCTTTTGGCCGTACGCCCGACGGGCAGGCGGTGGAGATTTTTACGCTCTCAAACGCCGCCGGGATGACGGCGCGGATCATGACCTACGGAGCTACGGTCGTGTCGCTGGCAGGGCCGGATGGCTTTGATGTTCTGCTGGGATTTGATTCGCTGGCCGGTTATCTGCAGGAGCAGCCCTACATGGGAGCGATTGTGGGCCGCTACGGGAACCGCATCGCCAAGGGCCGGTTTTCGCTGAACGGCAAGAGCTATTCGCTGGCCGTGAACAATGGCGCCAACGCGCTGCACGGCGGCCTGCGCGGATTTGATAAGCGCGTTTGGAAAGCTACGGCCAAGGCGGACGCCGTGGAGTTCACCTACCGCAGCGCCGCGGGCGAGGAGGGCTATCCCGGGCAGTTGGATGTGACGGTTACTTACACGCTGACGGCCGGCAATGAGCTACGGATTGACTATCTGGCCGCAGCGAGCGAGGACACGGTGGCGAATCTGACCAACCACGCCTACTTCAACCTGTCGGGCGGGGCGACGATTCTTGACCACGTGGTGCGGATCGACGCCGACCGGTTCACGCCGGTGGATGCCGGGCTGATCCCGACGGGCGAACTGCGGGCGGTGGCGGGTACGCCGTTCGACTTCCGGAAGGCGACGGCGATCGGCGCCCGGATAGACGCCCGGGATCAGCAGATTCAGTTTGGCGGCGGTTACGACCACAACTGGGCGCTGAACGGCGGGGCGGGGACGCTACGGAAGGTAATTGAGGCCTATAGTCCGCGGTCGGGCCGGGTGTTGACAGTGGCGACGACCGAGCCCGGGGTGCAGTTCTACACGGGGAACTTTCTCGACGGCAAGCTGACCGGTAAGGGTAAGCGGCAGTATGTGCGGCGGGCGGGATTCTGCTTTGAGACGCAGCATTATCCGGATTCGCCGAACCGGCCGAGTTTTCCTTCGACGGTGGTGAAGAAGGGGGTTCCGCTGCGGTCGACCACCGTCTGGGGGCTCTCGCGGCGCTAGAGGTGGGTTTGCAGAATCTGGTCGAAGGTGGACCGGGGTACCAGTTCGAACTTGACGCCGAGGCGGGTGTAGGGCCGGAGGGCGAGGGGTAGGGTTTCGGGCGGGGCTTCGGGGCCGGCGACGACCAGTTGGCCGTCTTCGACCCGCACGGGGATGATCTGATGCTCCCGTACGACGTGGGCCGGCAGGGAGCGGGCGATAGCGCGGGAGACGGTGTCCGGGCTGACCAGACAGACAGGCATGCAGAGTTGGAGGGCGAGGGCTTCGTAGAGGTGCTCTTCGCTCAGGCGGCCGGTTTCGACGAGCCAGTCCTGCAGACGGCGGCCGGCTGGTTTGCCTTCGAGGGCGCTGGCGGGGAGGTAGCCGGATTTGACGAGGATCTCGGGGAGGGTGGGCCGGTGGGCTTCGAGGGCGAAGCGGTTGGGATACTGGTGTTGGGTTTTGAGCCAGGCAAGGGGCTCGCGGCGCCAGCGGGATTTGGCGTAGCGCAGGGTGGCGCGGAGGCCGGCCGAGGCGTTGATCCAGTTGGCCACCGGGATGCGCAGCGGGGACAGAAGGGCCATGGGCCAGCCGTAGAAGCGCTGGACGATGCCGACGCGAATGGCGGCCTGGAGCAGGGCGAAGGCGAAGGTTAAGGGAAGCCACTGAGCGCCGGGCAGGGCCAGTAGGCGTTCGGGCCAGAGGAGTCCGTAGAGGAACAGGAGGTTGCACAGCACGCCGACGGGGTGGCCGATGACGCCTTTGCGGTCCCGCCAGTGCCACCACCACTGGCGCCAGCCACCCTGCCAGCCGTGGCGTTCGGCGCCCTGCCAGACGATGCCGGTGGCCCAACGGGTCCGCTGCTTGATGGCGGCGCGCCAGGTGCGGGGGAAGTACTCGCGGGTGGCCATGGGTGCGCCCGCGGCGAAGCGAATCGGCAGAAAGGTTTGGCGGAAGCCGAGGTGGCGGAGGCGGAAGCCGTTTTCATAGTCTTCGGTGAGGCAGGCGGGTTCGAAGATGCGGTTTTCGGCTGACCGGGCCAAGGCTTCAAGCGCCCGGCGGGAGAAGCCGGTGCCGACGCCGCTGCCGGGGAGGAAGCCGCCGAGCGACTCGCGGACCTGGAGATCCCGCGTTTGAAACTCGCTGAACTCATCGATGTAGATGCCGTGGACGAGTTCGGTGAGCGGGGTGGGCAGCGCGAGGACGGGCACCTGGACCATGTCGTAGTGACTCAGATAGTGGCTGATCCAGCGCAGGGAGTCGGGGTGGATCATGTCTTCGGCATCGTGGGTGATGATGCCGTCGAAGCGGGCGCCGCGTTGCTCTTCGTAGAGCAGCATGGTTTGGAAGGCCCAGTTGAGGCAGTCGGCTTTGGAGGTTGGACCGTCGTGGGGGACGAGCGAAAGATGGACGTGGGGGAACTGGTCTTCCATCGCCCGGATCTCGTCGAGGGTGGCGGTGTCGTTGGGGTAGCCGCCGAGGAAGAGGTGGTAGTTGGTGTAGCGGATGGCGGTGACGTTGTGGGTGACCATCTGCCGGACGACGTCATGCTCCTGCCAAAGGGGGACGAAGATGGCGAGGGTTTTTTCGGGCTCCGCCTGGCCGGCGGACGGCGCTGGTTTTGCGCGGAGCCGGAGCCAGAGAAGGTTCAGAAACAGATCGTCGACACCATTGACCAGGAGCCATGCCAGGACGCCGGGAAAGATAGTGGCTACGAACGAGTCCAACGCCGCTGAGAAGCCGGATAACACTCGGTAGACTAGTGGCTGGGTTCGTTCAAAATCTCACTTATGTTTACGCTTTCCCGCCGCCGTCTGTTCCCGTTGCTGTCCGCTGCCGCGCTGCCGGCCGCCGGTGCCGGACCGAATGACTTTACGTTTGCGCTGATTGGCGACCGGACGGGTTCGGCGCGTCCGCAGATCTACTCCCGGGTGTTTCGGGAGGTGCTGCTGGCGGACCCGGCGTTTGCGGTGACGATTGGGGATGCGATTGAGGGCGTCGATGACGCCAAGGCGCCGGCCCAGTGGGCGGAGATGGAGGCGCTGTGGGGGACGGCGCCGTTTCCGATCCGGCATACGCCCGGGAACCATGACATCTGGAACGATGCTTCGGCGGCGGCGTTTGCCCGGCACGCCGGCCACCCGCCGCAGTATGCGTGGGTGCATCAGAATACGCTGTTCGTGATTCTGGACAACAGCCGGACCGAGGGGTTGGCGCCGGCGCAGCTCGCGTTTCTCGAGCAGAGCCTGCAGGCGCATGCGGGCTGCCATCCGAAGATGGTGTTTCTGCACAAACCGTTCTGGATTCCGCAGGTGGCGGTGGGGAGCGGGGAGTTCGCGCTGCATCAGATGGCGAAGAAGCACGGCGTGACCCACGTGTTTTCGGGCCACGGGCATCAGTTCGTCCACCTGGAGACCGGCGGGATTCACTACACCGAGATCGGTTCGAGCGGGGGCAACATCGACCGGGGGTTGAGCCGGGGCGAGGGGTTTCGGCAGGGTTGGTGTTATCACTATTTCCTGATTCGGGTGGCGGGGGGACAGGTGCGGGTGACGGTGCGCGAACTGCCGCCGCCGTATGGTTTGGGGCGGGCATTTCGATTGGAGGAGTGGAACGCCGGGGGACCGCAGTTTGATCCGGGCGATCCGGCGCTGGCGGCGCGGCCGCGCCTATAATTTGGCTATGCGTTCCTGTATTTTCGTTTTGTTCTGTGTGATGGCGGCGTGGGGGCAAAATCCGTCCCGTCTGGCGGTGTCGGCCACGCCGGCAGCGCTGCGCATCCGGCCGCACAGGGAAGCGATTTTGCAGGTGAAGGTGTATGGCAACGTGCCGGACGGCGAGAAGACGAAAGAGGTCCGCCTGCGGCAGGCGGGGTGGAGCGTCGAGGTGGTGTCGCCGCGGGGCGGTTGGGTTTCCAAGCCATTCCGGTTTCAGGGGACGGACACGGAACCGTTCTACGATCCGGCGACGGGCTTGGCCGGGTCGCTGTTCCGGCAGCTTTCCGGGCAGTTTACGGTGAAGGACGCGATTGTGTACCACGCGCCGGAGACTCCGGGGCGGTATACGGTGGAGTTTCGGCTGGGGGAGTTGCGGACGGCGGCGGAGATCGTCGTCGACGCGGCGGCGCCAGGGCCGGAGGAGCCCGCGGAAAAGTGGACCTTCGGGCCGGAGAGGCCCATGGCCGATCCCTATCGCCAACTCGCGGAACACTACGCGCCCTACGTGGCGCAGGAGACCTGGTTTGACTGGCGGGCCGACGCCATCTGCCGCGTCGATTACGACAACGACTGGGACGGCGGCAATAACTGGGATAACCTGGGGGCGGGATCGACGCAGGCCTATGTTTATTACGCCGCCATTGAGTCGCAGTCGCACTGGTTTTTGATTTACAACTTCTTTCACGCGCGGGATTACTCGGATAACTGCGTGGCGGGCACGTGCCATGAGAACGATAACGAGGGAGTCATTGTCGCGGTGCGGAAGGACGGTTCGGCGCTGGGCCGGATTGAGGCGATGGAGACGCTGGCGCACAACAATATCTACTCGTACACGGCGGGCGACGCGGGCATTCGGGGCGGGGCCCACAACGTGGACGGCCCGCTGCTGCTGCATAACGGTTCGCATCCGGTGGTGTTTCTTGAAGCGGGCGGGCACGGGGCGCTGGGGGCCGGCGATAAGAAATCGTTTTTTGACGGGAATAACTTCGATTGGAAGCAGAACACCGGCATTACTTACGTCTATAAGGGCGCGGCGGAGCGGCCGCGGCACGGGGTGGACCGCGAGGTCGGCTACGAGTTACTGCCGATTTATCACCATTGGTGGGCGCGCGCTACCCGGGAGTCGAACGGGGAGGAGCGGCTGCTGAGCGCGTTTTATCGCTACACCCCGGCCGGGGGGCGTCCGGGGATGCGGGCGGAGACGGTGGCGGGTAGTTTTTACGGGGTGAAGCACGGGCGGGATAAGGCGAAGCCTTTCTGGGGCTGGCACGACGTGGCGACGCAGCGGCGGAAGATCCTGGCGACGGGGCAGTGGGGGGCGGATCCGGCCTACGGTTTTTCGCAGAATCTGCGGTTCCCCGCTGATCGTCCGGTGTCGACCGAGTACGTGTTCAATCCGTATCTCGATGTGGGGGGACCGGAGCCGGCGTTTGTGGCGGTAGAGCGGAACGTGGTGGGGCAGGCGAGCGGGGCGGGGCCGGCGGCGACGGCGTCCGGGTCAGCGCCGGCGAAGGGGAGTTGTACGGTGGAGGTGGTGGTGGACGGCACCGTGGGGATTTCGCTGAGCGGCGGAAGGCCGGTTTACGAGGTGCTGGTGGGGGCGCCGGAGCGGGAGGTGAGCCAGCAGTGCACGGGAGCGGTTTCGCGCTACTACAGCCCGCAGTACCGGGTTGAGAAGGTGCGGGGGCGGGGTGAGGTGAGGTTGGTTGATCCGGCGGCAGGACGGATTGAGATCCGGGACCCGGCGCGCGGCGCCGACACCTACCGCTTCACGCTCTACTGGGAGACGGCGAATTAGGCGGGCTGCTGCTGGGTCATGCAGTGCAGGGTGCCGAGGCCGAGGACGAGGTCGCTGCAGTCGATGCCGACGACGGTGCGGTCCGGGAAGAGGCCGGCGAGGGTGTTGAGGGCGTGGCGGTCGTTGGGGTCGTTGAAGGTCGGCACGAGGACCTGCTGGTTGGCGATGTAAAAGTTGGCGTAGCTGGCCGGGAGGCGCTGGCCGGCGAACCAGACGGGGGCGGGCATGGGGAGGGTGACGATGCGGAGGGGGCGGCCGTCCTGGTCGGTCATCCCGTGGAGGCGCCGGAGGTTGTCCTGCAAGGGTTCGTAGTTGGGGTCGGCGGGGTCGGCTTCGACGACGGTGACGATGGTTTGGGGATCGGTGAAGCGGGCGAGATCGTCGACGTGGCCGTGGGTATCGTCGCCGGCGATGCCGTGGCCGAGCCAGAGGACTTTGGTGACGCCGAGATACTTGGCGAGGACGGCTTCGATCTGCGCTTTGGTGAGGTGGGGATTGCGGGCCTGAACGGGGCTGAGAAGGCACTCTTCGGTGGTGAGGAGGGTGCCGGCGCCGTTGACGTCGATGGAGCCGCCTTCAAGCACGACGCTGCGCTGGCGGGCGAGGGGCTGGACGCGGGGGAGGCCGAGTTTGGCGGCGATGTAGGCGGGCAGGGCGTCGTCGTTCTGCCAGTTGTCGTACTTGGCCCAACCGTTGAAGTGCCAGTCGGTGACTTTGAGCTTGCCGGTGGTGGATTTGACGAAGATGGGCGCGGTGTCGCGGAGCCAGCTGCGGTCGGTGGGGACGAGGTGGAGGTCGAGGGCGGCGAGGTTGGCGTGCTCCTGGCGCGCGGCTTTGACGGCGGCCTGGGCGGCGCGTTCGTCGGCGCAGAGGAGGTGGACCATCTCGAAGCGGGTCAGCTTGGCGATGAGCTTGCCATAAAAGTGGGGGATGGGGCCGAACTTGCCGGGCCAATCGCTCTTTTCGTGCGGCCAGGCGAGCCAGGTTCCTTCGTGGGGCGCCCATTCGGCGGGCATGGTCCAGGTGGCGGGCATTAGTCGAGGAACCTTTTGGTGAGGCCGTCGTAGGCGTCGATGCGGCGGTCGCGGAGGAAGGGCCAGTTGCGGCGGACTTCGTCCTGGAGTTTGGGGTCGCACTCGTAGACGAGGATCTCTTCGCGGTCGGCCGAGGCTTCGGTGAGGACGCGGCCGAAGGGGTCGGCGAGGAAGGAGTGGCCCCAGAATTCGAGGCCGGAGTCGTGGGGGCCCTGTTCGAAGCCGATGCGGTTGACGGCGGCGACGTAGATGCCGTTGGCGATGGCGTGGCTGCGTTGGATGGTCCGCCAGGCGTCGAGTTGGGCGGGGCCGTATTCCTCTTTTTCGGCCGGGTGCCAGCCGATGGCGGTGGGGTAGAAGAGAATGCTGGCGCCCTGCAGGGCCGTGAGGCGGGCGGCTTCCGGATACCACTGGTCCCAGCAGATGAGCACGCCGATGCGGGCGTACTTTGTCTCGAAGTTCTTGAAGCCGAGGTCGCCGGGGGTGAAGTAGAACTTTTCGTAGAAGAGCGGATCGTCCGGGATGTGCATTTTGCGGAAGATACCGAGCATTTCGCCGCCGGCGTCGTGGACGGTGGCCGTGTTGTGGTAGAGGCCGTGGGCGCGTTTTTCAAAGAGCGAACTGACGATGACGACGTCGAGCTCTTTGGCGAGTTGGCCCATGACGGCGGTGGCGGGGCCGGGGATGGGTTCGGCGAGGTCGAACAGGTCGGCTTTCTCTTCGCGGCAGAAGTATTGGGAGCGGAACAGCTCCTGCAGGCAGATGATCTGGGCGCCGCGGGCGGCGGCTTCGCGAACCTTTTCCGCGGCTTTTTCGAGATTTTCGCCGGGGGAGAGGGAGCAGGACATCTGCACGAGACCGACGCGGAAACGTTGGCCGGAGGCGTTGGACATCCTCCAATTCTCGCCGATGTCCTGCTCGTCCCGCTACATGTACATGCCGCCGTTGACGTCGAGGACGTGGCCGGTGATGTAGCCCGCGCCGTCTCCGGCGAGGAATTCGACCGCCGCGGCGATGTCGTCGGCCTGGCCGAAGCGGCCGAGGGGGATGATGCCCTTCATGCCGGCCTTCTGTTCGTCGGTCAGAACGGCGGTCATGTCGGTTTCAATGAAGCCGGGGGCGACGGCGTTAACGGTGATGTTGCGGCTGGCGAGTTCGCGGGCGAGAGACTTGGTCAGGCCAATGAGTCCGGCCTTCGAGGCCACGTAGTTGGCCTGTCCGGCGTTGCCCATTTCGCCGACGACGGAGACGATGTTGATCATGCGGCCCCAGCGTTCCTTCATCATGCCCTGCATGACGGCCTGCATGGCGAAGAACGCGCCGCTGAGGTTGGTCTGCAGGACGATGTTCCAGTCTTCGGGCTTCATGCGCAGGGCGAGTCCGTCCTTGGTGATTCCGGCGTTGTTGACCAGAATGCCAATGGGGCCGAAATCTTTTGCGGCTTGGGAGAAGGCGGCCTGAATCGAATCTCTTGAGGACATGTCGACAGCCAAGGCCAGAGCCTCACCGCCGGCGGCCCGGATTTCGGCGGCCACCTCTTCACACTTCTCTACATTTCTTGCTGCGACGATCACGCGCGCGCCAGCCTTAGCGAGGCGCAGGGCGCAGACCCGGCCGATGCCGCGGCTGCCGCCGGTGATCAGAGCGTTCCGATTTACCATGGACTCATCATATGGCATATAGCGATTTGCGCGAATTCATCGCGGCTCTCGAAAAGGCCGGCGAACTGAAGCGCATCCCTTTTGAGGTGGATCCTTACCTCGAGATCACCGAGTTTGCCGACCGCGCCGTGAAGGGCGGGGGGCCGGCGCTCCTTTTTGAAAAGCCGAAGGGCTACAGCGTGCCGCTGTTGATTAACAGCCTGGCGAGCGAGCGGCGCATGCAGATTGCGCTGCAGGTGGAGGAGTTTCAACAGATCGCCGACCGCATCTCCGAGTACCTGCAGATGCAGATGCCGCAGGGGCTGCTCGGCAAGCTGTCGATGCTGCCGAAGCTGGCGGAGATGGGATCGTTCTTCCCCAAGACCGTCAGCAGCGCGCCGTGCCAGGAGGTGGTGCTGAAAGGCGACCAGATCGACCTGGGCCGGCTGCCGGTGCTGACCTGCTGGCCGCAGGACGGCGGGCCGTACATTACCCTGCCGATGGTGTTCACGAAGAACCCGGAGACGGGCAAACGCAACTGCGGCATGTATCGCATGCAGGTCTACGATGCCCGGACCACCGGCATGCACTGGCAGGCGCATAAGCAGGGCGCCGAACACTATCGCCGCCGCTTCAAGGCCGGCGAGACGAAGATGGACGTGGCCGTGGCGATCGGCGCGGATCCGGCAGTGATGTACGCGGCGATTCTGCCGCTGCCGCCGGATCTCGATGAGATGATGATCGCGGGTTTTCTGCGTAAGAAGCCCGTTGAGATGGTGCAGTGCCTGACGGTGGACGTGGATGTGCCGGCCAACGCCGAGTATGTGCTCGAGGGCTACGTCGAGATGGGCGAACGGCGGACGGAGGGTCCGTTCGGCGATCACACGGGCTACTATTCGCTCGAAGATGAGTATCCGGTGTTCCATCTGACGTGCCTGACGCACCGCAGGAATCCGATCTACGCCACCACGATTGTGGGCCCGCCGCCGATGGAAGACTACTACATGGGCAAGGCCATTGAACGGACTTTTCTGCCGCTGATGCGGATGCAGATTCCCGAGATTCGCGATATGTGCCTGCCGGCGGAAGGGATCTTTCACAACCTGATGCTGGTCAAGATTCGCAAGTCTTATCCGATGCAGGCTCGCAAGGTGATGCACGCGATTTGGGGCCTCGGGCAGGCGATGTTCACCAAGTGCATTGTGGTGGTGGATGAGGACGTGGATATTCAGAACTACAGCGAGGTGGCGTGGAAGGCGCTGAATAACATCGATCCGCAGCGGGATATTGAGTTTGTCACCGGTCCGATTGATTCGCTCGATCACGCGAGCCGGATGATCAACTGGGGGTCGAAGATGGGGATTGACGCGACGCGGAAGTGGCCCGAGGAGGGGTTCACGCGGCGGTGGCCGGATGTGATTACGATGAGCCCGGAGATCAAACGAAAAGTGGATGATCTTTGGAAAAAAGCCGGTTTGTAATGCAGGCGCAACGCTGTCCTGCTAGGCTCTAGCGAGGGTCTTCATGCGAATTATCTCTCTTTGTCTCAGCCTGATTGCCGGCAGTGGCCTGCTTTCGGCGCAAACCGCAACCGGAACCATCACCGGCACGGTGACGGACAGCAGCGGGGCAGTGATCTCGGGCGCCAAAGTGGCCGTGGTGAACACGGGTACGAGCAGCCGGTTGGAGATTGCGACGAACGCCGCGGGCCAATATACGGCGCCGCTGCTGCAGCCGGGTTCGTACGAGGTGAACGTCTCGGCGCCCGGCTTCAAGGCGTTTACGCAGTCCGGGATTGTGCTGCGGGTGCAGCAGCAGGGACGGGTGGACGTGGTGCTGCAGGTGGGCAGCATCAACGAGTCGATTGCGGTGCAGGGCGATGCGGCGGTGGTGGAGGCGACGACGTCGTCGATTGGCAAGGTGGTGGATAACAAGCGGATTCTCGAGTTGCCGCTCAATACGCGGAACGTCTACTCGCTCGTCAACCTGACGCCGGGGGTGACGGGCGGCATCGGCAACGCGCATAACCAGGTGAGCTTTTCAGTGAACGGGGCCCGCGGCGGTACGTTTGATGTGCTCGTGGATGGTTCGAGCGCCGCCTTCCCTACGGTGAACGGCTTCACGGGCATCTCCGTGTTTCCGTCTGTCGATGCGGTGGCTGAGTTCAAGATGCAGGCGCAGAACTTCAGCGCCGAGTTCGGGCGGAGTGTGACGGCGGTGTTGAATCTGGTCTATAAGTCGGGCACGAATCAGTTTCACGGGTCGGCGTACGAGTTCCTGCGCAACTCCGTGCTGGACGCGAACAACTTCTTTGCCAATTCGCGCGGCAATCCGCTCGCCAGCTTCAAGCGCAACCAGTTCGGCGGCATGGCCAGCGGCCCGATCCGGCGCAACAAGACGTTCTTCATGACCGCCTTTGAGGGCCTGCGGGAGCGCAGTTTCTCCGAACGGCTTACGACGGTGCCCACGGCGCTCGAACGGGCGGGTAATTTTTCGAACACGCGGGCCGGCGCCACCTCCATCATCAACGTGTTCGACCCGGATACGACGCGCCCGAATCCGGCGGGCGGCGGCTCCATACGGACAGTGTTCCCCGGCAACATCATTCCGGCTTCGCGCTTTGACCCCGTAGCCGTCCGCACCATGGCCTACTTCCCCCAGGCCAACCAGCCGGGCGACCCCGGTACGTTTCGCAACAACTTCTACAACAACGGCGCGGCCAGCATCGATACCAATAACTTCGACGTTCGCCTCGACCACAACCTCTCGGACACCCAGCGCCTATTTGGCCGCTTCTCCTACCGGCGTTCTTTCAACGGGCCGCCGCAGCTGTTTCCCGGGGATCTCGGCGTGGCCGAAGGCCGCGTGAACAACAACGACTTCGGCCGGAATTTCATTGCCGACTATACCAACACGCTCTCGCCGACGATGCTGCTGAACCTGCGGGCGTCGTTTGCGCGCAACCGCTTTCTGTTTGATAACCAGGGGCTGAATTTCGTGCCGTCGAGCCTCGGGCTGCCGCGGGACATTGATGCCGCGGTTGACCGCTACATGTTCCCCCGCTTCGATGTCGCCGGGCAGACTTCGCTGGGCGGCAATGACCATCGGCAGAGCGGGTTCAACAACTACGGGTTGGCCGGGAGCCTGAGCAAGCTGACCGGCAAGCATTCGCTGAAGATGGGCTACGAGGGCCGCATGCTCCGCATCAACGTGTGGGAGGCCCGCGCGGCGGCGACGTTCGGATTCAACGCCGGCATGACGCAGGGGCCCAACCCGAACGCGGCGAGTGCGACAGCGGGCTACGGGTTTGCTTCGTTCCTGCTCGGCGCCGGATCGAGCGGCAACCTGTTCCAGAACTGGAAGAACGTGGCCTCGCAGAGCTTCTATCAGGCTTTCTACATCCAGGACGACTTCCGCATCACCCGCAAGCTGACGCTCAATCTGGGGTTGCGTTATGACTTCGACACGCCGCGGACGGAGCGTTTCAACCGCATGAGCTGGTTCGACCCGTCGCTGGCCTCGCCGCTGGCAACGGCGGTGCCCGGGCTCACAGGCGGCCTCCGTTTTGTGGGCGTCGATGGGAACAATCGCAGCCAGTACACGGGCGACTGGAACAACTGGGCGCCGCGGCTCGGCCTCGCTTACCAGCTCGATAGCAAGACGGCCATTCGCGCCGCCTTCGCGCAACTGTTCGGCCCGAGTACGCTCGCGGCGCAGGGTACGGTGGGTCCGTATGGTTTCCGCGTGGAGACGCCGTGGGTGGCTACGCTCGACGGCATCACCCCGCTCAACCGCCTGAGCAATCCCTTCCCGGGCGGCTTCCAGCCCGTCCCCGGCGCTTCGCAGGGCGCGATGACGGCCATTGGCAGCAACCTCGATGCGCCACTCAGCAATACCAACACGCCGTACACGATTCAATACAATCTCACGGTGCAGCGAGAACTGCCCGGGGCGGTGCTGCTCGAAGCCGCGTTTGTCGGCAACCGCGGGCGGCAGCTGTCGCGGGGCGGGGAAGGCGGCTTTTCGCTGAATCAGGTGGACCCGCGCTTTTTGAGCCTGGGCGCGCAGTTGAACCAACTGGTGGACAATCCGTTCTTCGGGCGCGGGGGAGCGGGGATTCTCGCCAATCGGCAGGTGTCGCGGGCGCAGATGCTCCGGCCGTATCCGCAGTTCAACAGCATCTACCCGATTTTTTCGCAGGGCGCGACGTCCGATTACAACGCGCTCCAGGTGACCTTCAGCAAGCGCTTCGCCCAGGGGATGGTGTTTGAAGGCAACTATGTGTGGGCCAAGGCGATGGATGATGGCACCAGCCACCAGGACTCGTTCGATATTCGTTCAAGCCGCGCGGTATCGAGCGTGAACGTGCCGCAGCGTCTGGTTTTCTCCGGGGTGTATGAACTGCCTTTCGGACGGGGACGGAAGGTGGGCGCCAACATGTCGCGTCTGGCGGATGCGCTGGCCGGCGGCTGGCAGGTGAACGGGATTCTGACGGTGCAGTCGGGGGCGAACCTCGGCATCGGCGCCAACAATACCGCCGGAATCTTTACGCAGGCCTTCCGCGCCAATAACAACGGACGAAGCGGGGCGCAGAGCGGGCGGGCGCATGACCGGCTGGAACGGTGGTTTGACACGACCGTCTTCAGCCAGCCGGCGCCGTTCACGCTCGGCAACATGAGCCCGTTGACGAGCGACCTGCGGAATCACCACATCAACAATCTCGATTTCTCGCTCTTCAAGCAGTTCCAGATTCTCGAGAAGCTGAAGCTGCAGTTCCGGGCCGAAGCGTTCAACGCGGTGAACCGGGTTCGCTTCGGCAGTCCGAACACGTCGGTGACGGCGGGGGCGAACTTCGGGCGGGTTACCACGCAATCGAACGATCCGCGGCAGATGCAGTTCGGGTTAAAGCTGCTCTGGTAACCGGGGCGCTAGGCTGATTCCCAGGGCCGCTTCGCCACGCCGTGGTCGCGGTCCTTGACGCGGTCATAGATGTGGCCGGCGCAGGTGCTACCGAGCGACTGGTTGTAGAGGCTCGTCTCGCCGAGCGCCTCGATGAGGTCTTCGCGGAAGGCGTGGACGGCTTTGAGATGCTCGGCCAGGGCCGGATGTTTGTGTCCGTCCGGGGTAAGGAAAAACATCTGATAGCCGCCGTGCATCAGGCGGGCCACCTGCTTGCCGCTGAGAATGCCGTGTTCGACGATTTCGGCCTTGCCCTCGGCGGTCTCCTTCACGATGGCCGCGCAGCCTTTGCGGGTGATGAGGTAGCCGCCGGCGACGCTTTCGCTCGTGAATCCTTGCGCCTGAGCGGCGCTCAACTTCTTGGCGAACGTCGGGACCTCTTTGGCAGCGCGCTTGAAGAACATATGACTCCATTATAATCGGCGAGTGCGTTATATTCTCTCCCTCGACGAAGGAACAACGTCCGCCCGCGCGGCGCTCTATAACCGGGAAGGCCATCGGCTGGCCATGGCCTCGGTGCCCATCCCGTGCCGCTATCCCCAACCCGGCTGGGTGGAGCAGGACGCGGCGCAGATCTGGACGGCCCAACTCGACGCGATGCGGCGGACCCTCGCTGAGATCGACGCGCAACCGCAGGAGATTGCCGCCGTAGGCATCACCAACCAGCGGGAGACGACCGTGGTTTGGGACCGCCGCACGGGCGCGCCAATTGCGCCGGCCATCGTCTGGCAGTGCCGCCGCACGGCGGAGCGGTGCCGCGCGCTGGCGGCGTCGGCCGAGGCCGCCCGGGTGACGGCGAAGACAGGCTTGGTAATCGACGCTTACTTCTCCGGCTCGAAGGTGGAATGGATTCTCGACCATACCCCCGGCGCGCGGGAGCGGGCCGCGGCCGGCGACCTGCTGTTTGGCAACATCGACACGTGGTTGATCTGGAACCTCACGGCCGGGGCGACGCACGTGACCGATCCGACGAACGCTTCGCGCACGATGCTGATGGACCTGGCCACGGGCGACTGGGACGACGAGCTGTTGGCGCTGTTCGGTATTCCGCGAGCGATGCTGCCGCGGATTGTGCCTTCGAGCGGCGTTTGCGGGCAGATGGCGGCGACGGTACTCGGCGCCGAGATTCCGATTGCGGGGATTGCGGGCGACCAGCAGGCGGCGCTGGCGGGCCAGGCTTGTTTCCGTCCGGGTCTGTCCAAGAATACTTACGGCACGGGGTGTTTTGCGCTGCTGCACACGGGTGGGGAGATGCCGGTTTCGCGCCATCGTCTGCTGGGGACGCGGGCGGCCAACCTGGGAGGCGGGGCGCAGTTCGCGGTGGAGGGGTCGATCTTCATTGCGGGCGCGGCGGTGCAGTGGCTGCGGGATAAGGTGGGGCTGATTGAGTCGGCGCCGGAGACGGAGCAGATTGCGCAGTCGGTGGCGCATACGGGCGGGGTATATCTGGTGCCGGCGTTTGTGGGCCTGGGGGCGCCGCACTGGGACGCGGAGGCGCGGGCGAGTCTGACGGGGATGACGCTATCGACGGGGCGGGCGGAGTTGGTGCGCGCCACGCTTGAAAGCATGGCGTACCAGACGCGCGAACTGGTGCAGGCCATGGAGGCCGATTCCGGCGCCCCGCTCAAAGAGCTGCGCGTCGATGGTGGCGCGGCTCAGAATAACTTCCTGATGCAGTTTCAGGCCGACATGCTCGGCTGTCCGGTTGTCCGTCCGCGGGATAACGAAACCACCGCGGTCGGCGCGGCTTACCTGGCTGGGTTGGCGGTAGGTTACTGGAGTTCGCTCGTCGAAGTGGAATCGTTCTGGCAGGCCGAGCGGGTTTTTGAACCGTCCATGGCTGCTTCGCAGCGCGATAGCTTGTGGGCGGGCTGGCAGGCTGCCGTGAGCCGCACGCGGTCTTGAGTTTGTTAATTCTTTGCGCAACCGGATGTGATGCGGCATCAATTGGGGTATTGTCGGGTTATCCAGGGTAATTCCATGAAAAAACTGATTCTTGCTCTTGTAGCCCTCACCGCTTCGGCCTTCGCTCAGCGGTCGGAGACCGTGGCCTTTCTGGCGGCGCTTTCTCCCCAAAACGAGGTGCCCCCCGTGGCCGCGGCGGCCGGCGGTACCGCGCTGCTCTACGCTCACGTGGTGCGCGATGCCCAAAACCAGATTGTGTCCGGGTCGGTTGACTTTGTCATCCTGTACACGTTTCTCGAAGAGGTTACTTTTACCGGACTCCATATTCACGCGGGCGCCGCGGGGGTAAACGGGCCGGTTACGGTGAATACGGGGATTGCCGCGGGCGCTAACGCGGTGACCATCGCGCCCCCTTTCCGCGGCGTGCTGTCGCGACAGGCGCAGGTGCTGCCGGACAACGCGGCGGGGGTGGCCACGCTGCGCGGGTTGTTTCAAAATCCAGCCGGCTACTATGTGAACCTGCACACGACGGTGTTCCCCGGTGGGGTGATTCGCGGCCAGCTGATGCGCGCGGAAACCACGACGCTGCTCAGCCTGATGTCGCCGGCGAACGAAGTGCCGGCGATTACGAACGTGACGGCATCCGGCGTTGGGGCGATTGAAGCGGTCCGGGCCTACAGCAACGGCCGGTTGGCGGCGGGCGTGGTGAACTTCGATGTGAACTACACCATTCCGGGTGACAGCACGATCACCGGCCTGCACATTCACACGGGTGCGGCGGGGGTGAACGGACCGGTGATCTTCAACACCGGGATCACGGGGACGGCTGCGGTGACGGCGCCTTCGAACGGCATCGGCAACCTGGTGTACCCGGTGGAGGTGAACGCCTCTGCGGCGGCGCAGGTGGCGGCGCTTGAGGGTTTGTTTGATTCGCCCGGCGATTACTACATCAACTTGCACACCAGCACGAATCCTGGTGGGTTGATCCGCTCGCAGATGTTCGACACGGAGGAGATCCCGTTCCGGACGATGATGTCCCCCGCCAACGAGGTTCCGGCGGTGACGGGGCTCGATGCGTCGGCGATGGGGAATGCTTTGATTTACGCGTTGCGGGACCGAACCGGCAACGTCACGGCGGCGCGGTTCATTTTCGATGTGAACTATCGGTTCCCGGGGGCGACGACGTTCACGGGTCTGCATGTCCATGACGCGGCGGCCGGGGTGAACGGCGCGGTCAGCATCAACAGCAACATCGCCGCCGGGGAGCGCGCCGTGGTTTCGCCCGGCGGCTTTGGGAACATCTGGCGGCCGGTGAATCTGGTGGGCGGACAACCGCTGGCGTCGCTGAACTCGCTGCTGCGGAATCCGGAGAATCACTATCTGAATCTGCACACTACCGTCCATGCGGGCGGCGCGGTGCGGGCGCAGTTGGCGGCGGCCAACCCGCGGATGCCGCGGATTGTGGACGTCATCAGCGCCGTCAGCGATTCGCGTCTGCGGACGCTGGCCCCGGGCGGGCAATTCACGATCTTCGGCGACGATCTGGTGAAGGTTCCGACGGCGCTCGGCGGTCTGGTGGGTCTGCAACTGCCGCGGGCGGCTAACGGCACTTCGGTGATGATGGGCGGCCTGGCCGTGCCGATCATCACGCTGGGCTTTGAGGCGCGTAACAACCCGGCGGGCTACATTGTCGGCCAGGTTCCGTTTGAAGCCCCGGCCGGGACGCACGATGTGATCGTGACCTCGGCCAATGGCGCCTCGAATCGCTTCCAGGTCACCGTCGCACCGCTGGCTCCCGCCATGTTCTTTGACGCGGTGGGCGCGTTTGCGGTGCGTGTGGCGGACTTCTCGATCGTGCGTCCGGAGAGTCCGGCGCGCGCCGGAGAGACGATCGCCTTCGTCACTACGGGCCTGGGGCAGACCATGCCGATGCTCGCCACCGGGCAGATTCCCGACGGGGCGAATGTTGTGGCGGCGCCGGTAACGCTCACGATCGGTGGGCGGGACGCCATGGTGATGGGGGCGACGACGATTCCCGGTTATCCGGGTATCTACATCGTGCTCGCCAACATTCCGACCGGCGTGGCGCCCGGCCAGGCGAACGTCATGCTGCGGGCCGGCACGGTGACGGCGAACGTGACGTCCGTGGCGGTTCGCTAGGTACCATAGTCAGTAATGCGCTACCTCAGTCTGTTCTCCCTGATCGCCGCATTACTGGCTCAAACCCCGATGGCCCCGATGGCGGAGCGTCTGGCGACGTTCCGCAATCTGGGCAAGGCGTTTTATGAAAACCCGACGACGGGGAAAGAGGCCGTCGTCGAGTTTCAAAAAGCCCTGCAACTGGCGCCCAATTCGGCCCGCGAACGGTTGAACTTCGCCCTGGCGCTCCTGCGCAACGGCGAGACGCAGCGGGCCATGGCGGAGCTTGAGAAGGTGCAGCGGCAGGCTCCGCAGTTGCCGCACTCCTGGTATAACCTGGGGATCCAGTGGAAGCGGCTCGGCGAGACGGACAAGGCGTTTGTGCAGATGGCGCAGTTCGTGAAGTTGGTGCCGCTGAACGCCGGGGGCCATTATAACCTCGGGGTGTTGCAGAAGCAGAGGGGCGAAGTAGAGGCAGCGATGGCTTCGTTTCGTCAGGCAGCGCAGCTCGATCCCAACATCTTTGCCCCTCACTTCCAACTGTTCAACCTGCATCGTCAGGCCGGACGGAAGGAGGAGGCGGCCGCCGAACTCGCCGCCTTCCAGCGGATTAAGAAAGAGCAGGAAGGTTCGGCTATTCCGGAAGATATGGAGTGGAACTTCTACTCCGAGGTGCTTGACGACGCCGAGCCGGTGCCCGCTTCGCCGGCGGCGGTTCCGCTGCAGTTCGTGTTTGAGAAGGCCGCGGCGCCGGCGGAGGCACGGACCATCCTGCTTGACTACGACCACGACTACGATCTCGATGAGTTCGTGCTGGGGCCGCAGACGAAGCTGCTGCGCAACCAGGGCGAGGCGGGGAAGGTGGACCGCACGGCGGACTTTCCGCTGGCCGAGGCGGCGGCGACCGGGGGCCTGACGTTCCGGGCCGTCTATGAGACCAAGGGGATGGACCTGCTCCTCATCCACCCCAACAAAGGCGCCGTGCTCTACCGGGATCAGCTGGCCGGCCGGTACAAGGCGGAGCCGCTGCCGCCGATCGGGCTGCCACAGGCGTTTGATCTTGCCAACCGCGCCGAGATGGACCTGCTGCACGCCGGCGGTATCCTCAAGAACCGGGAAGGAAAGTTTACGCCCGTGGCGGGTCCGGGTGGACTCACGGCGGCGGACCTCGAAGGCCGGGGCATGCTCGATCTGGTGACGCCGCAGGGCATTCTACGCAACGAAGGCAACTACCGGTGGGGCGCACTCACAACCCCCGCCAACTGGCCCGCCGGGGTGACCGGCGCGACGGCCGCGGACTTCGACAACGACGGCCGCATGGACCTGCTGCTGCTTACGGCCAACGGCGCCGTGCGTGCACTGAACCGCACCCCGACCAAGGCCAACTGGCTCCGCATCCGGCTCACCGGCGTCAAAAACCTGCCGCATGCGCCGGGGTCGGAGATTGAGGTGAAAGCCGGCGGGCTGTATCAGAAGCGGCTCTACGATGGCACCCCGATTACGTTCAACCTCCGGCAGTACAAAGAGGCGGATGCGATTCGGATCACCTGGGCCAACGGCCTGATCCAGAACGAGACGCGCATCGCCGCCAACAAAGCGCACGAGTTTAAAGAGGCCCAGCGGCTGTCCGGCTCCTGCCCCATGGTGTGGACCTGGAACGGCCGCGAGTTCGAGTACATGACCGACGTGCTCGGCGTGGCGCCGCTTGGCGCCTCCTCCGGCGACGGCAGCTTCTTCCCGGTGGACCACGATGAGTATATTCAGATTCCCGGTTCGTCGCTCGTGCCGCGCGACGGCCACTACGAGGTGCGGTTGACCGAGGAGCTGGCCGAGGTGGCCTACCTCGATCAGATCAAGCTGATTGCCGTCGACCATCCCGCGGGGACGGATCTCTACACGAACGACAAGTTCAAGGCCCCGCCGTTTCCCGAGTTCCGGCTGTTTGGCGTGGAGCGGGCGGTGCGTCCGCGCGCGGCGCGCGACCACCGGGGGCGCGATGTGCTGCCGCGGCTGCTGGCCCGCGATGCGCAGTACGTGGATGGGTTCCGGCGCACCATGGACGGTTTGGCGGAGCGGTCGTACGTAGACCTCGATTTTGGCTCGGCGGCCGCCGACGGGCGGGCGATTCTGTTGCTGTCCGGCTGGGTGGACTGGGCCGACGGCAGTACGTTTCTCCGCGCGGCGCAGGCGTCGGCGGCGGGGGTGCTGATGCCCCACCTGCAAGTAAAGAATGCGCAAGGCCAGTGGCAGACCGTGATGGAAGACATGGGCATGCCGGCCGGCAAGCCGAAGACGATCGTCGTGGATCTCACCGGCAAATGGCTTTCGGCGAGCCGGGAGGTGCGGATTGTCTCGGGCCTGGCGCTCTACTGGGATGAGATCTTCCTGAGCGAACAGACCGGGGCGCCGCCGGTGCGGCAGCAGACGCTCACGGCTGCGGCCGAACTACAGTTCCGCGGCTTTTCGCCGGTGACCGTACATCCGCAGCGGCTACAGCCGGAGCGTTTCGCTTACGAACCGGTGCGGACGACTTCGATGTGGAACCCGACACCGGGCTTCTACACGCGTTACGGCGCTGTCTCGCCCTTGCTCGACGGGGCGGACGACCGGCTGGTCGTGATGGGTTCGGGCGACGAGCTGCGGCTGCGGTTTCCGGCACTGGCTCCGCCGGCGCCCGGCTTCCGCCGAAGCTTCCTGCTGCAGGTGCAGGGCTGGGCCAAGGACCAGGACGCCAATACGGCATACTCGAAATCTACTATTCCGCTGCCTTTCCGCGCCATGAAACAATACGGCGAGTTGGCCCCGGACGGCGCCTGGATCCGCGAGTCTCTCACTCGTCCCGCCCTGCGCCTGTTGCGGCCGCTCACCAGTTCCCGATGAAGAAACTCAGCGCGATTCTCTTCGTGGCCCTGCTGGCCAACACCGCTTATATTGGTGCGTTCGCTTCGCCCACGATCTTCTACATGGCGAACGTGCTGGTGCATTTGGCGCTGGGGGCGATGGTCTTTTTTCTGGCTTTTCGTTTTCTGCCCCGGCCGCTGCAGCTGTTTGCGGTCGCTGTGTTTGGTACCGGCGCGTGGCTGACTTACGCCGGGGCGATCACGGCGAACAACCGGCTGCTATGGGCGCACATGGCGCTGGGGGCGGTGGCCGCGCTCTGGGCGATCTATCACTTCCGCCAGCATCTGCTTCGCTATGCGGCCGTACCGGCGGTGGCGTTGCTGCTGGCGCCGTTGGCGCCGCAGCCGGTGAAGCGGATTTTGAACCCGAAGGTGGTTCCGGTGGCGATGGAGGAGGAAGGGGGCGGCCCGCAGAGTCCCTTCTGGCCGAGTTCGGCCAAGACCAACGTGGGCGGCACGATTCCCTCGGACTTCTTCATGGATTCGAAGCTGTGCGGCGAGTGCCACGTGGACGCCTACAAGCAGTGGGATAGCTCGGTGCACCACTTCGCCAGCTTCAACAACCAGTACTACCGGAAGTCGATTGAACACATGCAGGAGTTGAGCGGGACGCGGGGCAGTAAGTGGTGCGCGAGCTGCCACGACCACGCCGTCTTCTTCAACGGGCGCTTCGATAAGCCGATCAAGGATCAAATTGACACCCCCGAGGCGCAGAACGGGCTCGGGTGTGTCTCGTGCCACTCGATTACGGCGGTGGAAGGTTCGATGGGCAACGGCGGCTTCACGATCGAGTATCCGCCGCTCCACGAGCTGGCGTCGAGCCGGAACCGCTACGTCCGGGCGCTCGATAACTTCCTCACCTATCTTGACCCGGAGCCCCACCGCCGCACCTTTCTGAAGCCGTTCATGAAGCAGGATTCGGCCGAGTTCTGTTCTTCCTGCCACAAGGTGCATCTCGATGTTCCGGTGAACAACTACCGGTGGATCCGCGGCTTCAACGACTACGATAACTGGCAGGCTTCGGGGGTTTCCGGCCAAGGGGCCCGGAGCTTCTACTACCCGCCTAAGACCTCCACCTGCACCGATTGCCATATGCCGCTGGTGGATTCGAAGGACCCGGGCGCCCGGGACGGCAAGATTCATAACCACCGGTTCCCGGGGGCGAACATGGCGGTGGCGCACGTCAACAAGGATCAGGAGCAGTTGGACGCCACGCGGCAGTTTCTGACCTCGGGCTTTATCTCGGTGGACATTTTTGCCGCCGCGCCGGTGCAGAACGATGGCGGGCCGCAGATGCGGCGCCGGAGTTCCGAGGCGCCGATGGCGGCGTCGTTGAACGTGGTGGGCGAGGAGGCCGAGGCGGGGGGAGCGTCGATGATTCGGGAGGTTGGCGAACTGGCGGCGCCGCTGAATGAGTCCGGTGCGACGTTTACTCCGGGGCAGACCGTACGGCTCGACGTGGTGGTGCGGACGCGCAAGATTGGCCACTTCTTCCCGGGCGGCACGATTGACTCGTTTGATATCTGGCTCGAGTTGGAGGGTAAGGACGCCACCGGGCAGACGATTTTCTGGTCCGGGGCGCTTGAGGAGGACGGGGCTGTGGAGCCGGGGGCGCATTTTTACCGTTCGTTCCTGCTCGATGGAGAAGGCAACCCGATCAACAAGCGCAACGCCTGGCAGGCGCGCAGCGCGTTCTACGTCCGCGCGATTCCGCCGGGCGCCGCGGACACGGTGCACTACCGCGTGAAGATTCCCGAGCAGGCCCGGGGGCCGCTGACGTTCACGGCCAAGCTCAACTACCGGAAGTTCTCCCAGTTTTATAACAAGTACGCCTTTGCCGGGAAGGCCGGGGCGGGCTCGGCGGGGCTGGATCATGACAGCCGGGAGTACAGCTTTGACAAGGCCAACATTCCGGCTAACGTGTCGGGCCGGATGAAGAACGAGATTCCGGTGCTACCGATTGTGACGCTGGCGACCTCGCGGGTCGAACTCGCGCTCGGCGCGCAGCCAACGCAGTGGAAGGCCGTGCCGTCGCGCGCGGCGCGGGAGCGATGGAACGACTGGGGCATCGGCCTGCTGCTGCAGGGCGATCTGAAGGGCGCGGAGTATGCGTTCAAAAAAGTCACCGAGGCGGAGCCGGGCTACGCCGATGGCTGGCTGAACGTCGCCCGAGCGCTGATTCAGGAGGGGGAGACCGAGGCGGCCAAGCCCTACCTGGCCAAGGCGCTCGCCATTAACGCTTCCCTGGCGCGGATCCACTTCTTTGAGGCGCTCGTCCATAAGGCCGATGGCAACTACGACGCCGCGCTGGCCAGCTTCGACCGCGTCGTGGCGCAGTATCCACGCGACCGCGTGGCGCAGAACCAGATTGGGCGGCTGCTGTTTTTACAGCGCCGGTATCCCGAGGCGATTGCCGCGCTCGAGAAGGTGCTGGCGATTGACCCCGAAGACGTGCCGGCGCACTATACGCTGATGCTCGCCTACCGCGGCCTGGGCGACACCGCCAAGGCCGACCGCGAGGAGAAGCTCTTCCGCCGCTTCAAGGCCGACGAATCGGCGCAGGCGATTACGCAAAAGCACCGGCAACAGAGCGCTGAAGATAACAACGAGCGCCAGATGATCCACGAACACGAGTCCATCCCTTTACCCCATGCTCCGTCGACTCCTACCCGTCACCTGCATCGCCACGATGCTCCTCAGCGCGCAGCCCAGCCCCGTCCGCTTCCTCGAAGTGACGAAGGCGGCCGGCCTCAACTTCGTGCACAACAGCGGCCGAGCGGGCAAACGCTGGCTCCCTGAGACGATGGGGGCCGGCACCGTCTGGTTCGACGCCGACGGCGACGGGTACCCGGATCTGTTTCTTGTGAACTCGAAGGACTGGACGCCGAAGGGCAGACGGTCGCTGAGTGCGCTTTATCGCAACAACAGGAACGGCACCTTCACGGACGTGACGGCGGCGAGCGGCCTGGCCGTGGAGCTGTTCGGGATGGGCGCGGCCGCCGCCGACTACGACAACGACGGGCGGACGGACCTGTACGTGACGGCGCTCGAAGGCGACCGGCTGTTCCGCAACGAGGGCGGGTTCCGGTTTCGGGACGTGACGAAGGCGGCCGGGATTCAGAACGCCAACTTCGGCACTTCCGTTGCGTTTCTCGACTACGACAAGGACGGCCACGCGGATGTTCTGGTGGCGAACTACGTCCAGTGGACGGCCAAGGGCGATCTGTTCTGCTCGATGGACGGCAACACGAAGTCCTACTGCACGCCGGAGTCCTACAAGGGCGTAGCGCCGAAGCTGTACCGCAACCGGGGGAACGGAACGTTTGAGGACATGGCGGCGAAGGCGGGCATGGCCGATGCGAACTCGAAGGCGCTGGGGATTGCGGTGTTCGACGTCAACAACGACGGCTGGCCCGATGTGTTCCTGGCGAACGATACGCAGCCCAACCGGCTCTATCGGAACAACAAGAACGGGACGTTTACCGATATCGCGGTGTCGGCGGGCGTAGCGTTTTCCGAAGACGGCGTGGCGCGGGGGGCCATGGGCGTGGCCGCGCGGGATTACGACGAATCGGGGCGGGCGAGCCTGGCCGTGGGCAACTTTTCGAATCAGATGCTGGGCCTTTATCACAACGAAGGCAACGGGCTGTTTGTCGATGAGGCGCCGCGGTCGACCATTGGGCGGTCGAGCCTGCTGAGCCTGACGTTTGGGCTGTTCTTCTTCGACTACGACCTTGATGGCCGCGCCGATCTGTTTGCGGCCAACGGGCACATTGACGAAGAGATCGGCCGGGTGCAGCCGAAGATCCAGTTCCGGCAGCTCCCCCTGCTTTTTCGAAACGAAGCCAACGGGCGGTTTGCGGACGTCACGAAGGCAGCGGGGTTGACGACGCCTTACGTGGCACGGGGCGCGGCCTATGCCGACTATGACCGGGACGGGGACCTGGACGTGGTGGTGACGAATAATCACGGGCCGGCGGTGCTGCTCCGGAACGAAGGCGGCAACGGGAACAACTATCTGTCGCTGCGTCTGGAGGGCCGCAAGAGCAACCGCAATGCGCTGGGGGCGGTGGTGCGGATGGGCAAGCAGTGGCAGACGGTGACGAGCGGGGCGAGTTACTGCAGCCAGTCGGACCTGGCGCTGACCTTCGGGCTGGGCAAGGCGGCGACGGCGGCGAAGGTGGAGATTGAGTGGCCGAGCGGCAAGCGGCAGACGCTTACGAACGTGCGGGCGCGGCAGCACCTGGTAATCGTCGAGCCTGAATGAGCAGGCCGGCGGCGGCGAGGAAGGTGAGCAGGCCGACGTAGGCGGCGCTGTCTTTTGAGTAGCCGGCCAGGAGCATGCCGAGGCCGCCCGAGATGCCGCCCGCCATGTTGAGGAGGCCGGCGGCCCAGCCGTGGCGGCCCGGACCGACCAGGGCGAAGGCGGCGGCGAAGAGGTTCGACATGACCAGGCCGGCGCCGAGGCCGAAGCCGACGGAGGCGGCGATGCTGCCGGAGATGGTGGGCGCGGCGAAGACGAAGTAGCCGAAGACGGGGCTGAGCAGCATGCCCAACGCGGCGAGTTCGAGGCGGCGGCCGGTGCGGTCGCCATAGAAGCCGCCGATGAGGATGCCGGCAAAGGAGCTGCCCTGCAGGAAGACGGTACCGCGCCAGCCGGCTTCGGTCATCGAGAGGGCGAAGCGTTCGCCGAGGTGGCTGGGCAGCCAGGCGTAGAGCATCCAGAGGACGCCGCAGTACCCGAAGAAGGCGGCGACCATCCAGCAGAAAGCCGGGGACCAGAGGGTGCCGGTGGGTGCGGCGTTGCGGTCGGTGCGATCGGTTTTTGGCAAAACGAAGCCAAGGACGAAGGCGTAGAGGATGCCGAGGAGGGCGAGGGTGGTGAAGCCGTAGCGCCAGCCGGGGCCGTCGGCGCTCCAGCCGCCGTACCAGCCGCCGAGGGCGCCGCCGAACAGCTGGGCGCTCTGGTGGAGGCCGAGGGCGCGGCTGCGGGTGGGGCCGGTGTGGATGCTGGCGATGAAGCCGGCGGCGGCGGGGAAGTAGAGGGCTTCGGTGAGGCCCATGACGGCCCGCCAGGCCAAAAACGAACCCACGCTGGCGGCCGAGGCCGAGCCCCAGATGGCGAGGCTCCAGAGGAGCAGGCTGGCGGCGATCATGCGCCGTTTATCGGTGCGGTCGGCGAGTTTGCCGGCGAAGGGGAGGGCGAGGGAGTAGCTCCAGATGAAGACGGTGCCGACCCAGCCGAGTTCGGCGGCGGAGAAGCCGAGTTCGCGACGGAGGGCGGGGAAGATGGAGAAGGCCACCTGCCGGTCGATGTAGTTCAGGCAGAAGGCGATCCAGAGGAGGCCGACGAGGGCCCAGGCGCGGGTCATAGCAGTTGCGGCACCGGGGTGCCGTAGACGTCGGTCAGGCGCATTTGGCGTCCGTTGAAGCGGTAGGTGAGTTTGGTGTGATCGAGTCCCAGCAGATGAAGGATGGTGGCATGAAAGTCGTGGACGCTGACGGGCTGTTCGGCGGCTTTGTAGCCGAACTCGTCGGAGGTGCCGATGACCTGGCCGCCGCGGATGCCGGCGCCGGCCATCCAGAGGGACATGACGCCGGGGTTATGGTCGCGGCCGAGGCCGCGCTGGGAGATGGGCATGCGGCCAAACTCGCCGTGCCAGAGGACGAGGGTGTCGGTGAGCAGGCCGCGGGATTTGAGGTCGGTGAGGAGGCCGGCGATGGGGGTGTCGGTGGCGGCGGCGTGGCGGGTGTGGTTGGCCTTGACGTCTTCGTGGGCGTCCCAGGTGTCGAGGTTCTGGTTGCCGAGGCCGCCGTGGTAGAGCTGCACGAAGCGGACGCCGCGTTCAACGAGGCGGCGGGCCATGAGGCACTGGCGGCCGAAGGGTTCGGTGTGGGCTTCGTCGAGGCCGTAGAGCCGGCGGGTGGCGGGGGACTCGCTTGACAGGTCGACGGCGTCGGGGGCGGCGCTTTGCATGCGGTAGGCGAGTTCGTAGCTGTCGAGGCGGGCGGTGAGTTCGGAGTTCGACGGGGCGCGGGCGGCGTCGATACTGTTGAGCTGGCGGAGGGCGGCGAGGCGCTGGCGCTGTTCGGCGGCCGAGACGCCGGGGGGCGGTTGGAGGTCGAGGATGGGTTGGTTGGCGGCGCGGAAGACGGTGCCCTGGTAGGCGGCGGGCATGAAGCCGGCGGTCCAGTTGGCGGGGCCGCCGAAGGGGCCGCCGCGCTGGTCGTAGAGGACGACGTAGCCGGGCAGGTCCTGGTTGAGAGAGCCGAGGCCGTAGGAGACCCAGGCGCCGAGGGAGGGGAAGCCCATGCGGATCTGGCCGCTTGCGAGGGCGTAGTGGGCCTGGACGTGGTCGTTCGATTTGGAAAAGGCGCTGCGGATGAGGGCGTATTCGTCGCATAGGGCGCCGAGTTTGGGAAACAGTTCGGAGACTTCGAGGCCGCTTTGGCCGTGGCGGCGGAAGGTGAAGGGCGAGGGCATGAGGGGGCCGGGATGGCCCTGGCGGACGACGACTTCGCCTTTGCCTTCCAGGGGGTGGCCGGCGTAGCGGGTGAGGGCGGGTTTGGGGTCGAAGGTATCGAGGTGGCTGACGCCGCCGCTCATGAAGAGCGAGATGACGCGTTTGGCTTTGGCGGGGTGGTGGGTGGCGGCTTCAAGAGAGTTGAGCGCTAGGGCGCCGAGGCCGCCGCCCGCCGTGAGAAGTAATTGGCGCCGGTTCATGAGGGTCACCGCAGATAGAGAAACTCGTTCAGGTTTAAGATTACCTGGGCGAGGGCTTCGAGGGAGAGGCCGGCGACGGCGACCCGTTCTTCGGGGCGGGGGGCGCGGGCGAGGGCGAGTTGAAAGGCGTGGGCGACGGGGTCGCCGCCGGCTTCGCGGAGGCGTCCGGCGAACAGGGAGGCCTGCCGGAGGAGGAACGGATCGTTCATCAGGTAGAGGGCCTGGGTGGGGACGGTGGAGACGTTGCGGGCGCCGCAGGCGATGTTCTGGTCGGGCAGGTCGAAGATTTCAAAGAAGGGGAAGGGGAGGCCGCGTTTGCGGTAGACGTAGACGCTGCGGCGCCAGGTTTCGGGGCCGTCGGGCTGGTTATGCCAGATGCCCTTGGTGCTCGAGGCGAGCAGTTCGGCGGGGAGAGGCGGGAAGACGGCGGGGCCGCCGAGGGTACGGTTGAGGGCGCCGCTGACGGCGAGAACCTGGTCGCGAACGATTTCGGCTTCGAGGCGGCGCATGGGGAAGCGCCAGAGGAGGCGGTTGGCGGGGTCGGCGGCGGCGCCGGATTCGCCGAGGGAGTCGCGCTGGTAGGCTTGGCTCGTCATGATGAGCCGGTGCATGGCTTTGATGCTACAGCCGCGGGTGCGGAACTCGGTGGCGAGGTAGTCGAGGAGGGCGGGATGGGAGGGGCGGTCGCCCATGCGGCCGAAGTTGTCGAGGGAGGCGACGAGACCGCGGCCGAAGTGGTGGTGCCAGATGCGGTTGGCCATGACGCGGGCGGTGAGCGGGTGTTCGGGGGCGGTGAGCCAGTGGGCGAGAGCGAGGCGGCGGCCGGAGGTTTTGCCGTGGGGCGGGGGGAGTTCGGTGGGGCGTGATGCGGGATCGGCGATGCGTGGAAAGCCGGGGCCGATGGGTTCGGCGGGGGCGTGGCGGTCGCCGCGGACGAGGAGGAAGGAGGGAGGTGCTATATAGCGCCCGGGGCCTTCGTGCAAAAACGAACCGACGAGGTTGGTGGATTGGACGCCTTTGCCGGGGGCGGGTTCGTCGCCGGGGCCGTCGGGGGTGAAGCGGTAGTCGCCGTCGGTGACGCCCATGGCGAGGGGCGGGGCGGGGGGACGCTGTTTTTCGAGGGCGGTGATCTGCTGTTGGAGACGGCGGCGGGCGGCGAGGTCGGCCGGGGTGCAGAGGCGATCGATTTCGGCCGGGTTGGCGCGGGTGGTGCGGATGACCTGGTTGGCGAGGAGGACCTGGCCGGGGGTGCGCTGGGCTTCCGGGGTGGCGATGGCCTGCTGGACGTTGGCGGGGAACCGTTTGTATTTTTCGGGGAGGATGCGGGCGGCGTAGGGGGCTTCGAGAGCGCGGAGCTGGTTGCGGAGGGCGGCGATGGCGGCGTCGAGGCGGGCGTTGGCGGCGCGCCAGGCCTGGGCTTCGGCGGGGGGGACGAGGGGATGGTCGAGTTCGACGTAGCCGAACAGGCCGGCCTGCATGCGGTAGTAGTCTTTTTGGGAGATGGGATCGAACTTGTGATCGTGGCAGCGGGCGCACTGGACGGTGAGGCCCATGACGCCGCGGCCGATGGTGGCGATCATGTCGTCGAGGTACTCGTAGCGGAATTCGGGGTTGTCCTTTTCGCGGAAGCCGACTTTGGCGTAGCCGCGGAGGAAGCCGGTGGCAGTGAGGGAGTCGTAGGTGGGGTGGGGGATTTCGTCGCCGGCGAGTTGTTCGGTGAGGAAGGTGTGGTAGGGCTTGTCGTCGTTGAAGGCGCGGATGACGTAGTCGCGGTAGCGCCAGGCGTGGGGGCGGTCGAAGTCGTGTTCGTAGCCGTTCGAGTCGGCGTAGCGGGCGAGGTCGAGCCAGTGGCGGCCCCAGCGTTCGCCGTAGTGGGGGGAGGCCAGGAGCTGGTCGATGAGTTGGGGCCAGGCCTGGGGGTCGGGGTTGTTCACGAAGGCGGCGACTTCGGCGGGGGTGGGGGGGAGGCCGAGGAGGTCGAGGTAGGCGCGGCGGATGAGAGTGGCTTTGGGGGCGCGCGGGGAGGGGGGGATACCGGCCTGGGTGAGGGCCTGGTTGAGCCAATGATCGATGGAGCCGCCGGGGGCGCGGATGGGTTCGAAGGCCCACCATTTGCGGTCGGCGTCGCGGAGGGGCGGTTCGGGGGTGAGGGTGAGTTTTTGCCGGGCGGTGAGGGGGCGGTCGGGGTAGGGGGCGCCGGCGGCGATCCAGCGGGTGAGGAGGTCGATCTCGGCGGGGGAGAGGGCGCCGTTGAGGGGCATGCGGGGCGTGTCGAGGCCGCTGACCATGCGGATCAGCTTGCTGGTGGGCGCGGCGCCGGGGACGATGGCGGCGCCGTGTTCGCCGCCGCGGAGGGCGGCTTCGCGGGTGCGGAGGTCGAGCTTGCCGAGGGGCGTGGCGCCGTGGCAGTGGAGACACTTCTGTTCGAGCAGGGCGGGGGCATCCTGCTGTGCTCCGAGTGCGGCCGCGAGTAGGATGCCGAGGCTGAGCCGAGCCATTGCTGGGGCCCATGCTATCACTAATCAGCGGTTAGCAGGGGAAGACTTCGCCGGTTTGCGGGATGGTGACGGGGACGTTGTACATGCCGCGGATCATGGTGGCGAGCGTCTGCTGCTGGAGCGGTTCGCCGTGGACGAGGAAGACGTGCTTGAGTCCTTTGACGACGGGTTCCATCCACTCGAGCAGCTCGCGCTGGTCGGCGTGTCCGCTCAGTTCGTTGAGCTTGTAGATTTCGGCGCGGACGCGGTGGGGTTCGCCCAGGATATTGACGTCTTTCTGGCCGTCGAGGAGTTTGCGGCCGAGGGAGTTTTCGGCCTGGAAGCCGGTGATGAGGACGGTGTTGCGGGGGTCGCCGACGCTGTTGGAGAGGTGATGGACGACGCGGCCGGCTTCAGCCATGCCGGAGGCGGAGAGGATGAGGCAGGGCATGCGGAGGGAGTTGAGGGCTTTGGACTCTTCGACGTCGCGGATGTAGCGGAGGCGGTGGAAGCCGAAGGGGTCGTCGTGGTCCTCCATGAAGCGGGCCGTTTCGGCGTCGTAGCATTCGGTGTGGGCGCGGAAGACATCGGTGACGTTGACGGCGAGGGGGCTGTCGACGAAGATGGGGATTTCGGGGATTTTGCGCTCGCGCATGAGCTGGTTGATGACCATGACGAGCTGCTGGGTGCGGCCGACGGCGAAGGCGGGGGCGATGATTTTGCCGCCGCGCTGGGCGGTGCGGTTGATGATTTCGGCCAGCTTGTGCTGAGCGTGTTCCATGGGTTGATGGAGCCGGTCGCCGTAGGTGCTCTCCATGATGAGGTAGTCGGCGGGGGGTGGGGGTTCGGGGTCATGGATGATGGGCAGGTTTTTACGGCCGATGTCGCCGGAGAAGAGCAGACGCGTGTGGCCGGCTTCGACGAGGACGAACGAGGAGCCGAGCATGTGGCCGGCTTCGTAGGCGGTGTAGTGGAAGCCGGGGGCAACTTCGGTGCGCTGGTGCAGGGCGGTAGAGCGGAACAGGGGGAAGGTGGCGGTGGCGTCGACGGTGGTGTAGAGGGGTTCGACGTCGCAGTCGGGGCAGTCGGGCTGGAGGCGCCGTTTGCGGGAGGTGCGGCGGTTGAGGAACTCGGCGTCCTTTTCCTGGATGAAGGCGGAATCGGCGAGCATGGCTTTGCAGAGGTCGACGGTGGCGGGGGTGGTGAAGATGGGGCCGCGGAAGCCCTGTTGGACGAGTTTGGGGAGTTTGCCGCTATGGTCGATGTGGGCGTGGGAGAGGACGACGGCGTCGATTTCGTCGGGTGGCGTACCGAACCAGCGGTTCTTTTCGTTGGCTTCGGCGCGGCGTCCCTGGAACAGGCCGCAGTCGAGGAGAATGCGTTTGCCGGCGTGCTGGAGTTCGTGGCTCGAGCCGGTGACGGTGCGGCAGGCGCCGCGAAAAGTGATCTGCATGGATACTGGTATTCTAGTGGTTCTTTCCATGTCTCGTCTGCTTGTGTGGGTGTTGCTTGTGGTTGCGCTACTGCCCTCGTTATGGATGGCGGCGGCGGCGTGGGAGCTTCCCCAACTGGGGACGCGGGCTGAGGACGGCGCCTACTACAACGCCGCGATGGCGCTGGGCGAGGGGCGGGGCTACCGGGCGACGAGCGTGCCGGGCGAGCCGATGCTGACGCGGTTTCCACCGGGCTTTCCGGCGCTGCTGGCGCCGTTTGTGCAGAGCCGGGCGTTGTTGAGTATGCTGCTTTGGCTGCTGGCGCCGTGCGCCTTGGCGCTGATTTATTTCTGGGGGCGGCAGCAGCGGTTTGATTCCCTGACGGCGGCGCTGCTGTGCCTGCCGCTGGGGGCGTTTCCGGTTTTTGTGCAGGGGAGCGCCAACATGGTGCCGGATCTGCTGGCCCTGGTGCTGGTGCTGGTCACCGTTTATGTGATGGAGCAGGACTCGTGGGCGGCGACGCTGTTGGGGGCGCTGGCGGGAGCGGCGTCCTATCTGACGAGCGATACTCTGTTGCCCGGTCTGGGCGCCGTGGTGGTTTACGTGGCGCTGCGACGCCGTTACGGGCAGGCGGCGGTGTACGCCGCGGTGCTGCTGGCCACCGTGCTGGCCTGGCGGGTTTACGTGGAGGCGAATGCGGGCGCGTCGGTCTCACCGCTGCGGGACTGGTACGGCGGCCGGCCGCCGG
>JADCJL010000142.1 GCA_020247055.1 Acidobacteriaceae bacterium | reverse complement strand
TTGAAGATCGGGAAGGGGCGGCGGGGGTTGATGGAACCGGGGCCGGGGCGGGCCGTGTTCATCGCGCCGGCGCCTTCCAGATACATGCCGGCCGAGCCGAGATAGGAGGCTTCAATCGACATGTTCTGCTTGATCTGCTGCTGAATCCCGAACGACCACTGGGCGCTGCGCGGCCGCGGGACATCGTACTCGTGGCCGAAGAACAGCGAAGGGATGTTCGACGGGCTTGTAGAAAGCTGCGACCAGGTGAGGTTGGGAACCAGCGTGTTGGCGGTTTCGTTGCGGCGGACGGTGAAGGGGGGATGGCGGACGACCTCGAAGTTCTTGTTCTGAATCTCCTGCACGTAGTAGATGCCGGCGCCGGTGCGGAGAACGGTGGTCGGGGTCAGCTGATAGGTGATACCGAGGCGCGGGGCCCAGCTGTCCATGCGGTTTTTCTGGATGCCGCGGCCGCGGGAGCCATCGCGGATGAAGGGGATGGACGGGGGCGGGTTACAGCAGTAGGGGCCGCCGGCGAAGGGGTCGCCGGTGCCGGCGCGGACGAAGGTGGGGAAGATCGAGTTGTCGTAGCGCATGTTGACGTTGACGATGGCGTCGAACTTATCCACCCACGGGGTATAGTTCTCCCAGCGCATGCCGGCGCTGATGTTCAGTTTGCGGGTGACTTTCCAGTTGTCCTGGAAGTAGAAGGCGAAGTACCAGTTGCGGTAGTTCGCCAGCGGAATGCCGGACTGCGACTCGGAGACCGAGAAGTTACCCATCATCCAGTCGGCGATGTTATGGGCCGGAACGATGGGCTGGCCGGGGATGCCGGCCGAGGCGTACTGTCCGTTGACGCTGAAGCGGCCGCGGGTGGTGACGCCGCCGAGCTGGTTGAAGCGGGTCCGCATGATCTCGCCGCCGAACTTCATGCTGTGCTTGCCCTTGGTAATGGCGAAGTTATCGTTGGCCTGAATCATGGTGTCGTAGTTGATAAACGGGGCGTCAGCTGAGTTACCGGTTAGGGTAAAGCCGCCGCCGAAGGTGACGTTGGGCACGCCCCAGTAGAGCGGAATGGTGCTGTCGAGCGGGATGCCGAGTTCTCGGACGACGTTCTGCACGCTGGCCTGCAGCGGCACGTTGGCGTTTTCAAAGCGGCTGACGCCGGCGCGGAACTCGTTCACCTTGTTGCCGCCGATGACGAGGGTGTGCGCCAGCAGACCCTGGTGCGCCTGCACGTTGACGTTGGTGCCGTGGCGGGGGATGGGGATGGGGTTGTACTGGATTTCGCCCGCGTGGGAGTAGCGGAAGAACATCGACGAGTTGGACGACTGCACCCAGTCAAACCGGGCGTTCTGCTGGTCGTTATCCGTGGGCCGGCCTTCGGTGTTGATGAAGTTGTTGGCCGTCGCCAGCGAGGCATTCACGGTGGGCATCCAGTCGCGCATGTAGCGCTGGGAGATGGGTTGGAGCCGGTTGGCGGGAATGCGGTTGCCGGGGAAGGGGACCGAGCTGAGGACGGCGTTGCCGGCCGGGTTCAGCACGCGCGTCGAGACGTCATAGATCGGCGTGGTGACGGCGGAAAAATCGCCGGCCACCCAGGCGCTGGGCGGGACGGTAGCGGGCTGCACGAGACCCTTGCGCTCGCGCAGGCCTTCGTAGTTCACCATGAAGAAGAGCTTGTTGCGGCCGTCGATCAGCTTCGGGATGACCACCGGGCCGCCGATGGTGAAGCCGAACTGGTTGCGGCGGAACGGGGGTTGCGCGGCGGGTTTGGCGTTGAAGTAATTACGCGCGTCGAAGACATTGTTTCGGACGAACTCCCAGGCGGTGCCGTGCAGTTCGTTGGTGCCGCCTTTGGTGGTGACGTTGATCTGCGTCGAGTTCTTGCCGTACTCGGCCGGGGTGATGCCGCTTTCTACCTTAAACTCCTGCAGGGCGTCGAGCGAGGGCAGGAAGATATAGGATTGCCAGTTGGGGCTTGTGTTTTCAAGACCATCGAGCAGGTAGCGGTTAAACAGGATGCGCTGTCCGGAGACGGTAAGAGTAAAGAGGCTGCGGGTGCCGCCCTGGCGTAGGCCCATGACGAAGGAGGCCGGGGCCGCGGTGGAGGCGCCGGGGGTAAGCGCGGCTAACTGGAGATAGTTGCGGCCGTTGAGCGGGAGGTCGATGATGCGTTTGTTCTCGATAACGGTGCCGAGCGAGGTGTTATCGGTTTCAATGAGCGGCGCGCCGCCCTGCACCTCGATGACCTCCGAGACACTGCCGACCTGCAGCGTGAGGTCGAAGCGAGCTACCTGCGCGACTTGCAGTTCGATGCCGGTGCGCACCTGGGCGCTGAAGCCCTGCTTTTCAATGCGCACGGTGTAGACACCGGGCGGCAGCGCCGTGAGGTTATAGACGCCGGCGCTTGTGGTGGTGGCCGTGCGGGTGGTGTTGGTGGCGGTATTGGTGGCGGTTACGGTGGCGCCGGCAATGACGGCGCCCGCCGAATCGCTGATGGTTCCGGTGATCTCTCCGGATGTAATCTGCGCCGTGGCGCGATAGGAGAGAGAAAGTAGAGCGAGCGCGAACAAAGTGGTTCGGCTCAAGCGAAAATGATGCATCAAATCCTCCCGGTTACTAACACAGCCGGGAAGTATATAAAAGTTTAGCGGCGGTTGCTACGGCCCGGGTTGATACAGGTCGCTATAGCCCCGGCTTGGGCGGTTTCACCGGCGACCACGGGGTTAAGCCTTTCCGGTTCACCTTTCGCCGGAAGACTTTGTCGCCCGCCGTGACGTAGATCGTATCCAATTCCTTTCCGGCAAACACCACGTTCGACAGGCTCCCCGGCTGCGGCTTATTCAGGATCGCCGTCACGCGTCCTGGCTGGTCGCAAATCTGCAGGCCGATGTTGGTGGTCACCCAGAGATAGCCTTCCGTGTCCATCGTCATGCCGTCCGCGCTGGTCGCACTGCTCTGATCATTAGTTTCGAGCCGGTAGAAGGGCTGCCCGTTCAGCAGGCCGCCGTCGGGCCCGATCTGGAACGACCACACCCACTTACTCCGGCTATCGGCCACGGTCAGCAGCGTCTGGTCCGGCGACAGCATGATGCCATTGGGAAATTCGAGCCCCTCGTGCACCACGCGCTTCTCGCCGCCCGGCGGCAGGTACCACACCTTTTTGGCCGTCGGATCGGTAAACCAGATCTCGCCCTTGGCGTTAATCACGAGGTCGTTCGAGGTCACATCGGTCGCCAAGGGCGTCGCCACGCCCGTCTGCACATCGTAGGCCACGATGCGGCGGCGGCCATTTTCGCAGGCGTAGAGCTTGCCGTCCGGCCCGAACATGAGGCCGTTCGTGTTGGCAGTATCGTCTTTGAACAGGCTGACCTTGCCGTCGATGACACGGAAGATCTTGCTCGCCCGCACATCGGAGAAGTAGAGATTGCCATCGCGGTCCACGGCCGGGCCTTCGGTAAACTGATGGCCTTCGCTCACCTTCTCCCACTGGCTGTCGCCGGCGATCATCCGCGAGAACTGCCGGTCGCCCGGCCGCAGGCGGTTGCCGATGGGCTTGGCCGGATCCTTCCACAGCCAGCGCAGGGCGTCGGGCAGAATCGAGGAGCCATGAATGTTGTTGTGCTTCTCTTCGCCCGCGACGAAGGTGTACTCGTAGCCGGCCCATTCAAAGGCCGCGGCCATGTCTTGGTTGGCGACCCACCAGCTGCCGGCGTAGATGTTGTTGTCGTTGCGGCCGTCCTGGAGGAAGACGCGGAGCGGGCGCGGTTCAAATTTGCGGATGCGCGTTGGGAAGTCCTGGCCGCCGCGGATGTTCACAAAGGTGCCGATGGTGCTCAGCACGCGCCGGAACTGATCGGGCCGCTCCCAGGCGGCGTTGAAGGCCGCGATGGCGCCGGAGGAGGAACCCATGAGTCCACGCAGGTTCGGGTCGGTCGTCAGGTTCAGCTTCTTGCCGACCTCGGGCAGAATCTCTTCAATCAGAAACCGGGCGTAGCGGTCGCCGAGGGCGTCGTACTCGAAGCTGCGGTTGTAGCGCGCCTCGGCGTTGGCGTGTGCGGCGGGCATGACGCCGGGGTTGATGAAGATGCCGACCGTGACGGGCATTTCGCCGCTGGCGATCAGGTTATCGAGCACGACGGGCACGCGCCAGCGGCCGTCGCGGGCGATCATGCCGCCGCCGTCCTGAAAGATCATCACCGCCGCGGGTTTGGCGGCGTCGTACTGGGCCGGGACGTAGGTCCAGTAGTCGCGCGTGGTGCCGGGATAGATTTTTGAAGCCGACCATTCGTACTTGGTGATGGTGCCCTGCGGCACGCCCGGCTTCACCTGCGAATCGGGGCCGAGCGGATACCGCTCGGGCGCCTGCGCCAAGGCCGTCAGGGCCGTCCAAGCGGCGACAAGAAGAGTTTTACGCATAGGGTTTGACCGATGATACATCCTCAGCGCGGCTGCAGAAAATAGTCGAGCATGGGGGCGAAGTTAGGCACCGCGATATCGGTATGGCTGCCGTTGGGCACTTCGACGTAGACGTGGGGAGTGCCGAGTTTTTTGGCTGCTTCCACCATCATGCGCGACTGGGCCACGGGTACCGTTTTGTCGCTCGCGCCGTGCACGATGTAATGCGGAATAGTTTTGATCTTCTCGAGACCCGCCGGGTTGCCGCCGCCGGAGATGGGTCCGAGCGCGGCGAACAGGCCGGGGTGGTTCATGGCGATCGACCAGGCTCCGTAGGCGCCCATCGAATGCCCCATCAGATAGATCCGCTTGGGGTCGATCTGATAATCCCGCCGGACTTCGGCGAGTACGTCGAGCACGTCCTGCTCGGCGGTGCCGCGGTACATCGAAGCCGGCCCGCGGCCTTTGGGACACACCACGAACAGGCCGCGTTTTTCGGCCTCCGCCTTCATGCGTCCGGCGGCGTATTGATCGAAGATCGAGTTCTCATCGCCGCCCATGCCGTGCAGCGCGACGACGAGGCCGGCCGGCTTTTCGCCGTCATAGGTCGAGGGCACAAACAGGCGGTAGGGCTGCAGCGTTTGATCGACCGGCGACCGGTAGGCCTTGCGGAGATCGCCCTTGACGCCCGCGAAGGGATTCTTCGTGTCGAGCAAGCTGTGGGCCCGCGCGAACTCTTTTTTGAAGTCGATACGGAACGGGGAGATCTCGCCGCGGTCGGCGCGGTCGAAGAGTTCGAGGGCGTAGGCTGGCGTGGGATCGACCGGGTTGCGTTTCCGCAGCGCCGCCACCTCGGCGGTCAGATCTTCGATGTGCACCGGGATGGTCCGTCCGGGCAGGGACTTTTCGCTGAGGGAGAGCCGGGCGTCGACGAGGTAGTCGCCCGCGGCGTCTTTGGGAATCATGCCTTCGATCGTCAGGGGCAGGCGGTCCGGACCCACGAGCGTGGCCGCGGCGATGGGCGGGCCGGCCATCTCGTTGGGCCGGCGTAGTGTGAGGGTCACGGCGACTTTTTCGGGCAGCGGCCGGGTTGCTTTGAACATGGGTTCGAGCGTGATCCGGATCAGCGTACCCGGCGCGACAACGGCGTGGTCGGCCTTGGCGCGGAGGCCCGCGGTGAACTCGACGGCCGGCGTCCATTCCTGCCCCAGCATCAGCGCCGTGCCCTGCGCGTAGCTCTGCATGGCCTCGCCGTAGCGTCCGTTGGCGGCGGCGACGCGGGCGGCCTGGCCCAGTTTCTGCGCTTCGGCCTTGACCTCGTCGGTCATCTGGCGGCTGGCCAACATGGTGCTGTAGCCGACGGTGGTTCGCAAAACGAGTTCGGCGTCCTGAGCGAGCAGGACGCCGAAGGTAAGCAGCAGAAGGATGAGCGCGCGGGTCATCCCTTCAGTTTGCGGTAATTCTCGAGGCAGCGGGCGACGGTCTCCATCGGCCGCTCCTTGCCTTCCCACTCGATCAGGTAGCTTTCGACGCCGCCCTTCTTTTCCGCTGCGGCGAAGATCTCCTTCCACTTGGCGGCGCCCTCGCCAAAGCCGGCCGTGAACCCGTTGCCGGGGGGCGGGGCGTAGTCTTTGCAGTGCACCGAGACGATCCGCCCCGGATGATCCTTGATCCACTTCACCGGATCGAGGCCGGCCTCGATGCAGGTGCCGATGTCCAACTGCAGCACTACCTGCTTGGGCGTGTTCCTGGCGAGCACCACCATCGGCATCTCGCCTTCCAGCGGGACGAACTCAACCTTGTGATTGTGGAAGCCCACGCGGATGCCCATGGCCTTGGTGGTCTCGGCCGCTTTGGTCAGCGTTGCGGCGACGCCTTTCCAGCCGTCGAGGGTGGTGACGCGGCCCGCCGAAGCCATGATCATGAGCTTCGAGCCGAGAATGGTGTTCAACTCGGCCACACGGTTCAGGTTGGCGTCGGTGAACGCCTGATTGCCGTTGTGCGTTGACAGGCACTTGATGTTCAGGTCATCGAGCAGCTTGCGCACCTCCTTGGCATACTCCGGCTTCCATGCCGTGTAGGGCGAGTAGAACTCGACGCCCTCGTAGCCCATCTTGGCCACGGCCTTCACCGTGCCGAAGAGATCCTTGGCTAACTCCTCCCGGACGGAGTATAACTCGAGGCCCACGGGAATCTTTTTGCCGGCAGCCGGCAGCAGGGCCGCGCTGGCGGCCGCCCCTAAAAACGCGCGACGATGAAGCATACCCTCTCATCTGTATCACAGGAGACCTTATCGATGTATCGCGCTTTACTACTCACGCTCTTCACCACGGCTCTTTCTCTGGCCGCCGGGATTGCCGGCAAATGGGAGCTGCGCGGCACCTCCGCCTCTGGCGAAGAGGCCCGCGTGCAATTGGTCCTGACGGAATCGGACGGCAAACACTCCGGCACGATGCTGGTGGAGGGTGAATCGGTTCCGGTGCAGGGGCTCACCGTCACCGGCGAGGAGGTGACCTTCAAGATCCCCACCGATGATACGACTTACACCGTGAAGGTCACCCTCAAAAACGATGCCGCCGAAGGCACTTACAGCGCCTCCGACGGCCGTTCGGGCAAGGTTTCCGGAAAGCGGATCTAGACTTTTCCGGGTACGATGTACGGGGCGCGGTAGTTCCGCGTCAGCATCTTGTTCGCCGCCGCATCGTCGAACGTCTGGGTCTTGCTCGAGAAGTTCAGACGTTTGCCGGTGCGGTAGGCGATGTTGGCAAAGTGGCAGAGGTCCGCCGCCGCACCGCCGATTTCGATTTCGGCGTTCAGGCTCTTGTAGTCGCGCGACTTCACGGCGGCCACGAAGTTTTCCATGTGCCGGACGGTACCGTCGGCGCCACGTTCGGCCTTAACGTTCTTGACCACTTCGTTGTTCTCGCCCTTGTAGATGCGGTAGCCGCCGCCGTCGAGTTCCATCCACCCGTCAACCCCGTAGAAGAGGTTGCCCACGGCGCTCGTGGCCCGGTTGGGGGTTCCCAGTGTGCCTTCGCCGCCGGTCAGCACGCCGCGCACTTCGAAGGTGATCTCCCGGTCGCCGTAGTGGAACGAGGCGTACTGCGTGTTGGGCGTTTCCTGCATATCGTCGTAGGCGTACATGCCGCCGGTGGAGGAGACGGCCTTCAGGCCCGAGTGGTCGTTGGCGACGCCCATGCCCCAGCGGGCGATGTCCATCTGGTGGACGCCCTGGTTGCCGAGGTCGCCGTTGCCGGTGTCCCAGAACCAGTGCCAGTTGTAGGCAAAGCGCAGTTCGTTGAAGGGGCGCATGGGCGCCGGCCCGAGGAACATGTCCCAGTTCAGGCCCGGCGGCACGGGGCCGTCGGGCTTCTTGCCGATCGACTTGCGGCGCTTGTAGCAGAGGCCTTTGGCGAGGTAGAGCTTGCCGATCACGCCGTCTTTCAGATCCTGCATGGCGGCGATGACGTGCGGCGTCGAACGGCTTTGCGAGCCGATCTGGCACATCCGGCCGTACTTGCGGGCGGCGGCGATCATCTGTTTGCTTTCGAACGGATTGTGGCTGGCCGGTTTCTCGCAGTAGGTATCTTTGCCTGCCTGCATGGCCCAGATGGCGCCGAGTGCATGCCAGTGGTTCGGCGTCGCCATCGAGACCGCGTCGATCTCTTTGGACTCGAACAGCTTCCGCATGTCGGCGAATTCGACGGCTTTCTCCTGGCCGGCCTTGGTGATCCGGGCGTTGGCGCGTTCGCGAGCGGCCTGGTTGACATCGCAGATCGCGGCGAGTTGGGCGCCGGGAATCTGCAGATAGCTGCCCAGATGCGCGTTGCCCCGGCCGCCGAGGCCGATCAGGCCGACGCGAACCCGGTCGTTGGCGCCCAGAATGCGGCGCGTACCGATCGACAGCGCTGCCGCGCCGGTGATTAAAAGCTCTCTACGTTCCATGGTTGTTCCAAGCTTATTGCGAACGGCCCCGCTGCCGCAACCGGCGGGGGAGTCGCGGTGCCGTCTAGGGCGCAGCGCCCAATTCCCGCAGGAGACGGATGGCCGGTTCGTGATCCGGTTCAAAGCGCAGCAGCTGCCGCAGGGCGGCCACGGCCGGCTCCCGTTGGCCGCCGCGCCAGAGCGCGACGGCGAGGTTCATCCGTGCTCCGGTCATGGCGGGGTTGCGCTCGAGCGCGGCCCGCCAGAGAGCGATCGCCGCGGCGGTTTGGCCGCGCTTGATTTTGTAGATGCCGAGGTTCACGGCGGCGGCCGGGTGGCCGGGTTCGAGAGCGACGATCTGCTCGCACAACGCCATGGCCTGCTCCTCCTGTCCCATACGGTCATAAAACTGCGCCAGTTGCGCCATGACGGCCACATCGCGGGGCGCCTTGAGCAGGAGTTCGTAAGCCTGGCGGCGGACGGACGGTTCGGTCATCGCCGCGACGGCGTAGCCGAGGGCTGTTTCCCGTTCACCGGCCGGGGCGGGGAGAAACGGGCGGAGCGCCCGGCGCGGGGCCGGGGCCGGGGCCGACCGGGGTTGGCGGGGGATGGAATGGTCGGTGAAGGCGACGTGGTCGACGCCGCGGCTGGCGCCCTTGGGCATATGGCAGCTGGCGCAATCGCTGGTCGCGGCGGCTTGGGGGCAGGGCTTGCTGGCGTGACAGCTCTGGCAGCGTTCGCGGTAGAAGGCGGCCTTGGCGGCGGGCGCCGGTTCGCGGTGGGAGTCGTGGCAGCTGCCGCACCAGAGCTGGTCGCCGGAGGCCTGCTTGCAGCGGCTGGCGGCGAGGCGTTCGTAGTGGCTGGTGGCGTCGACGCCGCCGGCCTCGGGGGTATCCCAGACGAAGACGGCGAGGTGGTCGCTCAGGAGGTCGCCGGGGCGGAAGGCGGCTCCCTTGCGATGCGCGGTAGCGACGCGCGCGACGCCCGTGAGGTGGCACTGGGCGCAGATGGCGTCGCGTCGCGCCGCCGGGAGTTTGGCGGGCTGCACAATGGCGGCCGGCCTGGCGGTGCGCGCGTGTTCCTGGCCCGGCCCGTGGCAGCGTTCGCAGCTTACCCCGCCCTCCGGTTGGGCTGCGCTGGCATGACATTGCAGACAGGCCGGCTCGACGGCACGGGCCAGCTGGATGGTGCGTTTGCCTTCGTAACCGGGCGAGATGTCCCATTTGCGGGCGGCGGAGTAATACGACACGGGGGCTTGAAACAGCAGCCCGTCCACCGAGAACAGATAGCTGCGGCCCACGTTGCCGGAACCGAGAAACCACTCGAGTAGGCGGGTACCCCGCACCGGCCCGCGTTCGAACTCCATGCGGTGGTCTTTCCCGATGCGGTAGGTGGCGCCGCTCGCGGGATCGTTCACGGTGGCGGGGGCCGTGGGGGAGTCTATCCGGCCGCTGCTGCGCGCCATGCCGGTGGTCTGGTACTGCGCGACGATGGCCGCATGGCACGGGGCGCAGAGATGGGCGGCCAGGAGCAGCAGCAGCATCGGCTAACCCAGGAAATTGAGCGGCTTGCCGGCGGAGATCTTCAGCGGGCGGCCGATGTTGGAGACGTACTCTTTTTGAAAGTCGATGCCGAGCTTTTTGAAGATCGTGGCTGTGAAGTCCGGCACTTCAACCGGGCGGTCCTTCACATACATTCCATCGGCGTCGGAGGCGCCCACCACCTGCCCCCGCGGCACCCCGGCCCCGGCGACGACGAGCGAGAAGCAGTTCGGCCAGTGGTCGCGGCCCGTGTTCACGTTGATCTCGGCCGTGCGCCCGAACTCGCCGGTGACGAGGACAAGCGTCGAATCGAGCATGCCGCGCTGTTCGAGATCGTCGAGCAGCGCGGAGAAGGCGTTATCGAGCTCCGGCATGAACTCGTTGGCATAGGCCGGAAAGAGGTTGGCGTGATGGTCCCATTCGTTGTCGCCTTTGCCCACGCTGACGAAGCGGACCCCGGCTTCCACCAACCGCCGGGCGAGAAGGCACCCCTGGCCCATCTGAGTGCGGCCGTAGTCGTTGCGGACCTTCTCGGGTTCTTCGGCGATGTTGAATGCTTTCTTGGCCCGGGGGCTCTTCATCAGTTCGAGCGCCGATTGGTAGTAGCTGTCCAGAGTGCCGAAGGCCTCCGAGGTGTCCCAGTTTCTGATCTTGGCATCCACCAGATGGAGCAGGCTGTGACGGCCTTCCATGCGGGCCCAGTCGACGCCCAGGGGCAGGTCCATGTCGCGGACCGAGTAGTTGGGAACGTTGACGTTGCCGGCCGAAAACGGGTTGTAGCGGGGGCCGAGGAATCCGGCGCGGGCGTTGTTGCCGCGCGGCTGCGGAATGTTGACGTAGGGCGGCAGTTCGTTACGGGCGCCGAGCTCTTTGGCGATCACCGAGGCCATGGCCGGGGCGAGCAGCGTGGGCAGGGCATCGTGGCCGCTCAGCATGAGCGTCTGCGCCGCGCCGTGGGCGGACTGCTTGTGCGTCATGCTGCGGATGAGCGTGACGCGGTTCATGCGCTGCGCCGTGCGCGGGAGGTGTTCGGAGATCTGCAGGCCATCCACGGTGGTGGGGATCTGGCGGAACGGGCTGCGGTACTTCCGGTCGGCCTGGGGCCGCATGTCGAAGGTGTCGAGATGGCTGAGTCCGCCGGCGAGCCAGAGGTGGATGATGGAAATGTCTTTGGCGGGAGCGGCGGCGCGCAGGCGGAGCACGTCGCCCCAGCTGAGGGTGCCGAAGGCGGCAATCGAGCCGATCCGGATAAAGCCGCGACGATGCATTGGAATCTTCATGCTAGTGCTGGTAGAGGAACTCTTTGGAATTCAGGATGGCCCACAGGAGATCCTCGAACACCTTGCGGCGGTCGCCGGCTTTCGCCATGGCGAGCACGGCGGTGCGTTCGGCGGCCGAAGGCAGACGGACGAGGCTGCGCAGGTAGATCTGTTCGAGCAGCTGTTCGTTGCTCAGGGCGGGGTCGAAGGCAGCCTGCGTAATTTTGTTCTGCAGCGTGGCGCCGGAGATGAGGTGCATGGTCTGCGCTATGTCGGGCTGCGCGTCGCGTTCGCAGAGGATGTCCCGGCTCAGACGGCCGAACGAGGAGAGCAGGTAGCCGCCGGCGCCGGCCGCGTAGACCTGCATGGCGCGGGTGCCGGGCGGATAGCCGGGGAACTTTTCGGGAACCCCGGTGGCCTGGCTCATGGTGTCGAGCAGCGTTTCGGCGAGCAGGCGGCGGATGGGGAAGCGGCTGAAGTTGATCGTGTCGGAGCGGTTGGAGGGGCTGGGTTCAGCCGACAGCTGATAGGCGCGCGAGTTGAGGATGGTGCGCATCAGATGGCGCAGGTCGAAGCGGTGTGCGGCGAAGTCTCGCGCGAGGGCGTCGAGCAGGGCCGGATGGGAGGCAGGGTTGGTGACGCGGAAGTCGTCCACCTCTTCGACGAAGCCGCGGCCGAAGTAGTGCTTCCAGACGCGATTGACCATCGTGCGGGCGAAGTACGGGTTATCGGGCGCCGTCATCCAGGCGGCTAGCTCTTCGCGGATGTCGGCGTCCTGGGAGTCGGGTACCTGTTTGCCGTCGAGCACGCGGGCCACCATTTTCTTCCTGGTCTTGGGATGTTCGACGGCGCCTTCTTCCATGTACTGCGTGGCGTTTTCGTCGTTTTCATAGACCTCCTTGATGCCGACGCGGGCGAAGAAGGCCGCAAAGCCATAGAAGTCGTCCTGGGTCCACTTCTCCCAGGGATGGTTGTGGCACTTGGCGCACTCGAGGCGAACGCCCAGGAACAGTTGACTGATGTTGGTGGCGTGATCGGGGGCGTTCGAGTCGAAGCTGATGTTATAGAAGCTGGTCGGCGCGTTGGGGAGTCCGTCCTGCGAGGAGGCGGCGAAGCTGTGGGCCCCCTGGCTGAGGAGGATCTCGCGCACGAAGCGGTCGTAGGGCTTGTTGGCGAGGAAGGAGTCGCGGATGAAGTTGTAGACGATGCGCGCGCCTTTGGCGCCGGCCTCGCGCGTTCCGGCGCGGAACAGTTCGGTGAACTTCAGCGCCCACAGCTCGGCGAATTCGCGGCGGTTGAGCAGGCGGTCGATTTCGGCGCGGCGTTTGTCGGGCGCGGTGGAGGCGAGGAAGCGGCGCGTGTCGGCTTCGGTGGGCAGCAGTCCGACCGTGTCGAGGTAGACGCGGCGCAGGAACTCGCTATCGGTGGCAGGGCCCGAAGGGCGGATGTTCAGCCGGCGCAGCTTGCTGAAGATGTGTTCGTCGACGAAGTTGTTGGCGGCGAGCCGGGGGTAGTCGGCGGCGGTGGGGCCGGCGGCGACGAGGATCCGGGCGGCGACGGCCTGGCCCATGGTCCGCACCATGATGGCCGTCTCGCCAGCCTCGAGCGCGGTGACGACGCCGTTGGCGGTTACCTGCGCGGTGTCCGGTCCGTTTGAGGAGTATTGCACGAGGCGGGTGACATCGCGGACGCTGCCATCGGAGTAGGTGGCGACGGCAATCAACTGCTGCTTCTGTTGCGGGCCGAGCAGGATGCGCTCTTCGGGGTAGACGCGGAGGCTGACGGCGCGGACGGAGTCGTCCTGATCGTAGGGCGCGCCCTGGGCGATCCAGTCGCGGATGGTGCGGTACTGGAGCGAGTCGGCGGCGAAGCGAAGGCCGCCGCCGTGCCCGGTCTCGGCGGTGGCCTTCTTGAGGAGCAGGCTTTGTTCGGGCTGCTGGCGGTTGATGCGTTGCGCGGCTACGGCGTCGAAGTCGAGCTTGGGTTCGACGCCGAACAGCGAGAGTTTGAAACCGCGCTGGCCGCGGAGCGACCCGTGGCAGTTGGCGCCGGCGCAGCCGGACATGGTGAAGATGGGGCTGACGTCGTTGACGAAGCTGATGCCGGGGGCGCGGGCGGCGGGCGCGATGATGACGGGCGCTGTGGCGCGGAGTCCGCGGCAGGAGACGGCTACGGCGCGCATGGTAGCGCGGGCCGGGTTGGGGCTGGCGCATTCGGTGGTGACGTCGTGCTCGTAGCCCTGGTTGTCGGTAAAGGTAACGGTGTAGAGTTGCGTGGCGTGGGGCCCGTGGAGGACGATGCGCGGCGGTTGAATGGAAAGGCTGGCGGCGGAGGCCGTGAGCGGGAGCAGGGCGAGAAGGAGGGGTTTCATTGCGGGCTCCGAAGACGAATGGGATGGGACCGGCCGATGACGGCGCCGGCGCGGCGGGCGACCACGACGAATTCGCCCGGGGCTTTGGCTTCGGCACGGAGCCGGAGTTCGGCCCGGGTGGTGGTGGGCGGGACCGGGGCGGCGGTGGCGGTGAGGCCGTCGGCCGCGGCTTCGATGGCGAGATCGAGCGGTTCGGCGCGGCCTTCGTCGAGGCGCGTGACGATGACGGTGAGGGCGGCGGTGTGGTCTTTGCCGAGGGCGAGGGCGGGCGGGACGGTGAGCACGGCGCCGGGGGCGTCGGCGATGGTGACGCGGAGATGATCCTCTTCGGCATCGCCGATGTGGCGGATGCGGGCGCGGAAGTAGCGCGTCCGGGCAATCCGTTCCACGCCCCGGGAGCGGCCGCGGAATTCGAGATGGCCGGCCAGGGGCGGAGCATCGGGGGCGACGGTGATCTGCATCTCCACGTTCGTGCCGTCGAGGTAGTGGGTTTCTCCGCAGGTGCCGGTGTAGGGCGTGTTTTTGGGTTCGGCGACGACGGGCTGCACCGAGACGCCGGGGGGCAGGTGGGGGACATAGACCTCGACGGGCTCGTTCCAGCCTTCGAGGCGGCGGACGCGGACGAGGATGGTGTTGGTGCGCCCCCGGTAGAGGGTGTCGTCGGTACCGACGACGCGGAGCGAGAAGTCCGGCTCGGCCTTCTTGATGGTGAGGCGGTAGAGGAAGGCCGGGTCGCCGCGGAACTGGGCATCGCGAATCATGGCGGTGTAGCGGCCGGCCCGGGGCAGGCGGAAGACGAGATGGGGATCGAGGTTGGCCGGCTCTTTGCCGGTGTTGGTGGTCGGGTCGTCCTGCCAGGCGAGACGGTTACCGGATTCGTCGTAGAGGGCGACGAGCGGGTCGGTGAGATAGCCGAGCTGCATGGCGTGGGCTTCGAGGACGACCGTTTCCGGGCCGTCGACGCGGAAGGCGAAGTGGTCGGCGGCGCGCGGGCGGTTGAGGATGCCGTTGGCGATAACGGGGAGGGTTACCGGCAGGGGATCCTTGCGGCTGCGGGCGGAGCCATCGGCGACGGCGAACTCCGGAAAGGTGGAGACGACGAAGGAGGCCGGCAGGAGGGCATCGCGGCCGTGGAGCTTGTAGACGCCGGGCGCGGCGTGCGGGGGGACCGTGAGGCGGACGGTGGCCTCCGTTGCGGTGGCGGTGAGTACCTCGCCTTCGGCCAGGCCGTCGCCGAGCGTGACGCCGGCGAGGTGCCGCAGGTTGACGCCGCGCAGGGTGATGGTGGTGGGTTGGCCGGGTTGGCCGCCGGCGGGGATGACGGTTTCCACATGCGGCATCGTTCCGGCGCGCAGGCGGTAGTCGCAGGTGTCGCAGCCGGCTTCGCTTGAGCCGTGGACGCGGAGGAGGTAGCGGCCGGTTTTCGCGAAGGTGTAGCGGAGGTGGGGGTCTTTGAAGCCGTAGTAGTCGTCGGAAAAGGCGAGTTCATCGCCGGCTTCGTTGAGCAGGGCGAGGGCGGCGTCGGTGCTCGCGCCGTTGCGGGTTGCGAGCACGTCGAAGGTGAGGGTCTGGCCGGCGGCGGCTTCGAGGCGGAAGTAGTCGTAGTCGCCGGCGGTAAGGATGCCGTTGACGAGGGCGGGGAAGGGGAGGGGTTCGGCCTGGGCCGGGTGGTTATTGGGCTCTTTCTCGGTGCGCTCGGCGACAGTGCCGACGTCGAAATAGCCGATGGCGGAGCCGTGGGGGGCGAGCAGGCGCAGGTCGTGGCGACCGGGTTCGGCGGAGGGAGCGAGCGTAACGAGGGCTTCGACCTGGTAGGGAGTGGCGGACAGGACGCGGGCGGTGAGGTGCGGGGACCGGAAGCGGAGTTCGCGCGTCTGCTGCAGGTTGCGGCCTTTGAGCGTGATCTTGACGGCGGCGCCCCGCTGGCCGCCGCGCGGGAAGATACCCTGAATCTGCGGCCAGATGGGCGGCACCTTCCCCTCCGCTGCGAGCGTGAGCGGAAGCAGCGTCAAAAAGAGGAGCCGGACGCGCCGCGGGATCATCACCGCAATTCTATACCGGTTGGGCTTGGCCGGCGGGCATCCTCGATTGCAATCGGGGGTTGGTTTCAATAGACTTAGGCGGATCGTCCTTACTAGCGACGGGACTAACTTTCATGAACATACAATCTTTCCGACTGAGTCGATCGGTTTGGGGCCTGCTGCTGATGGCGGCGGGTCTTGGCGCGCAAACCTTTACGGGCAATATCTCCGGCGTGGTCATGGACCCCGGCCAGGCGACCATTGCGGGCGCCACGGTGCGGGTGCGAAACGAAGCCACGAGCGATACGCGGCAGGCGACCACGGGCGGCGATGGCCGCTATATCTTCTCGCAGCTCCCTCCCGGCAACTATGAGGTATCCGTGGAGATGACCGGGTTCCGCAAGAGTGTGCAGAAGAATACGGAACTGCGCGTCAACGCGACTCTTGAATTGAACTTTAACCTGCAACTCGGCGAAGTCACGCAGGTGGTTGAGGTCACGGCCGGGGTGACGATGCTCGACACGCAATCGGCCAACCGCTCAGTAACTTTGAATCAGCAGGCGGTGCTGGACCTGCCGGTGAACGCGCGGAATCCGTTCGTGCTCGTACACGTGAACGCGGGCGTGATCGCCGTGCGGACGGGCATCTCGCAGGCGACGCAGGACCAGAACCACAACCGCTTTTCGATGAACGGTGGCCGCGGACAGGCTGGCTTGACATTGATTGACGGCGTGCCGGCGGCGGCCGTCGATTGGGGCGGACTGATCGCTTCGCCGAGCGTGGACTCGGTGCAGGAGGTGAGCATTGTCCGGAACCAGTTCGACGCGCAGTTTGGCAAGTCCGACGGCGGCGCGGTGAACATGATCACGCGCGGCGGATCGAACGCGTTCCATGGTTCGGTGTTTGAGTTCCTGCGCAACGACAAGCTGGACGCCAACTCCTGGGCCAACAACCGGTCGGGGCTGCCCCGCGTGCTGTTTCAGCGCAACCAGTTTGGCGCCGCGGTGGGCGGACCGATCAAGCGGTCGAGCCGGCTGTTCTTCTTTACGGCCTATGAGGGCTTGCGCCAGGGTTCGCCGGGCACGAACATCTCGAACGTGCCGACGGCGCTGCAGCGCGGCGGCGATTTTTCGCAGACCTTCAACGGTAACGGGACGCTGGCCACGATCTTTGATCCGTTTTCGACGCGACCCAATCCGAACGGCAGTGGCTTTATCCGCGATGCGTTTCCCGGCAACCGCATTCCGGCGGCGCTGATCGACCCGGTGGCGGCGAAAGTGATTGGGCTGTTTCCGGCCGCGAACACGCAGGGCGATCCCGGGACCAACGCCCGCAACTTTGTCGCCGCGGGCAAGACCAACACGATCAACGATCGCCTGGATCTGCGGATTGACTGGGCCAAGAGCGAGAAGTGGACCATGTTCGGCCGCTTCACGAAGGCCTGGCAGGAGAACGTGGCGCCGGTGTTTTTCGGCAACGGCGCGGATACGAACTTCTCGGACGTCAACCCGCGGCACCACGTTGTGATCGGGACGACCATTACGCCCTCGCCCACCTGGGTGATCAACGTGCTGCTCGGCTCCGGCCGGTGGCGGGAGAATCAGAACTCGCCGTCGCAAGGCCTGAACGCGACGACCCTCGGTTTCTCGCAACAGTTGGTCTCTCAATTCCAGGCGCAGACCTATCCTGGCTTCTCGGTTCAGGGCTACGCTTCGTTGAATAACCGCCGTTTCCTGAATGTGCCCCGGGAAACGCACAATCTCCAGGTCAACCTCACCAAGGAACTCGGCGCCCACAGCCTGAAGTTCGGCTGGCTGGGCGAAGCGGCGCGACTGAACAATACCGACTTCAACACCCCGGCGTTCAACTTCACGCGCGGCCTCACTTCGGGCCCCACGGCGGCCGTGGCCAGTTCAGTGACCGGCGACGGGATTGCTTCGCTTCTGCTCGGCGTCGGCGCCAGCGGCAGCGCGCCCATTGGCATTGGGACGGCGAACGCCGCGGGATATCATGGCCTCTACTTTCAAGACTCGTGGCGTGCCAACCGCAAGCTGACGCTTCACATGGGTCTACGCTGGGAGGTCCAACTGGCGCGCACGGAGCGTTTCAACCGGCTGAACAACTTCGATTTCACAGCGGCGAGTCCGCTGGCCCAGCGGACCGGTTTGCCCCTGGTGGGTGGTCTTGTCTTTGTCTCGCCCAATAACCGCGGGGCGTGGGACACCGAGTACACCAACTTCGCGCCGCGCTTCGGCATGGCCTACAAGCTCACCGATAAACTCGTCTTCCGCGGCGGCTACGGCATCTTCTATCCGCAAACGGGCGGCGGCGCGAACCAGGGTTTCTCGACGACTACCGAATGGGTTTCGACGGCTGGCGCCGACGGCATCAACCCGAACCGGAATGCGCTGCTGCGCAATCCATTCCCGAATGGATTCAACCAGCCTGTCGGTTCGAGTCTCGGTCTCCTGACCCAGGTTGGCGACAATGTTAACGCTTTCTCGCGGCACCATCCGCAGGGCTACGTGCAGAACTTCAGCGTCGACTTCCAGTTTGAGATTAAGCAGGGCATGGTGTTTGAAGCCGGCTTCACCGGTTCCCAGAGCCGCAAGCTCTCGTTCGGCACCGGCCAGCAGGCCAACCAGATGCCTAAGGAGTTCCTCTCGCAGGGCGCCGCGCTGAACAACGCCGTACGGAATCCGTTCTTCGGCATTATCCCGACCGGTGCGCTGGCCGGGGCGACCATTCCCCAACACCGGCTGCTGCGGCCGCATCCGCAGTTTCTCGGCGTGAACCTTTCGGCCGATGCGCCGGGCGCCAGCGCCAGCTTCAACGCACTGGTGCTGCGCTATCACTGGCAGATGGGCAAGGACCTGAACCTGCTGACGACCTACCAATGGTCCAAGGCCATCGATAACGCCAGCGAATGGCAGGGATGGGAAGTGGGCGACACGCTGCGCGACTACTATGACCTGAGCGTGGACCGCTCCATTTCGGCCCATGACATTCCGCAGAGCTTCGTGAACGCGCTGGTCTACGAGATGCCGGTGGGCAAGGGTCGCAAGTTCCTGTCTGACATGCATCCGGTGGCCAACGCCATTGTGGGCGGCTGGCAGGTTTCCACCATCATCCGGTTCTCGAGCGGCTTGCCGCTGGGCTTCACGGCGCCGAACACGCTGAGCGCCTACGGCTTCCAGATACAGCGGCCGAACGTGGCTGACTTGAAGGCAGCGGCTATTGCCAACCCGACGCCGGACCGTTGGTTCAATACGGCGGCCTTCACGACGCCGGGTAACTTTGAACTGGGTAATGCGCCGCGCTGGATTCCCAACATCCGGTTCGGTCCCACGAACCACGCCGATCTGGCGATTCTCAAGAACTTCCGCTGGGGTGAGAACTGGAAAGCACAGTTCCGCGCCGAGATGTTCAACTTCACCAATACCCCGCAGTTTGGACGGGCCAATACCAATATGGCCGATCCCAACTTTGGTGTCGTCACCGGTACGACCAACGTCGGTCCACGGAACATTCAGCTAGGTATCCGGATTCAGTTCTGAGCACTTAGCGACTGACGATACTGTTGTTCGGCCCGGGCCGCGTCCTCGACGCGGCCCGTGGCTTTATAGGCCCGGCTGAGCGGCATGAGCAGCGTGGCATCGGCGGGCGAAGCGGCCACGAGGTGAGGAATGGCTTCGGCGTGACGTCCGGCTTCGACGAGGGCGCGGCCGAGGGCGCCGCGCGCGGGTGTGAGGCCGGGGGCGAGTTCGACGCTGCGTTCGAGCAGCGGCAGGCCAGCGGCAAAGCCTTCGGCGCGCGCGAGGGTATCGCCGGATTCATAGAGGAACTCGGCATCGTTTTCGAAGGCCCGCCGCAGCGCGGCGAACAGCGGGAGGGCGGCCGCGTAGTCGCGGGCCTGCCAGTAGGCGCGGGCGGCGGCACGCTGCAGGCGGCCGGCGTTGGCCGTGGCTTTGGCCGCGGCGGCGAGATAGGCGGCGCCGGCCTGCGGGTAGCGTTTGCAAGCCGCGTAGGCATCGGCGAGTTCGGTGAGCACCTGCTCGGAGGCCTGCCAGCGCCGGGCGGTTTCGAGTACAGCGGCGGCGTCGCACACGCGACCGGCTTTGAGCAGCGACAGGCCGGCCACCAGATGGACGGGTCCCGGCGGTGGGTTCGTTTTCAAGAATTGGGCGAAGGCGGCGTTGGCGTCCGCGTACTTTTTGCCGGAATGGAGCGCGAGGGCGAGGTTGAGTTGGAGGCGGGGCTCCTGGGGGATTTGCTTGATCAGGGCGCGGTAGAGGCGTTCGGCTTCGGCGAAGCGGCCTTCGCGCATGGCGCGGGCGGCGGCGGCCGCGGTGTCCTCCTGCGCGGGGAGCAGGGCGGACAGCAGGAACAGCAGCAACAGCTTCATGGTTTTAATTGAATCGCACGGTTCACGGCGGTCGCAATGCGGCGCGTGCGACCGTCGGGCCAGGTGACCTCGACGTCGACCTGTTGGGCGGGGCCGAGGCCGAAGTGCAGGGGGCCGAGATAGGAGGAGGCGTAGCCGGTGGCGGAGGAGACCCAACGCGTTTGGGCGCCGATGCGGACGCGGGCGCCGGGTGCGCGGACGTCGACGCTGAGCCAGTTGCCGGCGCCCTGACAAGGATGGCGGAGCAGGCGGGGCGTGGCCAGGAGGGCGGTGAGTACGACGTCGAGGCAGCCATCGGCGTTGAGGTCGGCGGCGACCAGGCCGCGGTACATGGCAGGTTCCAGGGCGGCCCAGCCGGCGCCGTGGGCGAAGGCGCCATTGGCCTGATTGCGGAACCAGGCTGGGGGCTCTTTGGCTTTGGCGCCATAGCCGCCGGTGGCCGACAGGGCATCGCTGCGGGCGGCGAGGATGTCTTTCCAGCCGTCGTTATCGAGGTCGGCGAAGGCGATGCCCCAGCCGGCCAGGGCGCGCGTCAGCGGAGCCAGCCGGCTCTTGGCCGTGGTCTCTTCAAACTCCTGGCCGAGGTTGCGGTAGAGCGGAAAGGTTTCGTCGCGGAGGGCCGTATAGACAAGATCGGGGCGGCCGTCGTTGTCGTAGTCTTCGGCGCTGACGCCCATTCCGGAGACGGGCTTGCCGTCCTGGGGGACGGCGACGCCGCGGGCGAAGGCGCACTCTTCGAAGCGGCCTTGGCCGAGATTGCGGAAGTAGAAGGCGAAGGTGCGGTCGTTGGTGACGTAGAGATCGATGAGGCCGTCGGCGTCGAAGTCGGCCGCGGCGACGGACATGCCTTTGCCTTTGTGGGCGGCGATGCCGGAGGGAGCGGATACGTCGGTGAAGGTGCCGTCGCCGTCGTTGCGGAACAGGGCGTTGGCTTCGGGGGCGTAGTGGCGGGGGTGGCAGAAGTCGGGCTTCCCGGCGACGAGGCACACCTGTTCGGTGGCGGGATTCCACTGGACGTAGTTGACGACGAACAGATCGAGGTCGCCGTCGTTTTCCATGTCGAACCAGGCGGCGGCGACGGACCAGCGGCCGCGGTTATCGAGCCGGGCGGCGGCGGTGGCGTTGGTGAAGGCGCCGTTGCCTTGGTTGCGATAGAGGGTGATGCCGCGGAGGCCGAGGGTGAGCAGGTCGGGGTAGCCGTCGTTGTCGTAGTCGCCGGCGGCGGCGCCGAGGTCGTAGTCGAGGCCGGTGAGTCCGGCGGCGGCGGTGACGTTGGTGAACTGGAAATTACCGTTATTGCGCAGGAGCGCGTTGGGGGCCTTCGGGCCCTGGGGCAGGGCGCCGCCGTTGGGGAAGAAGAGGTCGAGGCGGCCGTCGTTGTTGTAGTCGAAGACGGCGATGCCGCCGGGGGTGGTGGCGGGGAGGGGTTTCTTAATGGACTCGCCGGTAACGAGGACGGGGCCCAGGGGGGCCACCGTCCAGTTACCGGCGAGGGTGAGGAACAGCAGGTTAAGGGATGACCACTTCATCCTTTGCGTCCGCTAGAAAGAGTAGCGGAGAGCGAACTGGATTTGGCGGTTGGCGGCGGTGCCGGTGATGACGCCGTAGGTGGGCGTATTCAACACGTAACCACCCGAGCCGGGGGCGCCGAACATGGTGTGGTTCGGGAAGTTGAAGAACTCACCGCGGAGTTCGAGCGAATGACCCTCGATGATGCGGAACTTCTTGGCGATCGAGAAGTCGAACACGCGGCGGCCGTCGTCGCGCACAATGTACGCGCCGGCGTTGCCGAAGGTGAACGCATCGGGCATCACGAAAGCAGACGTGTCAAACCACCGGTCCGGCGTCCGCTGGTCGGCGGGCAGGTTCGGGTTGCGGACCACATTCGGACGCTCCTGGGTGCGGCCCACGTTGGCGCGGTCGAGACCCGTGCGGACGTTGGACGGGGTGCCGGTCTGCCACTGCACGATGCCTTCGATGGCCCAGCCACCGAGTACGCCATCGACGAAGCGATTCCAGTCACCGCCGAAGGAACGGCCGCGGCCGAAGGGCAGGTCGTAAACATAGCCCATCTTGAAGGCGTGGGTGATGTCGTACGAGCAGCGAGACCAGTCGGCGCGCAGGTTGAAGATGTCCTGGTACTTACCTTCGGCGAGCGAGGACTGGTTGTCCATGCACTTGCCCCAGGTGTAGTTGGAGAGGATCGTCAAGCCCTTGCTGAAACGCTTGTTCAGCTTGATCTGCAGAGCGTTGTACTCGGAGTTGAACATGTTCTCGCCGCCGTCCATGTTGCCGACAAAGCCCGCGGCCGCCAGGCGGCGACGCGGATCGATGGGGCCAGGGCCGGGTTTGAAGGCATTGTTCAGGCCGTAGTAGCCGATCTGCTTTTTGTTGGCCGAGCCGACGTAGCCGACGTCGAGCGTCATGTCCTGCTGCAACTGACGCTGCACGAACAGGTTCCACTGCATCGAGTACGGCGTGCGGTTGTTCGGGTTCTGGGGCCAGCCGCCGATGGCCTGCGTCGAGCCGAAGCCGGGGCCGGGCTGGTTGATGCTGTAGTCGGGCACCGCGCCGCGGTTGAAGCTGATCTCCTGCTGCGGCAGGTAGGGCCAGAACTTACGCAGGTCGTTGATCTCCTGCATGAACGTGGTGTTGTAGAAGACGCCGGCGCCGGCGCGGATGACGGTCTTGCTGTTGGCTTGATAAGCGAGGCCGAGGCGCGGGGCAAAGTTGTTCATGTCGTTCCGCATCAGGGAGCGGCCGTAGCCAAGGGTCTTGGCGGGCGCGTTGTCGCGAAGCGGATTGGTGCCCGCCCACATCAATTCGGCGCCGTAGTTGCCCTGCGCGTCGCGGGTGATGACCAGGTTGCCGAGTGCGTTGTTGGTATCCCACGGACGGATGCCGGACTCCCAGCGAATGCCGAGGTTCACGGTGAGCCGGTCAGTGACGCGCCAGTCGTCCTGGAAGAACGCTTCGCCGTAGGGCTGCCGGGCGAACAGGCGCGGGATGCTGAAGCCGCGGCGGACGTAGCTGGGATAACCGAGCAGCATCGTCGCCAGGGCGTTGCCCTGCGAGGGGTTCAGGTCGTCCGCGGTGAGCGAAGTCCAGAACTGGGCATCGCCGTTGGTGGGGTTTGAATACGCGGCGTCCATGGCGCGCCAGGTGTAGCCGCCGCCCATTTTGAAGGAGTGCCGGCCCACGACCATCGACAGTTTGCCGCTCGTCTGGTGGTTCTTGTCCATGATGGTTTCGCCGCCGCCGCCGCCCGCGGCGAGGTAGCCCTGGGGCGAGAAGCTGGGCAGGGTACCGCAGAGGGCTTCTTTATCGAAGATCTGCACGCCGCCGGCGTCGAGAATTCCGGCGCGGGTGATGCCGTTGCGGAAGACCGGGCAGCCGGGATTGTTCGGACTGTTGTAGCCGTACTTGACTTCGAGCACCGTCGAAGGGCTGATGATGTTGTTCCAGCCCATGCCCCAGTTGCGGACATCGTAGCGGTTCTCGCTGACAAACAGGGAAGAGGCGGCAGGCACCAGCTGGCCTACGCGCTGTTCGAGCATGCGGCCCCAGATGATGTTCTTGTCGTTGATGGTGTGGTCGACGCGGAGGACGATCATGTCGCGGTCGATAGCCTGGCCTTCGGTCTGCAGGAAGTTGTTGACAAGACCGGGCCGGTTGGGCAGCGGGTGGAGCGTGTCCACGGTGCGCCGCATGCCCTGGTTGATGCGGTTAGTCGGGATGATGTTGCCCGGGAAGAGCTGGCGCACAATGCGGCCCTGCGCATCGAGCTGGCCGGTGAGCGGGTCGTAGATGCGCTGCGAGATGCCGCTGAAGTTGCCGGCGCGCATTTCGGCGGTAGGTACCGTGCTCTGCGCGGTCTGGCCGCGGCGCAGCCGGAAGCCTTCCCAGCCGAGGAACCAGAAGGTCTTCTCGCGGCCGTTGTAGATCTTGGGCAGCAGCACCGGTCCGCCGATGGCGAGGCCGTACTGATTCTGGCGGAAGGGCACTTTGCCGCGGCCCTGCTTGTTGGCGAAGAACTCGTTGGCGTCGAACTTGTCGTTGCGGACGAACGAGTACAGCGAGCCGTGCAGGTCGCGGGTGCCGGACTTGATGGAGACGTTGACGTTAGCGCCGGCCGAGCGGCCGTACTCGGCCGAGTTGCCGGTGGCGACGCGGAACTCCTGGATGGCGTCCATGGGCGGTGAGCCGCCGGGCGAGTTCATGAACATCATGTTGTTGTCGACGCCGTCGAGGGTGTAGTTGTTGTCCTGCGTCCGCTGGCCGTTGACGGAGACCATCTGCGCGCCGGACAGGCCGCCGCGGCCCTGGCTGCGCTGGATGTCGCTGGTGCCCGGCATCAGTACGAGCAGGCGCGTATAGTTGCGTCCGTTAACCGGAATGCGCGCCAGCTGCGACTGCGAAATGACGCCGCCAACCGAGGCTTCCTGGGTCTGCAGCATGGGCGCCGCGCCCGTCACTTCCACGCTTTCGGTGACGTTGCCGACTTCAAGGGCGACGTCGATTTTGACGACGGCGCCGGTCTGGAGCACGACGTCTTTCTGGACTTTGGTTTTAAAGCCGTTGAGTTTGGCGGTGACGGTGTAGGTTCCCGGAACCAGCGGGCCGAGGCGATAAGCGCCGGTGTCGTTGGTGACCACCTCGCGGGCAACGCCGGTGGCGTTGTTTACGGCTGAGATGGTGGCGCCGGCGGCCGAAGCGCCGGAGGCATCCGAGATGATGCCGACCAGCGTGGCATCGGAGGTTTGCGCTAGAGAGATAAGAGGAAAGGCGGCGCCCAACAGAAGGGCGGCCAGGTATTTTTGTTTGATTTGCATAAAAAGCGAGACTCCGTTTAACAGAAATGGAGGTCTATGGACTCTATCGAAGATTGGCCTTTCCGTCAACACGGGACGCCGCGCTATGATCGGGCTGATTGCTATGACTTTCCGCGCGATTGCAGAGGAGATTTATGCCCCCGGCGGCGAAGAGCTGCGTTACCTGCCCGAAGGCCCCCGGCTGCTGCGGGGCGGGAAGGAGCTGGGCTGGGTGGCGATTCAACACAGCGCCGATGCCACCACCGGCAGCCTGAACCGGCTGGGCCTTGGCAGCGGCGAGAACCGGACGCTGGCGCTGCCGGGCCGGCCCGGCTTTTTCGCCGAAACGGAGACCCCCGGGCGGTGGCTTGTCGGCATGGAGCGGGGGCTGGTGCTGGTGGATTGGGCTACGGGCGCCGTTGAGGAGTTGGGCGTTACCGTGTCAGACGACCCGCGCGTGATCATCAACGATGGTCTCGCCGTCGCGGGTGGCGTACTGTTCGGGACCAAGCACCTTGGCTTCTCCGAGCCGATCGCAGCGCTCTATTTCTACGACGCGGCCGCCCGTCGCCTGCACACCGTGCTCGACGGCCAGACCTGCTCGAACGGCAAGGACCTGCGCGGCAACCGTCTCATCGACATCGACTCGACGCCCCGGGCTATCAGCCGCTACCGCTGGGACGCTGCCACGCGGCAAGCCACGGGGCGCGAACTGCTTGTCGACCCCGCCGATCTGCCGGCCTACCCGGACGGCCTGCGCCCGTCGCCTGACGGCGAAAGCATCCTGGTCGCCTTCTTTGATCCCGGCGCTGTTACCGATGGCTGCGCGCGGATGTACCGCGTGGCCGATGGCGCCCTCGAGGCCGAATGGGTGATTCCCGGTTCGCCGCGGGTGACCTGCCCGGAGTTTGTCGAGGTCGATGGCAAAGTGAAGGTGGTCTTCACGACCGCCGTCGAGGGGATGCCGCCGGAGATTCGCGCGCTGGCTCCCGGGGCGGGGTCGCTCTACATCGCCGATACCCCGTTTGACCGCCTGCCCGCGCCGCCGCCGCTCGTGAAGATACAGTAAGGCGTATGCGCATTGCGGGTTGGTTGTTGCTAGTGGTGCTGTCCGCCTCTGGACAGGATGGTTCGCTTACGGAGCTGCTGCGGCTGCTGCGGCCGAGCGATCCGCCGCCGGACGGGCGCTACAACGCGACCGACCGGACGTGGGAAGAGTGGCTCCAGCGCACCGGCGAACAGCCGCCGGACTTCGCCGCTCTGCGTTCGATTCCCGGGCTGCCCGACGCGCTCGCAGGCGTGAAGACCCGGGCCGAATGGACGCGGCGCCGCGCGGAGTTGAAGAAGCTGGTTGAGCGCTGGATGTTTGGCCGGATGCCGCCGGCGCCGGGGAATCTCCGCGCCGTGGTGACCAGCGAGCGCAAAGAGGGCCGGGCCACCGTGCGCGAGGTCCGCCTGGAGTTCGGCCCGGACCGCCGGGCGACGCTGCGCCTGGAACTGATCATTCCCGAAAGCAGGCCCGAGGGCAAAGGCCCCTTTCCCGTCTTTCTCACCAACCACGGGGTGAACCGGCCGTGGATCTATACGGCCGTCCGCCGCGGCTATATCGCCTGCGTCTACCACGCCACGGATCCGCGCTATCAGAACGGCGATGATTCGGATGCCTGGGTGGAGATCTATCCGGACTACGACTGGAGCGTGCTGGCGCGCTGGGCCTGGGCCGCCTCGCGCGCCGTGGATTATCTCGTTACGCTCCCCGAGGTGGACGCCACCAAAATCGGCACTACCGGCCATTCACGCAACGGCAAGTCGGCGCTGCTGGCCGCGGCGATGGACGAACGGATAGGAGCCGTCGTGCCTTCGAGCGGGAACAGCGGCGAGGTGGACCCGTGGCGCTACACGACCGAGCCGTTTGCCAACGAGAGTATTGAGCTGTTGACCGGGGCGCAATCGCACTGGTTCCATCCGCGGTTGCGTTTCTTTGCCGGGCGCGAGGATAAGCTGCCGGTAGACCAGAACACGCTGCTCGCGCTGGTGGCGCCGCGCGGCGCAATGCTCTATAGCGGTTACGCCGAGTCGGCGGGGAACCCTTTCGGATTCGAGCAGGCTTATCGCGACGCCCGGCGCGTCTACCGGTGGCTTGGTAAGGAGCAGAACGTCTGGCTGCATCTGCGGGCGGGCGAACATCCGACGTCGGCCGGGGACGTTGAGAATTTCGTCGATTTCTTCGACGCCGTCTTTGGCCGAACGGTGATCCCGAAGCAGGAGACCTGGGTCCACGGCTACGAGTACAAGGGACCGCAACCCCCGCCGCCCCCAGGAAAGCTGGGCGACCGGGAGCAGATCGCGTGGGTGCTCGGCGAGGAGCCGCCCGGCGTGAAGAACCTGCAACTGCGGCGGGCGCCGCTCGAGATCAGCACCGTCGAAAGCTGGATTGCCGGGGTGCTGCGCCGGCCTTCGATGGACGCGACCGTGCGCGAGCGGATCGCCCGGGAGGGGATGCGGTGGACCGAGGTGCCCTTTGGCGACGGGCTGAAGGGCGATCTGTTTCTGCCGCAGGCCAAGGGCCGCTACCCGGTGGTGATCTGGCTGCACGGTTACACCTATCAGGCGGGGTGGTCCATCATGGCGCCGTGGACGAACGGCGGGGGCGCCTGGCGGCTGGATCAGCGGCCGTCGATTCCGGACCTGGTAAAGCAGGGCTTCGCGGTGTTTGCCTTTGACCAGATTGGCTTCGGGGCGCGGGTGCTCGATGCGCGGGATTTCTACCGGCGCTATCCGCGCTGGAGCCTGATGGGGAAGATGGTGGCGGATACGCGGGCGGCGGTCGAGGCTCTCGGGCAGACGAGCGAGTTGGGCGATGTGTACCTGATGGGCTATGCGCTGGGCGGCAAGGTGGCGCTGCTCACGGCGGCGCTCGACGAGCGAGTGAAGGGGCTGGCCGTGGTGAGCGCCTTCGATGTGCTGCGGGCCGCGACGGCGGACAAAGGGGTGGAGGGCATCCGGCACTATTCGCATCTGCACGGGCTGCTGCCGCGGCTGGGGCCTTACGTGGACAACCCGCGGAGTTCGCCGTTTGACTTTGACGCGGCGGTGCGGCTGACGGCGGGGCGGCCGGTGCTGCTGATTGCGCCCACGCTCGACCGCTATGTGCGCGCGGCGGACGTGGCGGCGGCGGTACGGCCGCTGGCGCGGCCGGGGCTGACGGTGGAGACGCCGCTCGACTTCAACCGCTTCCGGCGTCAGACGCAGCAGCGGGTCGCCAGTTGGCTGGTCGAGGTTAGAGACCGAAGCGGTCGATGAGCCGGTAGAGCGTTTTGCGTTCGATGCCGAGGATCTTGGCCGCTTTCGACTTGTTGCCGTTGGCGGCGGCCAGCACCTTCTTGATCTGTTCGGCCTTGGCGTCTTCCAGGGTTTCGGCCGGGGTATCGCGGCCCTCGGCATCGGCGATGGCGTCGCGGACGGCGGCTTCGTCGATGCGACCCTGCGGGGCAAGAATGACGAGCCGCTCCATCATGTGCTGCAACTGGCGCACGTTGCCGGGCCAAGTGTAGGAGTCGAGGGCGTTGAGCCCGGACTTGGTCACTACGGCCTCGCGCGCGTAGCGCTCGTTGTAGCGGTCCATGAACTTCTGGACGAGCAGCGGGATGTCGCCGGTGCGCTCGCGCAGCGGCGGCAGTTCCACTTTGACGACATCGAGGCGGAACCAGAGATCCTCGCGGAACTTGCCGTCTTCAACCAGTTGGCGGACGTTCTTGTTGGTGGCGGCGACCACGCGCACGTCGATCGACTTCGCGCGGGAGGCGCCGAGCGGGCGGATCTCTTTCTCCTGCAGCACACGGAGAAGTTTGGCTTGAAAGTTCAGGTCGATGTCGCCGATCTCGTCGAGAAACACCGTGCCGGTGTGGGCGGCTTCAAAGACGCCGGTGCGGTCGCGATCGGCGCCCGTGAAGGAGCCTTTGAGCGCGCCGAACAGCTCGCTTTCGAGCAGTGACGGCGGAATGGAGCCACAATCGACCGGTACAAAGGGCTTGTCGGCACGGCGGGAGTGGCGATGGATCATCCGCGCGATCAGTTCTTTGCCCGTGCCGGTTTCGCCTTCAATCAGGACGGTAGCTTCGGTGGGGGCGACCTGGGCGAGGGTTTTATAGATGGCCACCATGCCGGCCGAGGAGCCGATCATGTCGGTTTCCGGGATATCGTCGATGCGGGCCTGCTTCTCGCCGGCTTCCCGGAGCGAGGCTTCGGCGCGACGGATCTTTTCGATCATGTCGTCGAGGTCGAAGGGCTTGGCGAGGTAGTCGAAGGCGCCGCCGCGCGTGGCGGCCATGACGGTCTCCATCGACCCGCGGCCGGACATCAGGATGACCGCGCAGGTGGGGTTGCTTTCGCGGGCGGCGCGGAGCACGTCGAGGCCGGTGCGTTCGTCGAGATAGATGTCCGAGAGAACAATCGGGTACTCTTCCTGCGCCAGACGCGTCAGCGCTTCGCGCGTCGAGCCGACGGCGTCGACGGCGAAGCCTTCGAGTTCGAGGCAGGTGACGATGTTTGAGCGGACCGAAGAATCGTCTTCCACAACCAGAAGACGGGACGAGGCGTTCTCCATAAGTGACGGGACGGACCAAAAACAGGGCTGAATCTCCATGGTACGGCAAAGCGGGCGGTGCGCGGGATGGTAGACTACCGGGCGTGACAAGACGGTACTGGATCCTGGGAGCGAGCCTCCTGCGGGCGGCCGAGGCCTGGCAGACGCTGTTCGACGGCAAGTCGCTCACCGGCTGGAAGGAGACGGCGTTTCCCCGCAAAGGCGCCGTGAGCGTGGCGGAGGGGCGGATTCTGTTAGGGGCCGGGGCGCCGTTGACCGGGATCACTTACGCGGGTACTTTTCCACGGACGAACTACGAGGTCCGCTACGAAGCCATGCGCGTGGCGGGCGGCGACTTCTTTGCGAGCCTGACGTTTCCTGTGGGCGACAGTTTCGCCACGTTTGTGCTGGGCGGCTGGGGCGGCGACATTATCGGCGTTTCGAGTATCGACGGGTGGAACGCCTCGGAGAACGAAACGCGGAACTACTTCACCTTCGAAGACGGCAAGTGGTACCCGATTCGCGTGGCCGTGGCTCCGGAGCGGATCGAGTGCTGGATTGGGGCCGAGCGCGTCGTGAACGTCGGCATCGCCGGACGGCAGATCACGATGCGGCCGGGCGATATTGAACGGTCCGCACCGCTCGGGATCGCGTCGTACAACACGACCGGAGCGGTGCGGCAGATCGAGTACCGGACCGTTACCCGTTGAGGGTCCAGTTGGGACGGTAGGTGCGCTTCAGGTAGTCGTTGGCTTCGGGGACGTTGGTGATGCGGCCGGTGGCGGGGTCGTAGGTGAGCTTCTTGCCGACGCGATGGGCGACGAGGCCGAGCAGCATCTGCTCCATCATCGTGCCCGAGTAGTCGAAGTCGCAGTGGGTCTTGCTGCTGGTGCCGTGGGTGACGTTGTTGAGCTTGCCTTTGCAGGCGTCGAGCCATTCGCGCTGGAAGACGTCGACGGTGCGGTTGGGCGGGTTGCCGGCGAGGATGCCGGGGATGGCCGGGTTGGGCAGGCCGAGCGCGGCGGGCACCTTGCCGTTGAGCATCTGGATCTCCGGGAAGCCGGAGGGGCCGGGCTGCTGGTTGGGCTGGGCGGTGAAGCCGGGCGGCAGCGGGGCGGGCGGGCCGCTGGGCGGGCGGCGGGGCGGCACGTTCTGCGTCACCTGGCCCGAGCCGCCGATGAGCGGCAGCGGTTCGGCGCGGCGCTTGTAGTAGGTCAGGTCGCCGTCGTCGTTGTTGGGCAGGATGATGCGCGAGGTGAAGTCGGCGAAGATGCTACCCTTGGTGCCTTCGAAGATGGCGCCGTTGGGGACCTTCGAGATGTCGACGTAGCCGCGCGGCGCTTCCGGCTTCTGGCCGCCCTGGTACCAGAGCACTTCGATGGGCCCGCGCCAGGAGTTGGCGGGGTGTTCGAAAGTGACCTTGAGTTTCACGGGGCAGATATCGGGGTGGTACTTGTCGGTGACGTCCTGATCGACCTCGATGCCGGTGGGGGCGCCGGCGTCGATGACGTTCCAGAGCAGGTCCATGGTGTGGGCGCCCATGTCGCCCATCTGGCCGACGCCGAAGTCGCGGTACATGTTCCAGAACAGGCAGTTGAGGCCGGCCGAACCGCCGAAGTACTGCGGGCTGTAGGGGTGATAGGGCGAGGGGCCGATCCACTGTTCGTAGTGGAGTTCGGCGGGCGGCTGGCCCTGGGCGGTGGGGTAGCCGGGGCGGGGAAGTTGGCGGGCGTCCCAGCCGTGGACGCGCTTGAGGTCGCCGATGGCGCCGTCGAGGATGAGTTCGCGGAGGCGCTCGAAGTTGGGATAGGCGTGGCGCTGGGTGCCGTGCTGGGTGGCCACCTTGGCTTTGTTCTTGAGGTAGTTGGCGCGCACGGTGCGCACCTCTTCGACGGAGATGCCGAGGGGCTTTTCGCAGAAGACGTGCTGGCCGCGGTTGATGGCCCAGTTGGCGATGAAGGCGTGATGGTGGTCGGCGGTGCAGATGATGACGGCTTCGACGTCTTTCTGGTCGAGGCACTGGCGCCAGTCGTAGTAGGTCTTGGCCTTGGGGAAGATGGCGAGGGCTTCTTTGGTGCGGAGGTCGTTGACGTCGCAGAGGGCGACGACGTTTTCGTCGCGCAGGACGTTATAGTGGGCCGTGCCGCGGCCCCAGACGCCGATGAGGGCGACGTTGAGGCGGTTGCTGGGGGCGGTCTGGCCGCGGAGGAGGCCGGAGCGGAGAATGGTGAGGCCGGCGGCGGATTGCAGAACTTGTCGGCGTTGCATGGTCGTGATTGTATCCGCTTATGCGATGCGGCGGGGATTGACGAATAACCAGAGGACGGCGGCGGCCAGCGTGCTGGCGGCCGAGAGGTAGAGCACGGCGTTCCAATCGTGGAAGCGATCGAGCACCAGACCCATGATGGCGGGGGAGGCGAAGCCGGCCGCGTTTGAGGCCGCGTTCATCAGGCCGGAGACCGCGCCGCCGGAGGTTTCGCCGATATCGGTGGCCGAGGACCAGGCCGCGCCGAGATAGAGATCGACGCCGCCGGCGGCGCTGGCCATGAGCAGGGCGCCGAGGGCGGGCGCGGGATGCCAGACACCGGCCGTGAACAGCGCCGCACCCGCACTTAGCGAAACGAAGCCAAGCACGGTGCGGGCGCGGCGGTCGCCAAGGCGGCGGGCGAGGAGGTCGGTGGCCAGGCCGCCGGCCCAGGTGGCGGCAACGCCGAACAGCAGCGGGAGGCCGGCGTAGTAGGATGCCTCCGTGATGGCCATGCCGCGCTGTTCGCGGAGATAGGTGGGGAACCAGGTGATGTAGAACTGCCAGAGGAACGTGGAGCCGAACGCAGTGCCGAGCAGGCACCAGAGGCGTCGGGAGCGGAGGAGGACGGCCCAGGGAATGGGTTCGTTTCGTCGCGGGGCATCCGCGGGCGGTTGGTTGCGATAGAAGGCGAACCAGGCCGCGGCCCAGAGCAGGCCGAAGGCGCCGAAGATCAGAAACGGGGCCTGCCAGCCGTAGCGCAGGACGAAGAACCCGGCCAGCGGCGGGGCCAGGGCGCCGCCGAGACGGCCGCCGCCGAGGAAGGCGCCGAAGGCCGTGGCGCGTTCCTGAATGGGAATCCAGCGGGAGAAGGCCGAGGCGATCGAGGGGGAGAAGGCGGCTTCGAGCGCGCCGAAGACGAAGCGGATGACGAGGAGCGAAACGTAGCTCCAGGCGGCGGCGGTGAGGGCGGTGAATACCGACCAGCCGGCGATGGCGAAGGCGACCAGGCCGCGGGAGCCGTAGCGGTCGGCGAGGATGCCCCACGGGGTTTGGCCGAGGAAGTAAGAGAGGCTGAAGATGCTGAAGACGAGGCCCATCTGCGCCGCCGACAGGCCGAAGGAGGTGCGTAGTTCGGGGCCGGCGATGGCGATGCAGACACGGTCGGTGTAGCAGACCATGTTGATGACGAGGGCGAGCAGGACCAGACGGTGGCGGTAGGCCATGGGCTAGAAGCCCTCGGTGTCGAGCGGGTAGAGCGGCCGGGGTACGTTCTTGAAGGGCATCTGCCGGAGGTTGGCGGAGGAGACGCCCGGGGTATCGACGACGAAGATGGCCTTGGCGAGGGGCTCGTAGGCGGCGCGGAAGCCGTTGGGCGATTTGACGACGACGATCTGGCAGTAGGCGGGTTCAATGCCGTGGCTGCGGAAGAGTTCGGGGTCGACCGTCATGGCGGAGCGCTCGGCGACGAGGATGTGGACGTGGCCGCAGACGAGGACGGCGGCGCGGCCCATGGAGGTGGTGATGCCGGTGTTGTAGCCGCGGGCGCGGGCGGTCCAAGAGCCATCGGAGAGAAGTTTGACGTAGGCCTGGACGGGGACGGGCTTCGAGTTTTTCTTATCGAAGCAGCCGCCGATGCGGCGGGAGACGGTGGCGCCGACCCCGGCGGTGAAGGCGGCGGCGACGGTGGCGGGGTCGACGAGGAAGATGGCGGCGGGGCCCGTGAGCGGGGCTTGGAGCAGGTGCTTGAGCACGCCGGTGGAGTCGCCAGGCGAGCCGGAGCCGGTCGAGTCCGAGGATTCGGCGAGGACGGTGGGACCGGCAGGGAGGGCGAGCGCGGCGGCAATGGCGTCGGGGACCGGGGTGAGGGTGGTTTCGAATTCGGCTTTGCGCTTCCAGAGCTGCCGGGCGAGTTTGGTGGCCTGCGTTTGGGCGGCTTTGGGTTTGTGGTTGGTGACGGCGACGACGGCACAGCCCATTTCGGCGATGTCGAGCCAGGGTTGGACGGGGAAGAGGGAGACGGCTTCGGCCTGGCCGGAGGCTTCGAGCGCCTGGGCGGCGGTGATGAGTTCGTGCATGGGGCCGCGGTAGGTCTGCGAGTTTTCGGCTTGGAGGATGAGGGGGAGTTTGTGATAGGCCATTGTGGGGCGGACTTCGCCCGCGAGGGTGCGGAGGAGGAGGCGGGCGGCTTTCTGGCCGGTTTCGAACATGTCGACGTGGGGGTAGGTGTGGTAGCCGACGATGGCGGTGGCCAGGGTGACCATGCGCTGGGTGATGTTGGCGTGGAGGTCGAGGGTGAGGATGATGGGCTTGTCGGGGCCAAGGATTTCGCGGGCGATGGCGAGGAAGCGGCCTTCGACGTCGTCTTCGCCCTGGGCGGTCTGGGCGCCGTGCATGGCGAGGAGGAGGGCGTCGGGTTGGGCGGCGGCGAGGCCGGCGGCGAAGGCTTTGGTGAGGCGGGCGAAATCGGCGCGGCGGCAGCGGTTGGCCGTGATGGCCCAGGCGGCGCAGATGGGGGCGACGGTAATGGCTTCGGTTTTGGCTTCGGTCGTTTCGAGCACATCGAGGAAGCCGCCCATTTCGGTGAGCTTGCCGCTGTGGCGGTCGAGCACGGCGGGGCCGAAGACGGGATTGAAGTCGTCGTAAGTGGTGGCGACGGGGGAGAAGTTGTTACTTTCCTGCAGGCAGGAGGCGATGGCGATTTTCATGGGTGGAGAAATCTTGCGTTAGGCTATCAGAATGCAAAAGTGGAGGCACCTGATGAGCGTGGTTTGCTGTGCCTGCGCTCTGGTGTGGGCGGCTCCGGCGGCGGGCGAAAGGGTGCCGATGGCGGCCGATGAGGTCGCGCTGTTGCAGGGGATGTTACTCGCGGTGAAGAGCCCGGCGGGGCGGCCGTACGTTCAGTTTCGCGTGGACGGCGAGTTCGGGCCAGGCACACGGGCCGCGTTGGCGGCGTTTCAGCGGGACCGGGGGATCGACGAGGGGCTGCCGCTGCGGGATGGGCCGACGTGGCGCGCGCTGCGGGAGGCGCTGCCGGAGGCCTTCCGGGGGATGCGGGTACTGCCGGAGTCGAAGATCCTTTACTTCGAGGCGACGGCGGACGAAGCGGCCCGGTCGATGGCGCAGATTGAGAGTTACTCCGAGTTTGAGCCTTCGTTTCAGCGGCAGGTTATGGACATGGTGCGGCGGATGTACGAGGAGTACGGCATTGTGCTGTGGATTACTTACACGGGCTGGCGGCGGGGCTTCGGGGATCAGTTGGGCTTCGGACGGCGGAACACGATGGCGGGTCCGGGGGAGAGTACTCATCACTATGGCCGGGCGTGTGATTTGGGTTTTCGCGGATTCCGGTGGATGGACGCGACGGGGGCGATCTGGCGGGATGGGGATTGGCTCGAGCGGATGAGCCGGGCGCTGGGGCCGGCAAGTTGGCGGCTATGGAAGGCGCGGGACGGGATTGCGTTTTCGCTGGGTCTGTACAAGATCGCCTGGGAGGGCGTGCACTTACAGGCGTTGGAGGACGAGCGGATCAGCAATGCGCAGTCGCTGGTGCGGCTGCTTGAAAAGACGGGGACGATGCGGTGGGAGACGCGGCCGGTGGGTGGGCGGGCCTATTACTGGTCGGATCTGGGGCGGGGCGAGGGGATGTATCCGGTGGGTACGGCGCGGGAGATTTGGACGGGCCGGGCGCCGGTGCCGGCGGCGGCCGGGGACGTGACGGCGCTGCGGCGGGCGCTCCGGGCGGAGTTTGAAAAGGCCGAACAGAACTGGCGGCTGTGGGAGCCGGTGTCGGCCAACTAGCGCACCGGCAGCGAGAGGGTGAAGCAGGAGCCGGCGCCCGGCTCGGAAGTGACCTCGATGCGTCCGCCGTGGAGTTGGACGATCTGCTGCACGATGGACAGTCCGATACCGGTGCCGACTTCGCCGGACTGTTCGGCGCGGGTGGTGCGGTAGAACCGGGTGAACAGTTTTTTGAGTTCGGCCGGGCTCATGCCCATGCCCTGGTCGCGGACGGCGATAGCGAGGCGACCGGGTGCGGCGGTGGCTGAGAGTTCGACGCGCGTGTCGGGCGGCGAGTACTTAACGGCATTCGTCAGTAAGTTGTAGAGTGCGTATTCGAGTAGCTCGCGGTCGCCCTGCAGGGTGAGTTCGGGCGCGGTGAGTAAGTCGAGGGCGATGTTCTTGCGTTCGGCGAGGGGGCGGGCGCGGTCGAGGCAGACGTTGAGCAGGGCGGGGACGGGGACGGGGTCCTGTTTGAGCTGCATCTGCCCGGCGCCGAGGCGCTCGACGTCGAGGAAGGTTTGGATCATGCGGGCGAGGCGTTTCGATTCGCTGTTGATCTGGGCGGCGAGTTGCTTTTGCTTTTCCTCGGTGAGTTTGTAGCGGCCCATGAGTTCGCTCGAGCCCTGGATGGCGGTGAGCGGGGTGCGCATTTCGTGGGTGACGAACTGGATCGCCTGCTGGTAGCGGGCGCGTTCGCCTTCGGCGGTGGCGAGGGCGAGGCGCGTCGAGAAGTATTGCCAGGCGGCGGCGACGACGACAGCGAACCAGGCGGCGAGCATGGGGGCGACGTGGGAGAAGACCATGCCGGACATGAAGAAGATGTGGGGAATAATATGGGCGATGCCGAGCAGGGCGGCGGCGAGGCTGTAGGCGGGCAGTCCGGTGAAGCGCCGGAAGATGAGGGCGGCGCCGGCGACGAGGGCGACCGAGAGGAGCAGGACGAGCGAGGGCGCGGCGTCGGTGAGGAACTGGCCGGTGGCCATGGTTTCGTAGGCGTGGGCGTGGATTTCGACGCCGGGCATGGGCTGCAGCGTGGTGTAGGGCGTCATGAGGCGGTCGCGAACGGCCGATTGGGAGGTGGCGCCGACGAAGACGACTTTGCCGCGGAAGGCTTGGGCGAGGGCGGGGTTGGCCAGCAGGGCTTTGACGGTGACGTGCGGGATGCGGGAGGTTTCGTTGTCGTCGGGCGGGAGGTAGCGGATGCGCATGAGACGGCCGCCGGCGAGGGAGGCCGGGATGAGGACGCCACCCACTTCGAGGTCGGAGGGGGATTCGGTGACCGGGCCGCCGCCGGAGGCGAGGCGGAAGGCTTCGAGCGAGAGCGCCCAGAGGCGCCGGCCGGCGGCGCGTTTTTCAAGGGGCATGGCGCGGGACATGCCGTCGCGGGAGTCGGGGTCGGCGTGGACGTGGCCGAGGGCGGGGGCGACCTTGCGGAAACGCTCCTGCGGGAGTTCCCAGCCGTCGGTGGGGGTGAGGACGGCGGGCAGGACGACGTGGGGGAGGAGGGGTTCGAGGGCGTCGTCGTCGGCGGGGTCGCCGGAGTCAGCCAGGACGACGTCGAGCGCGATGGCTTTCGGTTGGGCCGCGACGACCAGGGCCAGCGATTGCGCGAGGGCGGCGCGGAGTTTGCCGACGCCGCCGATGGATTTATAGGACGCGTCGTCGATGGCGAGGACGACCGAGGAGGTGGGCCAGGGGGCGGGGCGGTGGAGGCGGTAGGTCCAGTCGAGGGCGTAGTTGTCGAACTGGGCGCCGAGCGGGGCCCAGGCGACGAGCAGGGCGAGCAGGCCCGCGGCGGCCAGGGCGAGCCAGTAGCCGGTGCTACGGTTTACGGTCATGGCGCATGGCTTTTTCGACAGCGTCCGGTTCGCGCGGGAGCGCTTTTGAAAGGAGTTCGCCACCCGTGGGGGTGACGAGCACCATGTCTTCGATGCGCACGCCGAGCGACTCTTCCGGGATGTAGATGCCCGGTTCGATGGTGATGACCATGCCGGCTTCGAGTGGGGTTTCCGGCGGGCCAGGGTCGTGGACTTCGAGGCCGATGTGGTGGCCGAGGCCGTGGGTGAAGTATTTGCCGTAGCCCTTGGCTTCGATGACGTCGTAGGCGATTTTGTAGAGTGATTTTTCGCCGGTTTTGGCGAGCGTCATGCCGGGCCGGACGGCGGCGATGGCGGCGCGTTGGGCCGCGAGAACGATCTCATAGATCTCGCGCTGGCGGGCGCTGAACTTGCCGTTGACGGGGACGGTGCGGGTGATATCGGCGGCGTACATGCCGCATTCGGCGCCGACGTCCATGAGCAGGACTTCTCCCGCGTCCATGCGGCGGTCGTTTTTGGCGTAGTGGAGGATGGTGGAGTTGCGACCGGAGCCGACGATGGGGGGGTAGGCATTGCGTTCGCAGCCGCGTTCGGCGTAGACGTTGACCATGGTGGCGCCGATTTGATATTCGAACAGACCGGCGGTGGCGCGGCGCCAGGCGGCGCGGTGGGCGTCGAGGGTGACGTCGACCGAGGCGCGGAGCAGGCTGATTTCGGCCGGCGATTTGCGCATGCGCAGGGGGAACAGGAACGGGGCGGCGTTGTCGAGCCTGCGTTCGCCGGCGAGGCGGCGGAGCAGGTCGGGGCGGTTGAAGTCGATGAGGCCGTAGATTTTCGGGGCGGTTTCGAGGGCGGAGTAGAAGGTGACTTCGAGTTTGGGGGCGGGCAGGACCTGCGCGACGCCGGTGCGCGCGGGGGCGGCGGGGTCGGTGGGATTGAGTTTTTTGCCGGTGTATCGTTCGTTGACCTCGGAGGGGGGCGGGAGGAAGAGGTACTCGGCGGTGGGGGTGAGCAGGAGGGTGGCGCCGGGGTCGGTCCAGCCGGTGAGGTAGAAGAAGTTGGGTTCCTGGAAGAAGCGGTTGCGGAGGTCGCCGCGTTCGGCTTCGGTGGCGCCGAACAGGACGAGGACGGCCTGGTCTTTGGTGAGGCGCTCGCGCACGGCGGCGCGGCGGGTGCGGTACTCGTCAAGCGGCACGGCGGCGGGGAGGAGGGTCGCGAGCAGAAGCAGAAGGGCGGCGGTCGCCTGCATGGAGTCAAGTATAGCGGGGTGGATTTCTAGGTGATAATCAAGACTATGAGTATTCGCACTGAGTGGGTGGCCGCTCGCCAGCAGGATCCGATTCGGACCCAGATGCACTATGCCCGGAAAGGCATGATCACCGGGGAGATGGAATATGTCGCGAAACGGGAACGGTTGACGCCGGAATTGGTTCGGGACGAGGTGGCGCGGGGACGGATGATCATCCCGGCCAACATCAACCACAGCGCGCTCGAGCCGATGTGTATCGGCGTGGCGTCGAGCTGCAAGATCAACTCCAATATCGGCAATTCGGCGACGACATCCGATGTGCAGGCGGAGCTCGAGAAGCTCGAATACTCGGTGAAATACGGGGCCGATACGGTGATGGACCTTTCGACGGGCGGCGACATTCCGCTGATCCGGAAGGCGATCATCGCCAATTCGCCGGTGCCGATTGGCACCGTGCCGATCTACGAGGCGCTCTCTCGCGTGCGGCGCGTCGAGGACCTGAACAAGAACGTGATGCTCGAGGTGATTGAGGAGCAGGCCGAGCAGGGCGTCGACTACATGACGATCCACGCCGGCGTGCTGATTCAGCACATCCCGCTGACGACGAAGCGGATTACGGGCATTGTGTCGCGCGGCGGCTCGATCCTGGCCGAATGGATGGTGAAGAACCACAAGCAGAACTTCCTCTATGAGTGTTTCGAGGACATCTGCAAGATCTTCCAGAAGCACGATGTGAGCTTTTCGCTCGGCGACGGGCTGCGGCCGGGTTCGCTGGCCGATGCGAGCGATGCGGCGCAGTTTGCCGAGTTGAAAACGCTCGGAGAGTTGACGCGGATCGCCTGGCGCTACGACGTGCAGACGATGATTGAAGGGCCGGGCCACGTGCCGATGGATCAGATCCAGATGCAGGTGGAGAAGGAAAAAGAGCTGTGCCACGAAGCGCCCTTCTACACGCTGGGTCCGCTGGTGACCGACTTTGCGCCGGGCTTTGACCACATCACGAGCGCGATTGGCGCGGCGATGATCGGCTGGTACGGCGCGTCGATGCTCTGCTACGTGACGCCGAAAGAGCACCTGGGCCTGCCGAACAAAGACGACGTGAAGGCGGGGCTGATTGCCTACAAGATTGCGGCGCACGCGGCCGACATTGCGCGGCACCGGCCCGGAGCGCGGGACCGCGACGATGAGCTGTCGCGGGCGCGGTACAAGTTCGATTGGCGGCGGCAGTTCGAGTTGGCGCTGGATCCGGAGACGGCCAAGGCGTATCACGACGAGACGCTGCCCGAAGAGGGCTTCAAGGACGCGCACTTCTGCTCGATGTGCGGACCGAAGTTCTGCTCGATGAACATCTCTTCGAAAGTGGAGACGTTCACCGAGGCCGACGCCGAGGCGGTGCTCGGGCAGAACCTGGTGAAGATTGGAGAGTAGTGGCTGGGAGCGGCACTATCGCGTGCTGCTGATTTCGATCCCGGATACGGGCACCCTGCGCGCCTGGGCGGCGCAGGTGCCCGACGGGGCGCTGGTGGGGATGGGTTCGGACGAGGACGTAGCGCGGGCGCGGTCGGCAACCGCTGACTTCGACCACGTGATGTTCCACCGGCTGGACGCTGAAGAGATCCCCTGGCGGGACGGATACTTTGACGTGGTGCTGGACCCGCTGGGAGCGGCGCCGGCGGGCGAGGCGTTTGCGCGGGAGCGGGCGCGGGTCGACCGGGGCGCTTTTGGCGATGCGCGGCGCGGTGAACTACCATAAGAGTTTTCCCTCCCGATGGCACTGCGCTTCTATAACTCGCTTTCCCAACACCTCGAACCCTTCTCCCCGCAGGACGGCAGAACGGTGCGGATGTACTGTTGCGGCCCGACTGTTTATCACTATGCCCACATAGGGAACCTGCGGACGTTTACGTTTCAGGACATCCTGCGGCGCTGGTTGCGCTCCTCCGGCTTTGCGCTCGACAACGTCATGAACATCACCGACGTCGATGACAAGATCATCCGGGCGGCGATGGGGCAGGGCAAGACGCTGCAGGAGTACACGGCCGAGTACGAAGCCGCTTTTCTTGAAGATATGGCGACGCTGCGCCTCGAACGGCCCGAACACGTCGTGCGGGCCACCGAGCACATCGGCGAGATGGTGGAGTTGATTCAGCAACTCGGCGCCAAGGGTTTCACGTATGAGTCGGACGGTAGCACCTACTACCGGATTGCGCGGTTTCCGGAGTACGGGAAGCTTTCGCACAACGATTTCGGCGGGATGATCGCCGGGGCGCGCGTGGACGTCGACGAGTACGACAAAGACGACGCGCGCGACTTTGTGCTGTGGAAGCAGAAGAAAGAGGGCGAGCCGAGTTGGGATACGCCCATCGGTGACGGACGCCCCGGCTGGCATATCGAGTGCAGCGCCATGGCGATGAAGTATCTGGGCTCGACGCTCGACATTCACGCCGGTGGCATCGACCTGCAGTTCCCACACCACGAAAACGAGATCGCGCAGAGCGAGGCGGTAACCGGCAAGCCGTTTGCGCGCTTCTGGCTGCACGCCGAACACCTGATTGTCGAAGGGCAGAAGATGTCGAAGTCGCTCGGCAACTTCTACACGCTGCGGGACCTGCTGGCGTTGGGCTGCGCGCCCGAGACGGTGCGCTATCTGCTGGCGAGCGTGCCGTACCGGAACAAGCTGAACTTCACGATGGAAGGCTTGAAGGCCGCGGCGACCGCCATCGAGCGTCTGCGGAACTTTGAGCTGCGCCTGCGCAGCGAGCGTTTCGCGGAAGACAAGAACGCGGCGGCAACCGAGCGGGCCGCGGCGGCAACGGCACGTTTCCGCGAGGCGATGGACGACGATCTGAACACGGCCGGGGCGTTGGGGGTCATCTTCGAGTTCCTGCGCGATACGAACTCGGCTATGGACGCCGGCCAATTCGGGATCGAAAACGCTCACGAAGGGCTGGTCTTGCTCTCGCTGTTCGATCGGGTCTTTGACGTTCTGCGGCCGACGGCGACGGCCGGCGGGCTTTCCGATGACGCGGTCGCCGCGCTGGTGGCCGAGCGCGTGGCGGCGAAAAAGGCGCGGAACTTTGCGCGGGCCGACGAGATTCGCGCTTCGCTCGATGCACAAGGCATTGTGCTCGAAGACACCAAGGACGGCACGCGCTGGAAGAGAAAATGAAGATTCAAACGCAAGCCGTGCACGCCGGCGATCGGAAAAAGGCTGGTGCGCACATTCCGGTTACCACGCCGATCTACACGGCGGCCAGCTACAGCTACGAACAGATTGAGACGACCGACCAGGTTTTCGCCAACGAGCTTCCTGGCTATGCCTACGCCCGCTACGACAACCCGACCAATCACGCTTTGGAAGAGCTGCTGACGACGCTCGAAGGCGGCGCCGGGTCGCTGGCCTGCGCCACCGGCATGGCGGCTCTGCAGATTGCGATGGCGACGGCGCTGCTCGACCGGCGGAAGAAGGTGCTGGCGGCGAGCGCGCTCTACGGCGCCACGATCAACCTGCTGATGAATGTGATGGGGCCGTTTGGCGTGGAGACGGTGTTTGTCGATATCACGAATCCCGAAGCCGTGAAGGCGGCAATCGAGGCCGAAAAGCCCGGCTGCGTCCTCATGGAGACGGTGTCGAATCCCGTCCTGCGCGTGGGGCCGCTCGACGAGATTGCGCGCATCTGCCGTGAGGCGGATGTGGCGCTGATCGTCGACAACACGTTTGCCACGCCGCTGCTCGTCCGGCCGCTCGAACTCGGCGCCCACCTTGTCGTGCACTCGCTAACGAAGTATCTGTCCGGCCACGGTGACGTGATGGGCGGGTCGGTGACGGCGGACGAGGCGCACCTGCCCGTGCTGCGGCAGATGTCGCGGACGGCCGGGCCGACGCTGGGTCCGTTTGAGGCCTACCTGTCGATGCGGGGCATCAAGACCTTTCCGCTGCGGATGGAGCGGCAGTGCGCCAACGCGGCTGCCGTGGCGCAGTTTCTCCGCGGCCACGCCGGCGTCGAGCGGGTGTTCTATCTGGACGATCCCACGCACGTCGACGCGGCGACGATCGCCCGCCTGCTGCCGCCCGGCCAGTTTGGCGCCATGGTTGCTTTTGAGCTGAAGGACGCAGGCACCCCGGAGGTGTTCGCCTTCATGAATCGGCTGCGGCTGGTAGTGAAGGCGACTTCGCTCGGCGACGTGCATTCGATGATGCTGTACCCGAAGATGGCGTCGCACCGCGATTTGAGCCCCCGGCAACGGGAGCGGATGGGGATTCGGGATTCGCTGGTGCGGCTTTCGGTGGGAATCGAAGCGGCCGAAGATATTTGCGCCGACCTCGCGCAAGCTCTCCAATAAAAAAAGGCCGCATCCGAAGATACGGGATGCGGCAAACGGAGTGCACTAAGAGAGGAAGTTACCAACAAAACTGCGGAAATCGGTTTAGCGGCGGCGCCGCATCAGGCCCAGCACGCTCAGTCCGGCGCCAATCAGGGCATACGAGCCCGGTTCGGGTACCGGCTGGAACGAGGCCGAGAACAGCGTTTGCGAGAACTGGGCACCGGCGATTGGTTCGTAGAAGCTACCGCTGTTGCTCGACTTCCCTTGACTGCTCGTCACCAGCGAGATCGCGGTATTCAGCACCCCAGGTGGGGTCGCCGCGGTGGCTTGGATCCGGCCATTCCCGAACCCGTCCCCGCTATCGCTGACGATGTCCCAGACGGCGAGTTGGAAGGCCGCCGCCTGCCATCCCTGGGTGATGGTGGGGGCGAAAGAGTCGTACATCCAACTCAGCCGGCCGCCCTGATTGATCGTGCTGGCGCTCAGCCGATTGACATCGACAGAGTCAGTTCGCAAAGCAACAAACGGGTCAGCGCAGAACAGGACTCCGGATGCCCCGGTGTTAAAACGGACACCCAGCTGGCCGGCATAAATGTCCCGCGTCTGGCCATCAAACATCACATTAATGGTTTCAAACAACGTGGGTACGGAGGCGTCGTAAGTCATTGTTGTCATCGCATTGGCCGAAGTAACTGCGATGCCGATCGCTCCGACGAGTTGTAACAGGTAGCTCTGCCGTTGGGCTGTCATGGAAGTAGTATCAACCGCGGTTAAGTTTGGGGAAATAGTGCATCGGGTTCAAAAAATTACCCTTGCGAGCCTATAGGAAAAATGATTCAGGCGTACCGCTGCGCCGCTCGGCACAAATCGTGTTTAGTACTGGGTGAATGGCGAAAAAGTACTGAAAATCGTGCTCCCGGGACAATTTGTCATGGACGGACCGGGCAGATTGGCGGCGGCCGCCCGCCACGGGTCAAAACGTCCCACAACTTTCGGGGGATGGCGCTCTGCGCGTTGCTTCCTCTCCTCGCCATGATCGTGCTCCGTGTTGGCCACGCTTGGCATTCCGGGTGCATCGTCCTTTCCTGGGGCGAGGCCCGGCTGATTTCGCTCGCGCCGGTGCTGGCGCTCGTCGTCGTCACCTCAATTTGGATGGATCCCGTCGAGCAGGATGGGCTTCCGCAGGGCGAGCGGTCGGGCAAGCCGCCGCATCCGAAAAAACTGCCCGCACTACGGCAACCCGCTGGCCGACTCGTAGCGAGGACGCGGTCTTCTGATTGCGCCTGTGATGATATTACGATATCATTGTCGTGTGCATTTCCTGATCTTTGTTTCGGCTCATCTGCTGTTTTCTTCCCTGCTCGCCGCCCAGTCGGCTTCCCCGTCCGGTACCGTTTCGGGTACGGTGACCCTGGCGGCCACGGGAAAACCCGTCCATCACGCCTCGGTGCTGCTCCTGCCGCTCGGGCGCGTCATGGAGTCGGATGACGATGGGCGCTATCGTTTTCCCGAGGTTCCGGCCGGCCGCTACACCCTCGTGGCAGCGGTCAACGGCCTGACCGGCAACCGGTTGACGGTGACGGTCACCGCGGGCGCAACCGCGACGGCGGATTTCGTTCTGGCGATCTCCCCGCTACGGCAGGAGATTACCGTAACGGCCTCGGGCCGGCCGGAGACTACGGTGGAAACCTTCAGCTCCGTGGCTTCGCTCGACACGCTGGAGCTATCCACCAAGGCCGCGGCCTCGCTCGGCGATGTGCTCGACGGGCAGCCCGGCGTGGCCAAGCGAAGCTTCGGGCCCGGAACCGGGCGTCCGGTGCTGCGCGGTTTTGATGGCGACCGCGTCCTTATCATGCAGGATGGGGTGCGGACCGGATCGTTGTCGAGCCAGTCGGGCGATCACGGCGAACCGCTCGATCCGCAGGCGCTCGAACGCGTCGAGGTGGTGCGGGGGCCGGCGACCCTGCTCTACGGTTCGAACGCCATCGGCGGCGTGGTGAATATGATCACCGGCCATCATGAGGCGCAGAGCGCCGGGCATGAGGGGCTCCACGGCTATCTTTCGGGGATTGGCGGAACCAACAACGGACTCCACGGCGGCAGCGCGGGGCTCGATTACGGGATGGGCCGGTGGGTTTTCCGGATGGGGTCGGGCGGGCAGCGGACTTCGGACTATCGCACCCCGGTCGAGCGGATCTTCAATTCGGCCGCGCGGACGTATTCGGGTCACGGTGGCGTGGCGCGCTACGGCGAGCGCTCCTGGTTCAACCTCTCCTACAACACCCAGCGCGGTACCTATCAGGTCCCGAACGCCGAGGCCGAGGAGGATCATGACGACGACGACCACAAAACGCAGAAAGCCGAAAAGGACGACGACCACGACCACGAACACGGCCACGAATCGGTGCGCCTGCCCTTCACCCGGCAGGGGGTCCGGCTGGCTGGGGGCTTCCGCAATCTGAACCGTCCCATCGAAGGGCTGCAGTACAGCTACAACTACACCGACTGGCGCCATAACGAGGTCTCCGGCGGCGAGATCGAGAACCGTTTTTATAACAAACAGTCCGATTATCGGCTCGTCGTCGAGCAGCGCCGATCCGGCCGCCTCTCGGGCAGCTTCGGCGGCTGGGGCCTGCGCCGCGACTTTAAAGTGGTCGGCGCCGAGGCGATCACTCCCCCGGTCGTGCAGAACGCCCTCGCCGCTTTTGCCGTCGAGACGCTTACCCTCTCCGACCGGATCCGCATGCAGTTTGGCGCCCGGCTCGAGAACAACCGCTTCCGGCCCGAGCGGCTCGCCAACCGCTCCTTCACCGGCCTGTCCGGTTCAGCCGGCATCAACGCTTCGGTCTGGGATGGCGGCGTCTTTGTCGCCAACTACAACCACTCCTACCGGGCTCCGGCTCTCGAGGAGTTGTACGCCAACGGCCCGCACGTGGGCAACCTGACCTACGAAATCGGCAGCACTAAGATGCGGCGGGAGCGGGGCGACGGCCTCGACCTCTCGCTCCGCCACACCACCAACCGGGTGCGGGCCGAGTTGAACTACTTTTATTACCGCATGCGGGATTTTGTCTTCCTGGCGCCGACCGGCGAGCGGGAGGACGGGCTGCCGGTGGCCGAGTACTCACAAGCGAACTCGCGGTACACCGGCGTCGATGGCCGGATCCAGGCCGGTTTGCACCGCAACGTCTGGTTGAATCTGGGCTTCGATACCGTCCAGGCCGAGTTAACCGGCCTCGGTACGCCCCTGCCGCGAATTCCGCCCGTGCGCGGACGCGTGGGCGTGGATCTGCGTGCCGGGCGCTGGAGCGTGCTGCCCGAGGTGGTGATGGCCAACCAGCAGACCCGGACCTTCACGAACGAAACCCCCACCGCCGGCTTCGCCCTCTTCAACTTGCGGGGCGCCTATACGGTCACCACGCAGCACACCGTGCATTTGTTTGGCGTGAACCTGTTTAACACGGGCAACCGGCTCTACCGGAACCATCTGTCGTTCATTAAGGATGTGGCGCCGGAGATCGGCCGCGGCATCTCCTTCAGCTACTCGGTCCGCTTCTTCTAGGGTACGCGCCCAACGGACTCGCTGCGGCCTGTGCGCTTCTAGGGCTGCTACCCTGAATCAGATGCTCTCGATTCGCGGTCATGTGCTCCGCATGGCCGCTCTGGCCTGGCCCATCATCGTTGCCGAACTTGGCTGGATGGCGATGGGGCTGGTCGACACCGTGATGGTCGCCCCGCTCGGCAAGGAAGCCATCGGCGCCGTGGGCGTCGCCAACATTCTCTACGATACCTTCGGCATCTTCGCCCTCGGTCTCTTGTTGGGCCTCGATCCGCTGGTGGCCCAGGCCTTCGGCGCCGGCCGCCCCGAGGAGGCCAACCGGCATCTGCGGCAGGGCGTCTGGCTGGCGCTGTTCCTGACCCCGCCAACGATGCTGATGGCGCTCAGCCTACCCGGTCTGATGACCTCGATCGGCGTCCAGCCCCCGGTGCGCGCCCTCGCCGGACCCTACATCGACGCCCTGGCGGCCGGCACGCTGCCGCTCCTGCTCTACGCCGCTTTCCGGCGGTTCCTCCAGGCCACCGGCCGCGTCCGTCCGGTCATGGTGGCGCTTGTGCTGGCCAACGGGGTGAATGCGGCGGCCAACGCGGTTTTAATCCACGGCGCTGCGGGCATCCCGGCGTTCGGCGTGGCTGGTTCCGGATGGGCCACGGCCATTGCCCGGCTCTTTCTGGCCGGCTGGCTGCTGGCGGCAACGCGGTGGGACGATGTGACCGCGCTCTGGAGCCAGGGCGCGCGCTGGGCCGGACCCCACGCCGCTGATCTGCGCCAACTGCTGCGGCTCGGCGCCCCCGCCGCCGGGCAGATTGGCCTCGAAATCGCCGTCTTCGGCGCCGCCACCATGCTCGCCGGACGGCTCTCCACCACCTCCCTGGCGGCGCACCACATCGCTCTCAACCTCGCCAGTCTCACCTTCATGGTGCCCCTTGGCATCTCCTCGGCCGGCGCCGTGGCCGTCGGGCAGGCCCTCGGCCGGGGTGAGCCCGGCGAAGCCAAGCGGGCCGGCTGGGTCGCGATCGGGTTTGCCGGCGCCTTCATGACGCTGGCGGGCGCGGCCTTTGCTCTCGCGCCCGGCTGGCTGCTCGGCGTGTTTACGCGCGATCCCGAACTGGTCGCCATCGGCGCCGGCCTGCTGCGCATCGCCGCCGTGTTTCAACTCTTCGACGGGTTGCAGGTCGCGGCCACCGGGGTGCTGCGCGGGGCGGCCGAGACCCGTCTGCCGATGGTGGCCAACCTCGCCGGCCACTGGGCCATCGGTCTGCCGCTGGGCTACTACCTCTGCTTCGGCCGCGGCATGGACGCCGCCGGATTATGGGCCGGCCTGTCGGCGGGATTGATCGTCGTGGCCGTGCTGCTCGTCTGGCTCTGGTGGCGCCGCCCCCTGCGGCCTGTGGCATCCTGAATCCATGCGCCGGTTTTGGCCGCGACCCAGCAGCGCCCCCCAAGCCGGCCCCGCCGCCGCCCTCCTCCGTGGGGCGCGCGCGCTGCGGGACGCTATCCGGCCCCGTATCGCGCTGCGCATTACCCGCGCTGGCCTCTGGTTCACCATTACGATCCTGCTCACCGGCATCGGGGCGTTTCTGTCGGCCAATAATCTGATCTTTCTCATCCTGTCCGCCCTGCTCGCCACGCTCGTCGTGAGCGGGAATCTGAACCGGCTGACCCTGGCCGGGCTCGAAGTGGTCTTCGAACCGCCTGAACACCTCTTTGCCGGGGCGGGCGCCTCCGGCCGTTTCGTCATCCGGAACACCAAAAGCTGGTTTCCCAGTTTCGCGCTGCGCCTCGCCAGCGCCAACGAAAACGGCCTCCGCTCCCCGATCTTTATTCCCATGATTGCCCCGGGAGAGGTTGTCGAATTCCACGCCGACGTCTGCTTTGCCCGGCGCGGGCGCTACCGGGAAAACGGCTTCGCCTTCTCTTCACGCTTCCCCTTTGGCTTTGCCGAGCGCCGCGCCGGGGTCACGCTCCAGACCGACGTGCTCGTCTATCCCGCCCTGCACGATCATCATCTCCTTCATCCCCTGTTTGCCGACCTGCTCGCCGAAGCCGAAGCCCGGCGCCAGGGCCGCGGCGTCGAGTTTCATCAGCTCCGGCCCTACCGCTATGAAGATGACGCCCGCCACATCGACTGGCGGGCCACCGCCCGGCACGGCGAGATGCACCTGCGGGAGTACGCCGTGGAACAGCAGGAGGATGTCGAACTGTGGCTCGACCTCGGCGGCTGGCAGCGCGAACCATTTGAAGAGGCCGTTTGCGCCCTCGCCACGCAGTCCCTGGCCCTGCAGCGGCGGGGCATCGGCCTGCGGTTTCGCTCGCAGGATTGCGACCTCGCCATCCCGTCGCAAAGCACCATCCACGGCCTTCTCAAATACCTCGCGCTCATCGACCCGGAACCGCTCGCCCGCCCGCTGCCGCCGCCCAGCGTGCCCTCCGCCGTGCCCGTGCTGCTCTACGCCGCTACCCGGGAGCGCGCTCCCGATACCCTGTTGACCCGCACGCTTACCGCCGCCGCCGTAGCAGCGCCAGCACCGTGATGCCGCTCACGAGCAACAGCGCACTGCCCGGCTCCGGCGTGGCGATCATGGCCGTGGTCAGCCAGTTCCGCGTGAGTGGCTCAAAAACGTTCGTGTGGATCCCGAAATGGGTTCCTGTCTGGTAGGGCCCGGACATAACGGCGGGTATGGAAGTGGCCGAGGCAATGCCGATGATCACGTTCGTGTTCTGGCCGTAGCTGAAAAACATCGGTCCGCCCGAATCTCCGGCGGCGATCAGACCGAAGTTCCTGGGTTCGTTCGCCGAAGAGAAGTCGTGCAGCGTCACCAGCGCCTGATCGGCCTCCCCGCCCAAAATCCCCGCGAGCCGGTTCTGCGCTGTCCGCCGTACCCCGACGCCTAACGCCCCCGACGGGTTCCCCCCGAGTCCATAGCCCACCTGATCCACCACCGAGCCCGCCACGTCCCCGTACCACAACGGCAGAGTGCCATCGGACAACGCATAAACCGCCGCGTCGAGTGGCGCCGAGCTCGCCAGCCAGAGCAGGGCGATATCGAACTGCTGAATGTTGGGACTCGACGTCCGGTTTGCGTACAGAGGATGGAGCGCCGAACCCGATACCCCAATCGTCGCGCTGCCGGAAGCGGTTTCAAACCGTACGTTCCACTGCGAGGCCGATGCCACACAGTGACCCGCCGTCACCACTACCGTCGGCGCAACCAGCGCCCCCGTGCAATTGAACTGCGAGCCCGTGTTGAGAGTGCCCAGAATACTGGCCACGCCCGTGTACGCACTGTTGCCGGTCAGATACCCGGGAGAGGAGGTATCGTGGATGGTAATGGCGCTAGCCGTTCCGCCGAAGCAGCAGAAGACGAAACCGCAGTATCGTAACCAGCCCATACCCGCAAGAATACAATGAAACCCCGTTAGGAGACTCCAAAGTTGTTGAAAAAAAAGTACTTAGTAAAAAAGTAATGGCGTCTCGGTACCCCGTCGCCAGTACCTCCGGGGGGTGCGGAGGCATCTGCGGCCGTGTGCTGCGAACCAACCGTGCCCGATTCTCGTAGAGAACACAAGGAGCCTGCCGGATTGCATGGAAACTGTCTCGGTAATCACCAACGTCCTGGGCCTCGCCATCGGCGCGGGCCTGAATCTCTACGCCGCCGTCCTGGTGACGGGCCTCGGCATCCACTACGGCTGGCTGACCCGTCTGCCCGCCGAACTCAATATTCTCAGCCATCCGGCCGTCCTCACCCTCGCCGCCCTACTCTATGCTGCTGAGTTTGTGGCCGACAAGGTTCCGTTTTTTACCCCGATCTGGGACGGCTTCCATACCTTTATCCGTCCGGCGGGCGCGGTCCTGCTCGCGCTGGGCGTGGCCGGGGGCATGGATCCGCTGCCCCGCACCCTCATTATGCTGGCCGCTGGTACGGTGGCCCTGGGCGCGCACTCCAGCAAGATGGGTGTGCGGCTGATGGCGCATACCACCCCCGAACCAACGACCCACGCCGCCATCAGCATCGCCGAAGACGTCGGCGTGATCGCCCTGCTGGCCCTGGTGTATCAGTATCCCTGGCTGGCGCTGCCCGTCCTGCTCATGCTGCTCGCGGCCATGGCCGTTCTGCTGCCCTTCCTATGGCGCGTGGCGCGGTTTCTCGTCGCCGCGCTCTGGGGTCGCCTGCGGCCGAAGCGGGCCTGCGCGCCCGGACGGGGCGTCCGGGTCTTCAGCCGGAAGACGCCGGGCGCGCCCCGGTTGTGGCCGGGCGAGCTGGTGGTCGATGGCGAGCAAACCCGCTTCCTGTTCCGCCGCTGGGGCCGGCCGCGCAGCATCGTCGTGGGCCCCCCCGCCCCGCGCCTTGAGTGGGGCTTCGTCTCAAGCGTCGTCCGCTGCGCCGGGGGTGCCAGCTTCTATGTCACCCGGGACTGGCGCGAGGCGCTCAGCGCACAAACGCCTGCCGCAGCATCTGCTCAAACGGAGGGGTACAGATAAGCGCGTTCCCGCCGTAAATCGAGTCGGTGCCGTCGAAGTTGAAGAACCTGCCGCCGGCCTCCTCCACCAGCACCTTCAGCGGGCACAGGTCCCACGGCTGCGCGCTCGGCTCCACCCAGACCTCGGCCTTCCCGGTGACGATCATCATGCAGTCCGGCCCGCCGCTCATACTGCGCACGGCCCAGAAGTTGGCGCAAAAATCCATCACCTGCTCGCGATACGACCATTTCCGATTGTTCTGCAGCCCGTTGAAGCAGACCACGGCCCGGTCGAGCCGTTCGACGCTCGAAACCTTGCAGCGCACATCGTTGCACCACGCCCCGCCCCCCGTGCTGGCAAAGTAAGTCTCCTCCATCACCGGGTAGTGCGCGCAGCCCGCCACCGGCTGGCCGTTCTCTTCAAGACCCAGCAGCACACCCCACAGCATGTTGCCGCGCACAAAGTCGCGCGTGCCGTCAATCGGATCGATGATCCACGTCCGGCCCGAGCGCGAGGCCTTGGCCACGCCCTCCTCGCCCCGCTGGCCATCTTCCGGGAACATCTCCTCGAGCATCCGGGCAATCAGCTTCTCGCTCTCTTTGTCGGCAATCGTTACCGGCGAATCGTCGCTCTTGTCCTCCATCTGGATGCCCTGCTCAAAGTAGCGCATGGCCAGCGCGGAACTCGCCTTCGAGATGCGGCGCATCGCCGCGATTTCGCGTTCGTAATTCATCTATCCACCATTATCCACCCACTACCGCGCCAGGGCCCGCGCCCCGCTCAGGCCGGCCCCCCCAGCCGATCTCCTGTCAATGTAATCCGCCGCTCGTCTCCCGCCCCGTGCTCAATCGTGATCCCCATTCGGTCCCGGGGCAGGAACCGGCCGAACTTTTCGCCCCACTCCACCAGCACGAGGGCGTTGGACTCGAAGATCTCCTCAAGGCCCAGCGTGAAGATCTCGCGCTCCTGTTCGAGCCGGTAGAGGTCGATGTGGTAAACCCGCACCGGCTCGCCGTACTCATGAATCAGCGAAAAGGTCGGACTCGTCACCGCCGCCGCCGGCGCCACCCCCAACGCCTCCACCAGCCCCGCCACCAGCGTCGTCTTGCCCGCGCCCAGGTTCCCCGTCAGCTGCACTACGCCCCGCCGCGGCAGCAGCCGGGCCAACTCGGCCGCCACGGCGCGGGTCTCCTCCGGATTGGCCGTTGTCCACGTGTAGCTAGGCACAGCGGCGGATCGCCTCCGGAAGATAAGCCAGCAGATCGGTGGCAATCACGCAACGCTCGGTCAGCGCCGCCGCGGCCAGCTCCCCGGCCAGACCATGCAGATACACCGCCGCCAGCGTGGCCTCCCACGGCGGGGTCGTCGCCAGCAGCGCGGCCAGCAGACCGGTCAGGATGTCGCCGCTACCGGCCGTGGCCATGGCGGGTGTGCCGGTCGGGTTGAGGGCGGCAAGCCCGCTGGGTGTCGTAATTACTGTACGGTGTCCTTTTAAGACGACAACGGCGCCGGTCGCCGCCGCCAGGGCCCGGGCATCGGCCAGCCGGTCGCCCACCGGGCGGCCCAGCAGGCGGGCCATCTCGCCGGGATGCGGCGTGAACACGCGTGGCCCGGCGCACGCCGCCGGCAGCGCCCCGGCCAGGGCATTCAGCCCGTCGGCATCCACCACCAGCGGCAGCGGGCAGTCGCGCACGAGGCCCGCCACGCGCGGGTCCGCGCCCAGCCCCGGGCCGAGCGCCACGCTGTCCTTGCCGGCGAGCGGCCAGTTGCCCTCGAGCGGCGTCGTCATCAACTCCGGGGCCGGCAGCACCGGCGCGCTCGTCGCCACGGTCACCAGCCCCGCGCCCATCCGCAGGGCCGCCAGGCCCGTCATGCCGATCGCCCCCGCCTTGCCCGCCGCTCCGCCGATCGCCAGCACGTGGCCGAAGGTGCCCTTGTGTCCCTCCACCGGCCGCGGCGCGAGCAGGTGCCGCCAGCCGTTGGGTTCGTTTCGCAAAAGCGCTATCTCCTCAAGCATCGCCTCCGGCGTGCCGATCGGCGCCACCGTCACCCGGCCCAACCCGTGGCCCAGCAGATGGGCGCGCTTGGGCGCGGTAAACGTCACCGAAAAGTCCGCCCGCACCACCGCTCCGGCCGCCCGCCCGGTATCGGCGTCCATGCCCGAAGGCAGATCCACCGCCACCACCCGGGCCAGCGGAAAGCCCGTGTTGATCTCCGCGATCGCCGCCGCGTAGGGCTCCCGCGCCGGGCCCGTCAGGCCCGTGCCGAGCAGCGCGTCGATAACCAGGGTCGCCTGCCGCGCCCGCTCGGGAATCGTCGCGTGGATGGCCGTAAAGCCGCTCGCCCGCAGCAGCGCCGCCTGCGGGTGCGGTTCGGCCGCCAGCACCACATCGAGCGTCCGCGGCCTGAAGCGGCTATGGAGCAGGCGCGCAATGGCCAGTCCGTCGCCCCCGTTGTTGCCCTTGCCGGCGAAGATCACAATGCGCTGCTCGCCGAGCGGCGCGAACTCGCGCTCGAGCACCTCCACCACCCGGTGCGCCGCGTTCTCCATCAACACGAGCTCCGGCAGGCCGGCCGCAATGGTCCGCGCGTCAATGGCCCGCATCTCGGCGGCCGTGAGTACTTTGGTCATGCCGCACTCCCCAGCATGTCCTCGAGGCGCCGTAGTTGCGCCGGCGGCCCGAGCACGATCAGAAAGTCCCCGGCGGCCAGCACGCACTCGGCCGGCGGGTTGAACACCATCTCGCCGTTGGCCCGCCGGATGGCCAGCACAATCAGCCCCAACTCCCGCCGGATGGGCGTGTCGCGCAGCGATTGCGCAACGAAGCCGCTGCGGCCCGAAACCAGCACCTGCTCAATGCGGACATCAAGGCCGATGGTGTTTCCGGTGGTGAAGTCGATAAAATCCTTGACGTGTGGCCGCAGCAAACTCTGCGAGAGCCGGTGGCCGGCCATGGCGTAGGGCGCGTACACGATATCGGCCCCGGCCCGCTTGAGCTTGGCCTCGGACTCCTCTTCGATTACCCGTGCCGCCACCTGCACCTTCGGGTTCAGCGTCTTGGCCGTGAGAATCAGGTACAGGTTATCGGCGTCGGTCGACAGCGCGGCGATCAGTCCGGCCGCGCGGTCAATGCCCAACTCCCGCAGCGACTCATCGCGCGTACAGTCGGCCGCCACCGCGATGTAGCCCATCCGCATCGCCCGCTCGGTCTCCTCCTCGCTCCGGTCGACGATCAGAAACGGGGCGCCCGACAGATCGAGTTCGGCCGCCGCCGCCCGCCCCACGCGGCCAAAGCCGCAGATGATGTAGTGATTCGCCAACCGGTCGATCATGCGTCGATTCCGCCTCCTTGCAAAGTATCCGCTTAACTCCAGCTCAACCACCGTCTGCGTCAACGCTCCCAGCGAGACGATCATCGTCGATACGCCCACAATGACATACCCGATGTTCCAGGCGCGCGCGGCCTTCGACATCGGCAGAATCTCGCCGTAGCCCACCGTGGTGATTGTGGTCAGCGCCATATAGAAGGCCTCGAACGCCGGGAAGTCCCCGAAGACCATGTACCCCCAGGCGCCCACCAGCAGCACGGTGGCCACGGCCAGCGCTACGCCCGTCAGCCGCTTCTGTATGCGCACCCACGGCGATGCCCGGCGGCTCATGACGACCGCCGGATCAGCAGAATGGTCATATCGTCGTTGGCGTCGGGCGAGTGAATCCACTGCTCGACGGCGGCAAACACCGCAGTGATGATCTCTTCATTGGACCGTTCGATCACCCGTTCGATGGTGGCGATCAGCCGCTCTTCGCCGAACATTTCGCCGTACTCGTTCTCCGGCTCCGAGATGCCGTCCGTGTAGAGCACCAGCAGGTCGCCGGGCTGGAGCTCGAGCGTCGACTCGTCATAGCGGGCCTGCGCGAAGGCGCCCACCACCATGCCGTTGACGTCCAGTTGCGTCACCGCCCCATCGCGGAACAGCAGCGGCTGCAAGTGCCCGGCGTTGGTGTAGGTCAACACCCCGCTCGTTTCGTCGTAGACGCCAAACCAGAACGTGGCGTACTTCTCCGGCGTCGTATGGGCGTGCAGGTGCTTGTTGAGCTGGCTGACCATCGCCGAAGGCGAGCACGGCGTCCCCGCCTCCTCCGTATGGCGGATCTGCGCGCGCAGCGCCGACTGTACGCTGGCCATCAGAATCGCCGCCGAAATCCCCTTGCCCGCCACATCGCCCAGCGCCATCGTCAGCGTGCGGCTGTTCACGCGCTGATAGTCGTAGTAGTCACCCGAGACGGAGCGGGCCGGATGCAGCCGCGCCGTCAGTGCCAGCGTGGCCGAGGCCGGCACCGTGCGCGGATACAACTGCTCCTGTACTTCGCGGGCAATGGTGAGATCGGCCCGGATCCGTTCATTGTCCTTGGCCACCACCAGCAGTCGCTCGAGATTCTCCGTCATCGAGTTGAACGATTGGGACAGCTCGGCCAACTGGTCCTCGCCCCGCACCGGAATCCGCGTGGCGAAGTCGCCCTGCTGCACGCGCCGCGTGCCCTCGTACAGATGGTGCACGGCACCCGTGATCGTGCGGGTGATCGAGATGCCAATCCCCAGCGCCGCGCACTCAAAGAACAGAAACAGTCCCGCGATCAGGTAAAAGTAGGAGACCAGCAGCGGCTGATCCCGGCCTGCTTTCTGCGAGAAGATCACGCGGTAGACCTGCGCAATCCGCGTGTGAATTCCCAGCACGGCCTTGCGCTCCGCGCTCCGGGTGTCCCAGTTGTACACCGGCAGCTCCGAGCCCCACAGAATCTGCAGGTCGAACAGGTTTACCGGCGCCGGCACGCCCCGCGGCCCGCGGTCCGCCGCGGCACCCTCGGCCGCTCCGTCGTGCAGCCGCATGCGTTCGCCTTCCGGGCCCATGTCGACCAGCGTCACCGCGCCCAGGCCGGGGATCAGGTCCGCCAGATAGCTGCGCGTCAGCGGCGCCACCACCGTCACCGCGCCCTGCGCCGAATGGTGATGCGCCCACACCGAAAGCTGCCCGTCCCGCACGAGCAACCCGGAAATCTCCTCGGGCAGCCCTTCCGGCACCACCAGTGGCGCACCCGCCGGAAGCCGCACCTCCGGCTGGCCGGGACGCGTGCACAAATACGCAATGCCCGGAAAGCGCGCATCGAGCAGTGCAAACAGCCGGCTGGCCGGTTCGGCGGACGCGCCCGCCGCGCCCGTCAGCACGGCGGCCGAAGCGTCCTGCAGCACCTCGATGCGTTTGTTGAACTCGGCCGCCACCAGATAAAACGCCGTCTGCGAAGCGATCACCCACGCCCCCATCCAGCCCAATACCAGCAGCAGCAGCACCGGCACCACCGCGAGAAACAGATAGCTCGACAGCAGGCGGTTCCGCAGCCGCCAAACCGAATGCCGCGCCAACCGCCGGACCAGCCGCACCGCCACCCACAACCCCGACCCCACCAGCACCGCCAGCGCCGCCGGCGCCGCCACCGACCCCGGCGCGAAGTAGTTCACCCCGAACCAGACAATCGCCGCCAACAGCGTAAACTGCTCGAGCCGGCCCGTAGCCCGGCCTACGGCGGACGGCCCGCTCACGAGTTTTGCGTGTGGGCGATGCCCGGGGTCATCTCAAACTCCTCCTCGGGCGTCAGATAAAGACGCGTCAGCCCGTTGCGGAGGTGCGTGAACGCTGTGTCCACGTCGTCGGCAAACTGGAAGATATGCAGGTCCTCCGGCGAAATCAGCCCGTGTTTGGCCAGCGCTTCGAAGTTGAAAACCTCCTTCCAGAACGATGTTCCGTACAGCAGCACGACGATCGGCTTATGCAGCTTCCGCGTCTGCACCAGCGTCAGAATCTCAAATAACTCATCCATCGTGCCAAAGCCGCCCGGAAAGACCACCAGCGCCTTGGCCAGATACGCAAACCAGAACTTACGCATGAAGAAATAGCCGAACTCCATGCTCAAATCGGGCGTGATGAACGGATTCGGCGCCTGTTCAAACGGCAGGGCGATGTTGAGCCCCACCGACAGCCCGCCCGCATCGTACGCCCCGCGATTAGCCGCTTCCATGATGCCCGGCCCGCCGCCCGTGGCCACCACGAAACGCCGCGCCGAGGTCGGCAGGCCGTCGCTCCACTGCGTCAGCTGCTTGGCTAACTCCCGGCACTCTTTGTAGTAACGGGCCAGCGGGCCGGTCTCGTGAATCCGCGCTGATCCGAACATCGCGATCGTATCCCGGATCTTCTCCTTGCGGAATACCCGCAGCGGGCCGAGATACTCAGACAGCATCCGCACGCTGCGCGCTTCTGAGGACTCGAGAAACTCGTCGTCGTGGAAAAATAAGGGGGGCTTGGCCGGGGAGTTCATTCGTTGCCTTTTACTTTGGCCTCAAGCTCGGCGAGGCGTTTCTCTAATTCTCGCATCGTGCGCACCATCTCGGGCAGTTTCGGAAACGCCGTCACCGCCCGCAGCCACGTCCGGTTATCAAAGGCCGGCGAGCCGGAAACCATCGTGCCCGCCGGCACATCGTGGCCGATGCCGCTCTGCGCATACGCCACGGCGTTATCGTGAATCGTCAGATGGCCCGAGACACCCACCTGCCCCGCCAGCAGCACACTCTTGCCCAGAATGGTGCTCCCCGCCAGACCCACCTGCGAGCAGAGAATGTTATCTTCTCCCACCACGCTCGCATGGCCAATCTGCACCAGATTGTCGATCTTGGCCCCGCGCTTGATTCGCGTCTCGCCCACCGTCGCGCGGTCCACCGCCGTCAGCGCCTGAATCTCGACATCGTCTTCAACCACCACAATCCCGCTCTGCACAATCTTGTACTGGGTGCCGGCGGCCGTCTTGGCAAAGCCGAACCCGTCACCGCCCACCACCACCCCGTTCTGCAGAATCACCCGGTCGCCCACCCGGCAGAACTCCCGCACGGTGGCGTGCGCGTGCGCGAGAAAATCGTCGCCAATCGACGCCCCTTCATAGATCGTCACGTGCGGATGCAGCACCGCCCCCCGCCCGATCGTCACCCGCGCCCCCACCGCCACGAACGGCCCGATCGAAGCCCCTTCGCCGATCACCGCCGTCGGATGAATCGCGGCGAGCGGGTGAATGCCCGGCTCCGGCCGCGGCGGCTGATAGAACAGCTCAAGCGCCCGCGCAAAATCGTGGTACGGATTCCGGCTCTCGAGCGTCGCCATACCCGCCACCGGCGCGCTCGCCAGAATCGCCGACGCTCGCGAAGCTTTTACTTTTGGCGCATACTTGGGGTTGGCCAGAAAGGTAAGCTGGCCGGGCTCGGCCTGTTCCATGCCGCACACGCCCGTGATGCGCAGCGCGGCATCGCCATGTAAAATACAGCCAAGCCGGTCGGCCAGCTCGCCCAGGGGAAGGGAAGAAGTCATAAGGAGAAGTACACTGTTATTATGCAGAAGTCTTTTCCCCTGTCCGGATGGATTCTTCTGCTGCCCGGTTGCCTTTGGGCTCAGGGAGAGCTGAAGAAAGCCGCCGAGGAGTTCAAAACGGCCACGCGCGAACTCGGTCTGCGCGCCGACTCGCCCGCCCGCGCCGCCGGCGGCAAGCGGCAGTACCCCTGGCGCACCTGGCACGGACGCGTCTTTTATAATCTCCGCAACGACGTCCTCGACGCCGTACCCCACGAAATCGCCCAGCGCGGCGGCGGCAAGAATCGCCTGCGCCGCGGCCAGTTCGGCTTCAGCGTCGCCGGCCCCGTCATCGGCAAATCCACCTTCGCCTCGCTCTCCTACGAAGGCGTTCGCGAACGCATCGGCCGCAACTCCCTCCGCACCATCGCCATCCTCCCCGAACGCCGCGGCGACTTCTCCCGCACCGTCGACAGCGCTGGCGAGCCCTTGCAGGTCTTCGATCCGGGCACCACGCGCCCGAATCCGGACTTCGATCCCACCCGTCCCGTCTCCACCAGCAACCTGGAATCCATCCGCCAGCCCTTTCCGAACAGCCTGATTCCAAACTCCCGCCTCGATCCCGTGGCCCTGCGCGGCGTCTCCCTCTATCCCCTGCCCAACGCCGACGCCGGCCCCTTCTTCCGCAACAACTACTTCGTTGTTTCACCCGAAACCAATAAAGCCGATGGCATGATCCTCAAGCTCGATCACACCGTCGACGACAAGAATCGCCTGAGCCTGTCCGCCTCCACCACCAACGGCCTCGCCGCCGCCTCCCGCCTCATGCCCACCATCGCCGACCCCGGCTCGAACGACCGCCTCTACAGCGCCCGTCGCGGCACCCTCGAACACATTCTTACCCTCGGCCCCCGCACCATCAACACCCTCACCCTCGACCTCTCCACCGACCGCAGCGACTCGCAGCGTCCCGGCGAGGTCTTCCCCCTCTACAGCTTCTCAGGGACCTACCTCGGCATGGGCCGCGCCTACCCGGTCCAGCTCTCGGCCCATAACACCTACTCGCTGTCGAATGGTTATTCCACCCGCCTTGGCAAACACAGCCTCCGCGCCTCCGGGTCGTTTACTCATTACCAGGTCCACGCCTTCCTCCCGCCCTACCCCCGCGGCCGCTTCACCTTCGGGCCCGGCTACACCTCGCTGCCGGGCATCAACAACACCGGCCACGCCTTCGCCAGCTTCCTGCTCGGCGCCGCCGAGTACGCCGAAGCCAGCGTCTTCCCCTCGCCCTCCTACTGGCGCCGCCATCTGGCCAGCGTTTCGGTCCGCGACCAGTATGAGGTGAACAAACGACTCAATCTCACCATCGGCGCGAGCATGGATCTGTCCACCCCCCGTACTGAAAAGTACAACCGCATCTCCACCGTCCGCCTCGACGCCCTCAACCCCGCCAACGGCCGCCCCGGCGCCCTCGTCGCCGGCGGCGCCGCCCAGCCCGTCCGCGTCCGCCCCAGCGCCAGTTTCAGCTTCGCCTGGAACCCTACGGCAAACCCCAAAAGCGTCGTGCGCGGCAGCGCCGGCCTCAGCTACCAGGCCGTGCCCGTCTACACCTCGCAGTGGGGCACCCAGGGTTTCAACGGCACCCCCACCGCCATTTCCCGCAACACCCAGCTCGCCCCCGCCATCCTCCTGCGCGACGGACTGCCCGCCCTCGACCGCCCCCTGCCCGACCTGCGTCCCGACTTTGCCAACAACACCGTGGCCGACCTCGTCGAACCCACCGCCACCCAGCCCTTCTATCAATCCGCCTCACTGACCTACGAACGCGAACTGCCCGGCCAGCTCATCCTCGCCGGCACGTTCGGCCACTCTCGCGGCCAGCGCCTGTTTGTCTCCAACTCCGCCGCCAACCCCAACGCCATTCCTCTGTCCAATCTTCGCTTCCGCGACGCCCTCAACAACGAACTCTTCCGCCGCGAACTCCGCCCCTATCCCCAGTTCCAGCGCTTCGACGTCTACAGCGCCTGGCCCCTCGGCAACTACCGCCGCAACGCCGGCTCCCTGCGCGTCGAAAAACGCTCCACCAGCGGGCTCGGCCTCACCGCCACCTACGAAGTGTCCCGCCAGATGGACGACTACTCCGGACCCTACGGCGTGCAGGACTTCTACAACCGCCGCGCCGAATGGTCGCTCACGGCCTATAACATCCCCCAGCGCCTCTCCCTTTCCTACGCCTACGAGCTGCCCATCGGGTCGAAAAAGTCGCTGCTGGCTTACAACGACTGGCGCCGTTACCTGGTCGACGGCTGGTCCATCAGCGGCATGACCACCCTGCTGAGCGGCGAACCCATCGCCCTCCGCCCGCAGTTCAACAACACCGGCGCGCTCGTCGAAGCGCTCCGCGTCAAAGTCGTGCCGGGCGTCAATCCGCGCCTGCCCAAACGCTCCCCGGAGCTCTGGTTCAACCCCGCCGCCTTTGATAATCCCGAAAACTTCACCCTCGGCGACGGTCCGCGCACCCATCCCACCCTGCGCAACCCCCCTAGCCAAAACCACGATCTCTCCGTCACCAAGCGCATCGCGATCGACGCCGAACGCGCCCTCGAACTCCAGGCCACCGGCTTCAACTTCGTCAATACCGCCAACTGGACCGATCCCGATCCCGTCATCGGCCCCGCCTCGACGCCCAACGTCAACGCCGGCCGCATCATCGGCTCCCGCGGCGGCCGCGTCATCCAGGTCGGCCTGAGGTTAAGCTTTTGACGCGCCGCCAGCTGCTCGCCCTCTTCGCTCCCCCCGAAGGCGCCGGCCTCGCCCGCATCCGCGTCCCCGCTCTCGTCGCCAAAGGCGAGCCGTCCTCCCTCGAAGCCACCGTTGACGGCAAGCCCGCCCGCGTCGAACTGCTCAAAGGGCCCCAGGACGACCTGCTCATTCTTCTCGTCCTCGACTTCAGCGGCGACATCTCCTACATCGAGTTCGCCCGCTCGGGCCTGGTCGAGGCCTTCAAAGAGCTGCCGCCCCATGCCTGGGTCACGGTGCTGCGCGCCCAGGACGGTCTCCGCGTGCTCGAAGATCCCACCGGCGCCGCCGAATCGCTCACCGCCACCGTCAACGCCTATACCGGGGGAGGGAAGGCCGGCCTGCTCGACACCGTCGAAGAGGCCGCCCAACTCGGCGACCGGCTGCTCGTCAAAACCACCGCCCGCGTCGCCGTGCTCTACTGCACCGACAGCAGCATCTACAACTACCGCGAAGACTTCACCAACCCCGTCATCAATTCGAGCGACTCGCGCGACCTCAGCCGCCGTTTCCCCGACCAACTCGTCCGCGAAAAGATCCAGAAACTCACCGGCGCCCTCCTGGCCCGCGAAACCCCCGTCTGGATCGTGCACATTCACTATCGCGTCGACTCGATCAACGAAGCCTACCAGCGCGGTCTGCAGCAACTGGCCGAAGCCACCGGCGGGGAAGCCGCCATCTGCCGGGGATTGACCGAAATCCCCGCCGCCATCGGTCGCGCCTTCCGCCGCATCCGCGAGCATTGGAGCGTATTTTTGCAACTTCCGCCGGGAAAGTCGCGAAACCTTTCCGTGGCGTTGAACGCCCCGGATTGTGAGATGAGTTTTCGGCAAAGGTTTTCGGTGAAACGATGAAGATGGGAAAGAAACCCCTGATTGTCCTGGCCGTGGCGGCGCTCGCCGCCGCCGGCTTGTATCGCGTGGTGGAGGACCGGCGCGCCCGCGCCGCCGCCGAAGCGCGCGCCGCCGAACTCACCGCCCAACTCGACGCCCTCCGCAACGCCCGGCCCGCCCCCGCCCCGGACCTGCCGCCCGCCGAGACCGGCGCCGTCTCCGCCCCCGCCCTCGCCAAACCCGCCCCGGCCGCCCTGCCCACCGAGTACATCCGGATCATCGCCGAAACCCAGGCCGCCCTCGAGACGGCCCGCAAAGAGCTCTCCACGGTCCGCAACGATCTGGCGGCTCTCGAGGCCCGCGCCGCCGAAGAGCTCGAACGCCGCCAGAAGCTCACCGCCGAACTGGCCGATACCGTTGAAGCCCTCGCCTCCGCCAAACGCGTCCTCACCGCCACGGAAACCGACCTCCGGGCCAAAAACGAACGGCTCGTCCGCCTCGAAACCAGCGAGAAGCTCGTCCGCGAGGCCGCCGGCAAGGCCGAGGTGGAGGCGGCCAAGAGCCTCCGTTCCGCCGTCGCGCTCGAAGATCTCAACCGCCGCCGCGAGGTGCTGCTCAACAATATGGTACGCCGCTACCGCGAGGTGACCGACCAGTACCGCACGCTCTCGCTCCGCGTCCAATCCCGCGCCGATCAACTCGGGCTAGACCCCGGCGCCGGCGAGATTTCCCGTATTCAAACCTCCGTGCAGCAGGCCGAAGAGGAGTTCCGCCAGTTGAACAGCCTCAACGCCCAGGCCGCCAAGCTCCTGCGCCCCAACCGCTAGGCCTTCGCCTGCTTCTCGCACTCCTTCGAGCAGTAGAAGACGTCCGCCTCCCGCGTGCTGTGCCGCAGCATGCGCGTCTCCGGCGCAAACGTGCCGCAGGCGCCGCACTTGCGCAGACGCGTGCCGGACTCGGGGGCCGCACTCCGGCCCGCCGTCGTCGCCGTCTCCTCCGGCTGCAGCGCCTCCTTGGCCCCTTTGACGAGCAATCCCATCACGGCCCGGAGAAACGTGACCGCGAGGATCGAAACCAGAATGCCAAGGAGAGCTTTGATCATAAAACGGCGAAAGGCGTCCCGCTGCTGCTAGGACGCCTCTCCATCGTATCGGGTTTCGCGCTCGGCGCGGGTTACTTCTTTTTCTGCGTGCCCTTCTTGGGGGCCGGCGCGTTCGGGTTGGTGAAGGTGGTCTCCACCTTGGCGCCCATCGATTCAATCATGCTCTTGGCGCTCGCCGCGAACGGACCGTCCGGCTTCAGCTGCAGATACTTCTGGAAGGCATCCTCGGTGCCGGGCACCGGGGTGATCTTCCCGTCGGCCGCTACCTGCGCCTTGCCCACCAGATAGATACCGTACTGGTAGTGGGCATCAGCGTAGTTGGCATCCATCTCAATCGCCTTCTTGAAGGCGCTGCCGGCGCCCTCGAGCTGGCCGACGTTGGTCAGGATCGCCCCGAGGTTGTAGTAGTAGCGCCCGCCGTTGGCCGGGTCGAGCGCGGCGGCCTTGTCGAGCTCGGCGCGCGCTTCGTCATACTTTTTCACCTTGGCCAGCGCGAGGGCGTAGTTATTGTGCATGCCGGCATCGTCGCTCTTGAGTTCGAGCGCCTTCGCGTAGGCTTCGAGACCCTTCGCGCTCGCCGCCTCAGCCTCGGCGCCCGTCTTGGTGCCCGCCAAGCCCATGTAGGCTTCGGCCATGTTGGCGAAGATTACCTGCTGCTTCGGGTCCAGCGCCACGGCCTTCTCAAAGCCCTCGACCGAGGCCTGGAAGTTCTTCGTCTTCAGGTTCTCCATGCCCGTGTTGAAGGCGTCGTTCAACTCTTTGTTCTTGGCCATGGCCGCGGCGCGCTCTTTGACCTGCTTTTCCATCGCCTCGCGCTGCTCTTTGGTCATCTCGCGCGACATCTCTTCGGTCACCTGCCCGGTGGCCATCGCCTGCTCCATCGCCTGCTTCCGCGCCACGTTCTTCGACAGGTCGAAGTTGACGGGCAGCGGATCGCCCAGGCGGGTCCGCACGCCCTTGACGGTGTCCTGCACCTTGCCGTCGACTTCACACTCAATGTCGTAGGTGCCCAGCGGCAGACCGGCGTGGAACCACTGGCCCTTCTTGTTGGTCTTGACCTTGTAGTTGCCCTTGATATCGGTGCGGGTCAGCTTGATCAGGGCGTCTTTGAGCGGCTTGCCGTCTTCCCCTTTGACTTCGCCTTCAAGCGAAGCCGTCTGCGCCAGGGCGCCAAACGTGAACAACAGCGAAACTGCGGTAAGGGACAACAAACGGGAAAGGGTTTTCATGAAGGGATACCTCCGGCGTGGGGAGCCGATTTTTATCAATCCTGAGGATACTACATCAGGACTGTCCGTTGGATGCATTGGCCGCGTCGCGCGTTGCCGCCGCCCGGCGCGGCG
>JADCJL010000141.1 GCA_020247055.1 Acidobacteriaceae bacterium | reverse complement strand
TGGGCCGTCGGGCTGATGTTCGCGTTGAGCGTGATCAGCTACTTCGAGCGAACCATCCTGTCGGTGGCCGCCCCGTCCATGATGAAGGAGTTCGCGCTGTCGCCGGAGGCGATGGGGGTGGTGTTCACGGCCTTCCAGCTGAGCTATACGCTGCTGATGACGCCGGGCGGGCATCTGTCGGACCGCTTCGGCCCGCGCAACGTGCTGGCCGTCGCCGCGCTCGGCGCGGGGCTGCTGACGGCGCTGGTGCCGTTCGGCGGCAGCCCGGGGTTGGGTGCACTGGTCGGGGTGGTGCCGGCGCTGGCGCTGCTGCGGTTTGGCCTGGGGGCGTTTACGGCGCCGCTCTATCCGTCGCTCGGCCATATGAACGCGGTCACGATGCCGCCTGGGCGGCAGGCGCGGGTGTTTGGCATCGTGAATGCCGGCGCGGGTTTGGGGGGCGCCATCTCGCCGCTGCTGTTTTCGATGATGATGGGCCGCCTGGGCTGGCGGGTCTCGTTCGGCCTGGCCGGGGCGGTGGCGATGGGGCTGGCGCTGGTGTGGTGGCGCACGGTGCCGGATCAGCGCGGGGCGCGGCAGAACGATGGCCGGGCAGCGTGGCGGGAGTTGCTGGCCGACCGGAACCTGCGCTGGCTGATCCTCGGCTACGGGGCCGTGGACTACTTTCAGTACATCTTCTTTTTCTGGCTCTATTACTACCTCGGCGAGGTGCGGCAACTGCCGCCCGCGGAGACGGCCTTTTATGCCACGATGCCGTTTGCCGCGTGGGCCGTGATGATGCCGGTGGGAGGCTGGGCGGCGGGCCGGTTATCGGCGGCGTATGGGGTGAAGACGGGGCTCCGGGCGTTGGCGATCACCTCGCTCGTACTGGCGAGCCTGTGCCTGGTGGCCGCGCCGGGGGTGACGGAGACGAACGCGCTGGTGGCGCTGCTGTCGCTCGCGCTCGGGTTCGCGGCGAGCGCGGATGTGCCGTTCTGGTCGGCAGCGGTGAATCTGGGCGGCAGGCGGGCGGGCGCCGCGGGGGGAGTGATGAACACCGGCGGGAACCTGGGAGGCAGCATCGCCCCGCTGTTGACGCCGCTGGTGGCCGCGCGGTTCGGATGGTCCGCCGGATTGTATCTGGGGGCGGCCGTGGCGATGCTCGACATCCTGGCGTGGACGCGGATCGACCCGTCGCCACGCCAGGGCGAGTGAGTATGGCGCCGGATGCCTACCGCCCCAGCCAGCGCAACACGCCCTGCGCCTGACCGGCGTACTCGGCCAGGATCCGCAGGTCGATCAACGCCAGCAGGGCGGCCGCGGCGGCCAGGCGGGGCCGGCTGGTCTGCACCGCCAGCAACCCGGTAAACAGCGGACCCATGGCGCGGCCGAAGCCGTAGGCGCTGCTCCAGAACTCGGGACTCAGGAGGGCCAGGGCAAACACGACATGCACCGCCAGCAGGCTGCGCCCCAGCCCGGGCGTTCCGCGGCGCACGCCCCAGGCACCGTAAAGGACGATGGCGATCATGCCGCTCAGCGCCGTCGCGTCCAGCGCCCGGGCGGCCAGACGAAGCGTGGGGGGGAGCGTGGGATAGGGCAGCGGCTGCCATAGCGCTGTCCACAGCCCACCCTGCAGGTCGTGCAGCACCCAGGCCGGCAGACCGAGGCGCGGCGAGGCGGCCGGGGACAGCAGGCTATCGAGGTACAAATACCAAAGTACCGCCGGCAGCGCCGCCGAAAGCCAGAGCGCGGCCGGCCCCCACCGCTTCTCCCGCGCCGCGCCGATCGCCGCAGCCAGGATCAGCAGCAAGCCGGTCTCCCGCACCAGGCCCGCCGCCGCCAGCGTGGCCCACCGCGCCCCCACCTGTCCCGTCTCCGCCTGCCAGAGCAAACCGGCGGCCAGGGCCGCAAGCGCCACGTCGACGGTCATCGAATCGATCCCGATCACCGTGGCCGGGATGAGCAGAAAGAGCAGTCCGTACCACGCGGGCCACCCCCGGCGCGCAAACAGGAGACTCAACCAGTAGACCCCGCCAAAAACGGCCGCGAGAATCAGCGCGATGAACACCCCGGCGACGAGTTCGCCCCGCCCGCCGGCGATGGTCCAGGCCAGCAGCGGAAGCAGGATCCGGCGCGCGCGCAGGGCGGGAATATCGAGGTAATCGGCGGCGCCGTTGCGGAGAAACGGGTCGTGGGCCAGAATCAGGTAGTACTGCCCGTCGTAGCCGATCGGATGAACGCTCCGCTGCACGCCCGCCGACCAACCGGGGGGCATCGGCATGGCGGCGCCGGTCCGAAACAGGCCGGTCCAGTTCCCTCCGTAGTTCGCCCGCACCGTCAGCGCCTGCCAGGCCAGCACCGCCACGACGGCCAGCGCGGCGAGCAGGACAGGCCGAAGCCAGCGCGGCACAGGCTCTGATCCTCGCAACGGCATCCCGCCATGCTACTGAGACGGCGTTCCCTTTGCAAACTGCCGACCGAGACTTTCAGTAAGGAGCGGGAATCCCCTATGCTCTAAAATGAAAGCCATGAAGGCCCTCCTCGCGCTCACGCTTGCTTCGGCGGCACTGGCCCAATCTCCGGCCCCTCAAAAATCGTTCCTCGACAAGCCGACGATGGAGGCCTACATCCGCCATCTCTACGTCTGGAACAGCCAGATCCACGTCACCATCTCCGATCCCGTCCCCGCCCCCATCGACGGTCTCCTTTCGGTCACCGTCACCGGCTCGCTCGGCGCCGCCCGCCAATCCCAGCAGTTCTATGTCTCCAAGAACGGCGCTCAGGTCATCCAGGGCACCGTCTTTCAGGCCGCCCAGAACCCATTTAAGAAGGATCTCGATCTCCTCAAGACCGACCTCCAACCCGGCTACGGCACCCCCGGCGCCTCGGTCGTCGTCGTCATCTTTTCCGACTTCCAATGCCCCTACTGCAAGCAGGAAGCCAAGATGATCCGCGACAACCTCACCACGGCCTTCTCGAAAAACATCCGGGTCTACTTTAAAGATTTCCCCCTCGAGCAGATCCACAACTGGGCCAAACCCGCCGCCATCGCCGGCCGTTGCGTCTTCCGTCAGGAGATGGACAAGTTCTGGAACTTTCACGACTGGATCTTCGCCAACCAGGAGCAGACCACCCTTGAAAACCTCCGCTCCCGCCTCGAAGGCTTCGGCGTCGACCAGAAACTCGACGTCCCGGCCCTGCTCCAGTGCTTCGACGCGAAAGCCACCGAAGCCGAAGTCACCCGCAACTTCGCCGAAGGCCGCGCCCTAGAAATCAACTCCACCCCCACCGTCTTCGTCAACGGTCGCCGTCTGGCCGGCAGCGTCAGTTGGGAACAGCTCAAACAGATCATCGAATTCGAGATCGAGTACCAGAAAACGGCCAAAAACGCCGGCGAAAACTGCGGCTGCGAACTCAAGCTCCCCTCGCCTCTCAACTAACTCCCATGCGTATTCTTGCTCTCTCTCTCCTCGCCGCCCACCTGTGGGCCGCCCCGCCGCCCGCCGCCAGCGCGGCCGAAGACGCCTATCTCTCCCACGTCAAGTTCCTCGCCTCGGACAAGCTCAAAGGCCGCGGCACCGGCACCCCCGAACTCGAACAGGCCGCCGACTACATCGCCCGCCAGTTCAAGGAAGCCGGTCTGCAGCCCGTAGCCGGGTCTTACTTCCAGCGCTTCCCCGTCACCACGGAAGCTAAACTGGGCCGCAAAAACCGCCTCTCCCTCACGCTCCAGGGCAAGAAGCTCCCCCTCAAGTTCAACGACGACTTCGTCCCTCTGAATATGTCCGGCAGCGGCGATTACAGCGGCCCCGCCGTCTTCGTCGGCTACGGCATTACCGCCCCCGAATATAACTACGACGACTATGCCGGCATCGATGTGCGCGACAAAGTCGTTGTCATGTTCCGTCGCGAACCGCAGGAAACCGACGATAAAGCCACCTTCAACGGCCGCGTCTACACCCGCCACGCCCAGTTTGACTCAAAGGTCACCAACGCCAAACTCCACGGCGCCAAAGCCGCCATCGTCCTCTCCGATGTCCTCTCGTCCGGTTACGGCGAGGTCGAGAAATTCGCCAAGAACGCCGGCCCCGCCAACGCCGGCATCCCGGCCCTCATGCTCAACGGCGAACAGGGCGAAAAGCTCTTCGCCGCCGCCGGCCTCAAGCTCCGTGACCTCCACGCCGGTATCGACGCCGACCTCAAACCCCGCTCCCAACCCCTCCCCAACGTCGCCATCACCCTCCAGGCGGACCTGTCGCGCCAAGTCCGTCAGGTCCGCAACGTCGTCGGCTACCTCCCCGGCCAGACCGACGAGTTCGTCGTCATCGGCGCCCATTATGACCATCTCGGCCTCGGCCAGCAGTTTTCAATGGCTCCCAACGCGGCGGGCAAACCGCACTACGGCGCCGACGACAACGCCAGCGGCACCGCCGGCGTCATCGAACTCGCCAAACGCCTTCCCGCCCTGCCCAACCGCCGTCGCGGCGTGCTCTTTATGACCTTTGCCGGCGAAGAGCTCGGTCTGCTCGGCTCCAGCTTCTTCGTCAACAACCCCCAACTCCCCCTCGAAAAGGCCGTCGCCATGATCAATATGGATATGATCGGCCGCGTCAAAGAGAACCGCGTCTTTGTCGGCGGCAGCGGCACCGGCACCACCTTCAAGAACCTCCTCGCCGCCACCCCGGACCGCGGCCTCAAGTTCGACACCTCGGAAACGGCCGGCTACGGCTCCAGCGACCACACCAGCTTCACCACCAAACAGGTGCCCGTTCTCTTCTTCTTCTCCGGCCTCCACGCCGACTACCACAAACCCTCCGATACTTGGGATAAAATCAACACCGCCGACGCCGTCAAGCTCGTCAGCTACGTCGGCGACGTCGCCGGCCAGCTGCTCGCTGCGGAAAAGCCCCAATACGTTCGCGTCCTGCCGCCGCAGAGCGCCCACTCCGGCGCGGTCGGCTCCGTCAGCGGCGGCGCGAGCGGCTACGGCCCCTACTTCGGCTCCATCCCCGATTTCGCCGAGCCTCCCAAGGGCGTCCGCTTCGCCGACGTCCGGGACGGCTCCCCGGCCGCCGTGGCTGGCCTCAAGGCCGGTGATATCATGATCGGATTCGGGGGCAAGGACATCAGCAACCTCATGGACTTCACGGTCCTGCTCCGCACCAAAAAACCGGGCGACCAAGTCGATGTCACGGTACTCCGCAACGGCCAAACTGTCACCGTAAAGGTACTGTTAACGGCAAGAAAATAGGCCAGCCCCTAATACATTGGGGCCCGCCAACCGATCAGATAAGGAAAGAAGGAACTATAGACTCATCGTGTCTGAACTCCCCTCCCAACTGACCGAACCGGGTAAGCATCCCTGGAAGATGCCCCCGCTGATTCTTCACCCGTTTGCTGACTCCAGCGGTCCCACCCGGCTCGTCGAGAGTTCCCGCGCCAGCATGATGTTGCAGGGACTGCTGCCCAACAGCGAGTTCAGTGCGGAGGAGCTCGATCGGCGCCTGCTCGATGGCCGCTTTTGCGAGATCCGGATGTTGTTTTACGTGGGCAAGGACCTGACCCGGTGGCTCGAACAGTGTATGGACCTCGTGAACCGGGAGTCGGCGCTCAAGCAGCGAAACGTTAAGGCGCAGAGCTTTGCTGCCCTTCTCGTCGAAGACCCGCCGGAGTCGGTGAAGACCAAGCTCCGCAAATGGGGAGTGGCGGACTACCGCGCCATCTTTTCTCGCGCCCTCGGCATCAACAGCATCTTCTCGGAGGTTCCTACCCGGACCGAACTCACCGATGAGTTCATTCGGCAGTACTTTCGCTACGCGGACCAGCTTTATGCCTGCTACCTCTCGCTGGCTCCGCATCCTGCCATCAACGCCCACGAGTTTCAGTTTGAACTCTACGCCTCCGGCGAATACTCCCGTCTGCTTGAAAAAGAGTGGACGGCGGTCGATCCGGAGTAGCTCCGGTTCGACCTTACTGCGGGAAGAAGGTGCCCTGCCCGAGGCGCCAATCGGGGTCTAATCGCCGCTTGACGGCCTTCATCGATGCAATCTGCTCGGGGCTGTACTGAATCGGCAGAAATCGAGCTTTCTTCTTGCCAAGACCATGCTCGGCCGATACGCTCCCGCCCAGGGCGGCCGCCTGCCGGGCAAAAACCTCCAAGGCCTGCATCCCGGCATCGTACTCGGTCTGCGAGGCCGGCAGCATGTTCACATGCGGATGCCCATCGCCCATGTGCCCGAAAATACAGTAGTGCCCCGGCATGATCTGGTCCATGTGCGCCCGGTAGTTGGCCATCATCTCCCGGTTCTTGTCCACCGGCACCGAAAAATCCGTCCCGAGCGAAGGAAATCCGTTCCGCTGCGAAATCGCCAGGGCCGTCTCCGGCAGCGCGTGCCGGAACTTTCGGAACCGCTCACGGTCGTAGTCGGAGGAGCCAAACCAGCTCTGCTCGGTTAACGCTCCCTGCTCCTCGAGGCGGTCCACCCAGGCGTCCAGATCGTCGTTGGACTCGACAATCTGCTCGACAATCAACGCCGCCATCGCCGTCGCCGGCAGGTCCGGGTACCGCTGCGCGATCATGCGCAGCGCCGGGTCGTCGACATACTCCAGCATGCGCAGGCCCGCCACGCTCCGCCAGGCGTCGAGGGCGTCGAGCGCCGCCTCGTCGGTTGGAAAGAACACGATGCCGTTGAGGAGTTCCTTGGGGTTGGGCAGCAGTTTGACGTCGGCCTCCATCACGATGCCCAGCGTCCCCTCCGAGCCGACAAACAGATCCACCCAGTCCATGCCCGGCCGCAGCGCGTAGCCCGCCGAATGTTTCTTGGTCGGTGGCTGCGGAATCTCCGGGACGGCAAAATCGATCGCCTCGCCCCGCCGCACATCCAGCACCGTTCCGTCGACCAGCGCCACGCGCAGTCGCTCCACCCACCGGCGCGTCGCCCCGTACAGAAAGCTGCGCGACCCGGAGGAGTTACACGCAATCGTCCCGCCCAGAAACGCCATCGTCTCGGTCGGGTCCGGCGGATAGAACTGCCCGGAGCTCTTGGCCGCCGCGTGCAGATCCTGCAGCGTCACCCCCGCTCCCACCGTGGCCTTGCCCGCGCCGATATCCATGCGCCGGAACTTCTCCATCGAAATCAGCCAGCCGCCGGAGGGCACCCGCCCACCCGTCAGCCCGCTGCCGCCCCCGGCAATGGTCACCGGGGCCGCCGCCGCCCGGGCTTCGGCCAGCATCGCCAAAAGTTCGGCTTCGTCGGCCGGCACACAGATTCGATCGGCGTGACCGTGCGCGCCGCTTGCGTCTTCCAAATAGCTCCAGCTCATGGGTTTCTGTCCAGTATAGCCGTCAGGCCAGAATGTCTTTGATCACGTTCCCCGCTACGTCCGTCAGCCGGAAGTCGCGGCCGCTGTAGCGGTAAGTCAGGCGCTTATGGTCGAGCCCCAGTTGATGGAGCACGGTCGCCTGCAGATCGTGCGGGTGCACGCGCTTTTCGACAGCGCGGTAGCCGAAATCATCCGTGGCGCCGTAGGCGATACCGCCCTTGATGCCGCCGCCGGCCAGGAGCGTCGTGAAGGCGTGCACGTTGTGGTCCCGCCCCTGATTGATGCGCAGCTGGCCGGCGCTTTGAATCATCGGAGTCCGGCCAAACTCGGTGCCGACAATCAGCAGCGTCGAATCGAACAGACCGCGGGCCTTCAGGTCTTCGACCAGCGAGGCGATGGCCGCGTCGGCAATGCGCGACAGGCCGCGGTGCGAGTTGATGTCCTCGTGGCTGTCCCACGGCTGCGAGTTGCCGAAGTAGACCTGCACCATGCGCACCCCGCGTTCGACGAGGCGGCGGGCGAGCAGACAGCCACGGCCGAAGTCGTCGTCGCCGTAGCGCTCAATCGTCGCGGGCTTCTCCTTGGCGAGGTCAAAAGCCTCCGGGGCTTCCATCTGCATCCGGAAAGCCACCTCCATCGCCTCCACCCCGGCCGCCAACTGCGGCCGCCCCTCCGAGCGGCCCAGATACAGACGGTTGAGACGGTCGAGCAGCCCCAGTTGCCGCTGCTGATCGTCGATCGTCAGCGAGGCGTTGCGGATGTTCTGGACGAGCTTTTCGGGGGTGCGCTCGTTGTTCGGGACATAGGTCCCCTGGTGCAGGTTAGGCAGGAAGCCGGACGACCATAGCCGCGGGCCCATCACCGGATAGCCGGGGCAGAGCGCAATGAAGCCGGGCAGATTCTGATTCAGCGTCCCGAGGCCGTAGGAGATCCAGGAGCCCATCGAAGGGCGCCCGGCCAGCTGATGGCCGGTATTCATGAGCATCAGCGATGGCCCGTGGTTGCCGTTATCGGCATAGCAGCTGCGGATGACCGCAAAGTCGTCGATCAGGGCGCCCACGCGCGGAAAGATCTCAGAGACCTCAATACCGCTCTGGCCGCATTTCTTGAACGCAAACGGCGACTTCATCAGGTTGCCGGTGGCCGAGTCGGTGGGCAGTTTCTTGCCGGGGAGCGGCTGGCCGTGCAGGCGGGTCAACTCGGGCTTCGGGTCGAAGGTGTCCACCTGCGAGGCGCCGCCGTTCAGAAAAAGAAAAATGACGTGTTTGGCCTTGGCCGCAAAGTGGGGCTTCTGCTCCACCGTCCCGGCCAGGCCGACGGCTCCGAAACCGGCGCCGAGCATCGAAATCGCTGTTCGTCTATCCACGGGAATCCTCATTGGATCGTACTGAATTCGGCCGCCGAAAGCAGCACCTGCGCGTATTGCGGCCAGCGCGCCGGCTCGCCCTGCACAAAGGCCAGGCCCAGCTTCACCTCTTCGGCGGTGGCGGGCCGGCCGTAGAGCAGTTCATAAGCCGCGGCGATCCGCGCGGCATCCGGCCCGGTGAGCCGGGCGGCGAGCGCCTTGGCTTGAGCGGCGACAAACGGCGCGTTCATGAAGAACAGCCGCTGCATGGGCCCGACCGTCACCATGCGCGTGTCGGCCGCCGCATTGGGATCAGGAAAATCGAAGGCGGCCAGCGTCCGGTCCGGTTTCGACCGGCTCACGGTGACGTAGAGCGTCCGCCGGCGGTGCTTGTCGTCGAAGGGCGCCGGCGCGCCGCCCACGGTGCGGTCGAGCGTCCCGGCCACGGCCAGAATCGCGTCGCGCAGCGATTCCGCATCGAGGCGTTCGCGCACATTGGAGTGCGAGAGCAGCAGATTGTCCGGATCCTTCTCGCGCGCCGCGGGCGAAGCGGCCGAAGAGCGCTGATAGGCCTCGGTCAACAGCATTTCGCGGTGCATAGCCTTGAGCGACCAGCCCTGGGCAACGAACCGCGCGGCGAGATAGTCGAGCAGTTCGGGGTGGGTCGGCCGATCGCCCAGTTGGCCGAAGTTGCCGGGCGAGCGCACCAGCCCCTGGCCGAAATGGTGCTGCCAGAGGCGGTTGACGGCCACGCGCGCCGTGAGCGGGTTGCGCGCATCGGCGATGGCGTTGGCCAGCTCCAGCCGGCCCGACCCGCGGGTAAACGCCGGCGGTTCGCCGTCGCACAGCACGGAGAGGAAGCGCCGCGGCGCCTCTTCTCCCGGGGTCGCGGCGTTGCCGCGAATGGCCACGGGGATGTTCTTGG
>JADCJL010000140.1 GCA_020247055.1 Acidobacteriaceae bacterium | reverse complement strand
GTGCTCTTCCGATCTAAGTCGCGGCCCTGGCGGCCGTTGTAGTCCCAGGCGATGGCGCCGCCTTTGATGGTGACTTCGCAGAACAGGCGCTGCTTCGAACGGACGAGGCCGCCGTTGTTGTCGTAGTAGCCGAAGTCGCCGTCCATGAGCCGGAGGCCGGCGATATCGGCTTCGGCGCCGACGGTGAGATGGCCGAGTTCGGGGCGCCGGATGACTTCGGCGGGCGTCCAGGTGGAGGCGCGGATGACTTCGTGGAGGGGCATGCCGAGAGCCATGAGTTTGGACATGAGCGAGGGCATATCCATGAAGGCGCCGTTCATGCTGCCGGTGTGGAGGTCGGAGGAGATGGTATCGGGATAGAAGCCGTCGTTGATGGCGGCAGCGGCGCTGCGGAGGACGAAGCTGCCGCCGCCGTGGCCGACGTCGAAGCGGACGCCGCGCGCGCGGGCGGCTTTGAGATAGGGATAGACTTTGCCCTTGTCGTCGGTCCACGGCACGGGGCCGCGGTAGGCGTGGGTGGAGATATCACCGGGGCGGAGGTGTTCGCCGACGAGCTGGTGGTAGGGCCGTTCGGGCAGGAAGTAGCCGAAGTCGACGATGACGGGCATGTTGCCCTTTTTGCCGGCCTCGACGGCGGAGTCGACCGACTCCCAATCGGGGCGGCGGTAGTGAGCGGATTTGACGCCGACGATGGCATCGGGGTACTTGGCTTTGAGTTTGACGATGGCGTCGGGGTTGAAGTCGTCCTGTTCGGTGAGGTCGCTGATCATGCCGTGGCCGGCGATGTTGATGAAGGCGAGGACGCGGGTGCGGGCGCGGTCGAGGACGGTGACCTTGAAGTGTTCGAAGTTGCGCCAGCCGGATGAGCCGGCGTCGACCATGGTGGTGACGCCGGTGCGGAAGCTGAGGACATCGGGCGGGATGCTGTTGTCGCCGGCCCAGGAGCCGGGGTTGCCGGCCGAGTAGTAGACGTGGACGTGGAGGTCGATGAGTCCGGGGGTGATGAGGAGGCCGCGGACGTCGAGGACGCGGCGGGCGCGGTTGGCGGGGATGGAGGGTTCGATGGCGGCGATTTTGCCGGCTTTGATGGCGATGTCGCGGGGGGCGTCGAGGCGGCTTTTGGGGTCGATGACGCGGCCGCCCTGCAGGAGCAGGTCGTAGTCCTGCGCGAAGGTGGCGGCGGCGAGAAGCAGGGCGGAGCCCAGGAGACGGAGCATGGGGGAATTATAGCGCCGCGCCTAGACGAGCAGCTTTTTGCGGGCGGCGTAGAGGACCACCTCGGCGGCCGAGTGCAGGCCGAGTTTCTGCATGAGGTTGGTGCGATGGGTTTCGACGGTGTGGAGGCTGAGTTGGAGTTGGGCGGCGATCTCCTTACTGGTTTTGGCGTGGGCGAGGAGTTGCAGCACCTCTTTTTCGCGTTCGGTGAGCGCGTCGTAGGGGTCGCCCAGGCCATCAGTTTGGATCTTGCGGACGTAGCTGGCCACGAGGGCTTCGTTGAGGACGGGGGTGAAAAATGGCTTGCCGGCGGCGACGGCGCGGACGGCGGCGATGAGGTCCGGTTCGGCGGAGTCTTTGAGCAGGTAGCCTTTGGCGCCGGCCGAAATGGCGCGTAGCAGGTACTCTTCGTCGGAGTACATGCTGAGCATGAGGATGGCGGTGTGGGGGCAGGAGCGGGTGATGAGCGCGGCGGCCTGCAGGCCATTGCGTTTGGGCATGGCGACATCGAGGATGACCACGGCGGGCGCGAGGGTTTCGGCCATGGCCACGGCCTGTTCGCCGTCGCAGGCTTCGCCGACGATTTCGAGGCCGGGATCTTCGCTGAGAACGAGGCGGAGGCCTTTGCGGACGACGCCATGGTCGTCGGCCACGAGGACCCGAATCATAGGGCGGCCACCGGCTGGGCAAGGGGGATTTCCGCGCGGAGCCGGGTGCCGGCGCCGGGGACGGACTCGACGACGAGGCGGCCGCCGAGTTCGCGGACGCGCTCTTCCATGCCGATGAGGCCGAGGCCGCGCCGGCGGGCGGCGTCAAAGCCGGCGCCGTTGTCTTCGACGGTGAGGGCGAGGCGGGAGGGGGAGGCGGTGAGTTGCACGTGCACTTGGCGTGCCCGGGCATGGCGGGCGCAGTTGGTGAGCGCCTCCTGCAACAGCCGATAGACGCAGGTGCGATGGGCTTCTGGGACGTCGGCCGTGGGACCGGTGATATTGAGTTGGGCGCAGCTGCTGCCGCGGCGGTTGAAGTCGCGTACCTGGGCCTCGAGGGCCGGGGCGAGACCGAGATCATCAAGCAGGGACGGGCGCAGTCCCACGGCGAGGTTGCGAACCATGCGCATGGTCTGTTCGGTGAGTTCCTTGGCTTCCTGGTGGTGGGGACGGAACTGGTCGGGGTCGGAGCGGAAGCGTTCGAGGGCGCCGAGTTCCAGACGGAGTCCGGTGAGCATCTGGCCGACCTCGTCGTGGAGCTCCCGGGAGAGGTGGCGGCGTTCGTCCTCCTGGGCGCGGATGACGCGGGCGGAGAGTTCCCGGAGTTGCTGTTCGGATTGGATCCGGGCGGCTTCGAGGTGACGGATGCGCCAGACGGCGCCCACGGTGATGAGGGCGCCGATGGCGAGAGCGAAGGCAATCAAAGTTCGGGTTTCGTCGCGAAAGGCTTGTTGTTCCCGGTCGAGCGATTGCGCCTGGCGTTCGTAGGCGGCGGCGCTGAGGCTGGCGACCTCGCGGGAGATGGCGAGGAGGTCATCGCGGCGTGGACGCGGCTGCATGCGAAGAAAGTAAGTGCCTCGGAGGTGTTTCTCCGCGGGGGTCCAGGAGAAGACGGGGGCGGCCGAGGCGTAGTGGAGATTGAGGTACTGGTCGAGCCGATCGAGCGGACCGGCCCCATCGCCGGGCATGGATTTGCGGAGACTGAGGAGCAGGCGATTGATCTCCCGGCGATTGGCGGTGAACTGTTGTTCGTAGCGGGGGCCCGAGGTGGGTGCGGAGTCGAGCAGGTGGTCGCGGAGGACGATAGAGGAGTAATGAATCCGCTCGTTCACGGCTTGTATGGCCTGCTGGCGGGCAGCGAGACGCTCCTGCAGACGGGCGGTTTCGGCAAAGAGGCGCTGCATGCGCTGGAGCATGACCCAGCCGGGCCAGGCGATGAGGCCGAGCAGGCAGCCGAGGCCGAACAGGACGACCGGCCAAGTGCGATTTCTCATACCCTACAGTCTAGACGCCGGAAAAGATACGGGATGGAGGGGATTCCGTTGGCCGGCCCGGGCGGAAAGAATGGAAGGTTGATGCGAAGTGTTCTTTCTGTATTGGTGTTGTTGGGCGCGGGCTGCGCGCCGCGACCGGGGTCGCCAGCCGCGGCGGGGCCGGCTCCGCCGGTGGCCGTGAGCGTGGCGCCGGTGCTGCGGGAGGACCTGGCGCGGGAGTGGGAGATGGCGGCCGAGTTCCGCCCCTGGCAGGAGATCGACGTGAACTCCCGGATTGCGGGCTACGTGAAGACGATGCCGGTGGAGATTGGCGATGTACTGCGGCCGGGGCAGCTGATTGCGCAGTTGGAGGTGCCGGAGTTGCAGCAGGAGTTGGCGCAGGCGCAGGCGGTCCGGAAGCGGAGCGAGTTGGAAGTCGTGCGGGCGGAGAGCGAGGTGACGCGGGCGGAGGCGACGCTGCGGATCCGCCAGCTGTCCTACGACCGGCTGGCGGCGGTGGCCAAGCAGCGGCCGAACCTGATTGCGCGGCAGGAGATCGATGATGTGGCGGCGCGGCTGCAGGAGGCGGCGGCGCAGGTGGCGACGGCGAAGGCGACGCTCGCGGCGGTGCAGGAGCAGGTGAGGGTAAGCGAGGCGGCCGGGCTGCGGGTGCTGGCGATGACGCAATACACCAAAGTGACAGCTCCGTTTGCCGGGGTGGTGACGCAGCGCTACGAGTCGCCCGGGGCGATGGTGCAGGGCGGGAGCAAGCCATTGATCCGGCTGTCGCAGGTGGATCGGCTGCGACTCGTGCTGCCGGTGCCGGAGTCGATTGTGTCGCGTGTGAAGGTGGGGGCGCCGGTGGAGGTGCGGGTGGACGCGGTTGCGAGCGTGGTGCAGGGACGGGTGATGCGCTTTACGGGGATGCTCAACCGGAGTACCCGCAGCATGGAGACGGAGGTGGACGTACCGAACCCGGGCTACACGCTTAAGCCGGGCATGTATGCCTACGCGACCATTACGCTCGAAGCCCATGCGGGCGCGCTGGCCATTCCGATTCAAGCGATTCGCGCGGCGGGGGCGAACGGGAGCGAGGCGCGGCAGCAGTTGGCGATTGTGAACGCCAATAACCAGATTGAGATGCGGGAGGTGCGGCTGGGTCTGGAGACGCCGGAGTGGGTGGAGGTGGTCTCCGGGTTGAACGAAGGGGATCGCGTGGTGATCGGCAACCGCGGAGATTTGAAAACGGGCCAGACGGTGGAGCCTCGCCCGCTGGCGAAATAGGAACAACGCATGGCGAGCTTTGCAATCCGCAACCCGTATCTGATTATCGTGCTGTGTCTGATCTGCGCCCTGGTGGGCGGGGTGAGCGTGGTGCGCATGCCGGTGGATCTGTTTCCGCCGATTCATATTCCGGTGGTCGTCGTGGCGACCTTCTATTCCGGGATGCCGCCCGAGCAGATTGAATCGAACATCACGGGGCGTTTTGAGCGCTTCTTTACCCTGGCGTCGAGCGTGGACCATGTGGAGTCCCGGTCGCTGGCCGGGGTGTCGTTGATCAAGGTGTACTTCCAGCCGGGCACGAACCCGGATGCGGCGGCGTCGAACATTTCGAATCTGGCCATGGCGAATCTGCGGCGGCTGCCGCCGGGAACTCTGCCGCCGATTGTGTTGAAGTTCGATGCCTCGTCGCTGCCGGTGTGTCTGATTGCGCTCAAGAGTGCCGGTGGGGTGACCGAGACGCAGCTGCGGGATGTTGGGCAGTACACGATCCGGACGCAGCTGGCGAACGTGCCTGGCGCCTCGCTGCCCATGCCGTTTGGCGGCAAGTACCGGCAGGTGATGATCTACGTGGATCCGTTGAAGCTGGAGGCGCACCAACTGAGCCCGATGGATGTGGTGCGGGCGGTGAACGAGGCGAATCTGATTCTGCCGGCGGGCGAGGTACGGGTGGGGCCGATGAACTATCCGCTCTACACGAACGCGCAGGTGGACGCGATGAGCGAGATCGACGGGATTCCATTGAAGACCGGGCGGGACCAGGCGACGGTGACGGTGGGCGACATCGGCCAGGCCAAGGACGCCGAGCAGATTCAAGTCAACGTGGTGCGGGTGGATGGGCAGCGAAGCGTCTATCTGCCGGTGCTCAAGCAGGGCGGCGATTCGAACACGATTGCGGTGGTGGACAACACGCGGTCGGCGCTGCCCAAGCTGACGGATGTGCCGGCGGGCGTGCGATCGTCGGTGGTGTTTGACCAGTCGGTGTTCGTCAAGCAAGCGATTGAGAACCTGCTGCACGAGGGCGGGTTGGGACTGTTCCTGACCTCGCTGATGATTCTGATCTTTCTCGGTAACCTGCGGGCGACGGCGGCGGTGATGCTCTCAATACCGCTGTCGGCGCTGGCTACTTTTCTCGTGCTGGGCGCCTTTGGCAGTACGGTGAACACGATGATTTTGGGGGGCTTGGCGCTGGCCTTTTCGCGGCTGATTGACAACTCGGTGGTGGTGCTTGAAAACATCTACCGGTACCTCGAGATGGGCAAGAGCCCGCAGGAGGCGGCCGAGATGGGGGGCAACGAGGTGGCGCTGCCGGTGCTGGCTTCAACACTCACGACGGCGATAGTGTTCTTTCCGGTGCTGTTTCTGTACGGGGTGAGCCGGTACCTGTTTACGGCGCTGGCGCTGGCTGTGGTGATCTCGCTGCTGGCGTCTTATCTGGTGGCGCTCACGGTGGTGCCGCTGTTTTGCGCCAGGTATTTGCGGACGCCAGCGCACGGTCACGGCGGGCGGCGCGGCTGGGCCGGGCGTTTTCTCGATTGGTTTGACGGGCGCTTCGCGGCGCTGCTGGGCGCCTACGGGGCGGCGGTGGCCGCGACGGCGCTGCGGCGGCCGGCGAGGTGGCTGGTGGTGCTGCTGGTGGGCTGCGCGGCGGCCGGGGCGCTGGCGCCGCGGCTGGGTGTGAGCTTCTTTCCGCGCACCGACCCGGGGCAGTTTGTCATTTCGCTGAAGACGCCGGCGGGGTCGAATCTGGCGGCGACCGAGCGGGAGACCGAGCGGATTGAGAACATCATCCGGGGAGAGGTGGCGCCGGAGGAGCTCGATATTCTGGTGTCGAACCTGGGTAACGTGCCGGACTTTGCGGCTATGTACTCACCGAACGCGGGTCAGAATACGGGTTTCGTGCAGGTGAGTCTGCGCCCAGGCCACCGGACGAGCAGTTTTGAGTATATGCGCCGCGTCCGCGCGCGCCTGCGGAGGGAACTGCCCCATATCGCGATTTACTTTCAGGCCGGGGGCCTGGTCGATTCGATTGTCAACATGGGGCTGCCGGCGCCGATCGACGTGCAGGTTTCGGGTTCGAATCTGCGGCTCGATTTTGCCATCGCCAACCGGTTGGCGGGGCAGATCCGGCAGCTTCCCGGGGTGAGCGATGCCTTCATTCCACAGGACATCGACGCGCCGGCGCTGCGCCTGGATTTTGACCGGCAGCGGGTGGCGCAGCTCGGCCTGACGCAGCGGGAGGTGGTGCAGAATGTGATCACCGCGCTGACCTCCTCGCAGATGATCGCCCCAAGCTTCTGGACCGACCGGCGGAGCGGCCTTGATTATCTGCTGACGGTGCAGTACCCGGAAGACCGGATCCGGTCGCTCTATGACCTGCGCTCGATTCCGCTGCACGGAACCAAGGCGAACGATCCGGCGCGGCTCGATGCCATTATGCAGATGCGGAAGGTGGAGGCGCCCACGGAGATCGACCGGTATCAGCTGCGGCGGGTGGTGGATGTTTACGTGAACCTGGACAACGAAGATCTGGGCCGTGTGGCGGCCGGGATTGAAGAGATCGTGGCCCGGGAGAAGGTGCCGGGAAACGTCCGCATCGATCTACGCGGGGTGGTGCAGGGGATGCGGCAAAGCTTCACGAGTTTTGGGGGCGGGTTGGTGCTGGCGGTGGCGCTGCTGTACCTGGTGCTGGTGGCCCAGTTCCGGTCGTTTCTGGACCCGCTGCTGATTCTGCTGGCGGTGCCGCCGGGGCTGGGCGGGGTGGTGGTGCTGCTGTACGCGGCGGATACGACGTTGAACGTCATGTCGCTGATGGGCGTGGTGATGATGGTGGGCATTGTGGTTTCGAACTCGATTCTGCTGGTGGACTTCGCGCACAAGCTGCGGGGTGAGGGGTATGAAACAGCCGAAGCGATTGCCGCGGCGGCGCGGACCCGGCTGCGCCCTATCCTGATGACTTCGCTGGCCACGGTGCTGGGTCTGGCGCCGATGGCGGCCAAGATGGGAGCCGGTACGGAGAGTTATGCACCGCTGGCGCAGGCGATTATCGGCGGACTGCTGGCTTCGCTGGTGGTGACGTTGTTTCTAGTCCCGGCCGCCTACCTGCTGGCTTACCGGGTGAAGGCGGAGGAGGGGCAATGACGCGGCTGTGGATGCTGTGGTTGACCATTCCGGCCTGTTTCGGACAGCCGGCCGTGCTGACGCTGGCCGAGGCCGAGGCGGAGGCGCTACGGCGCCATCCGGGAGTGGCGGCCGCGGAGTTGACGGCCGCGGCGCAGGCCGAGACACCGCGGCAGGTGCGCAGTGCGCTGGCGCCCCAGATTGGGGGGGCGGCCAGCGGGACCGGCGCCACGGACCGCGCCCGGATTGCGGCGGGCCAACTGCAGAATCCGATTATCTTCAGCCGGCTCGGTATGGGCGGCAACTTCAACCAGCTGCTCTACGACGGCGGCCGGACGAAGCTGCTCGCGCAGGGCGCCGAGGCGCGGGCTCGGAGCGAAAAGGAAAACGCCAACACGACGCGCGCGCAGGTGCTGCTGCAGGTGCGCCAGGCGTATTTGAACGGCCTGCGCGCGCAGGCCGTTCTGCGCGTGGCCGAGCAGACGGTGGCGGCGCGGGAACTGGTCCTTGAGCAGGTGACCGCGATGACGAACGCGAATCTCAAGTCGGGACTCGATTTGAGCTTTGCGCAGGTTGCGGTATCTGAGGCCAAACTGCTCGTGGCGCAGGCGGAGAACGAGGCGCAGGGGGCGGCGGCTGATCTGGCTGCGGCCATGGGGATGCGCGAACCGGCGGCGTATTCGCTGGCCGAGCCACCCGCGCTGGCGCCGCTACCGGCGGCGGTGAAGGAGTTGCTACCCGAGGCGCTGCGGCAGCGGCCCGAACTGGCGGCGCGGCGGCTGGAGCGGGAGGCCGCACAGCGGCTGCTGGCCGCCGAGGGGCGGTTGACCCAGCCAACGGTGACCGCGGTTGGGGCGGCGGGGGTGACGCCGCTGCATGTGGCGGGGATTGAGCATAGCTACTATGCGGCGGCCGGAGTGGTGGTAAATCTGAATTTCCTGAACGGCGGGATGTTTTCGGCGCGGCGCCGGGAGGCGGAACTGCGGGCGAGGGCGGCAGAGCAGCGGGTGCAGGAGTTGGAGAACCGGGTGGTGCGGGATGTGACCGTGGCGTGGTTGAACGTTCGCACGGCGGCGGAGCGGAGGGAGCTGACCGAACAACTGCGGGCGCGGAGCGTGCAGGCATTTGAGCTCGCGCAGGCGCGGTATGAACTGGGATTGAGTTCGATTGTGGAGGTGAGTCAGGCGCAGTTGGCCCGCACGGCGGCGGAGCTGCAGCAAGCGGCGGCGCGTTACGATTACTTGGCGCAGCGGGCGGCGCTGGCGTTCCACCTGGGGGCAGAATTCAAATAAAAAGATAAAATTAATCAACATTAATAACAGGAAAACAATTGTTTGTGCTATGCTGCCCTCAGACATCCAGTACCAATAGTCATGGGTCCAGCACACTCCCCCGGTGCGTCCCGTCAGCTGATCAGTTTGCCGAGACGTGGATATTCCTGCCTGGAATCCTCAGCGCAGTGCCTCTGCGGAGATGTTTATGTCCGCTAGAAAAATTCTGGTTCGTGGAGCCAGGCAGTTATTGACGCTGCGCGGAATTGCGGCGCCGCGGCGGATTGATTCGATGAGTGATCTGGGATTGGTGCCGGATGGCGCGGTGCTGATCCAGGATGAGCGGATTGTAACGGTGGGTCCGGGGCGCCGGATTGAGAATCTGGCCGAGGCGCGGGGCGCCGAAGTGATCGACGCCGATGGGTGCGTGGTGATGCCTGGATTTGTCGACCCGCATACGATGCTGGTGAGCGGACCTTCGCGCGTCGAAGAGTTTGAGCGGCACGTGATGGGGGCCTCGCTCGAGCAGAGCGGGTTGCTGCGGGAGGGGTTGCAGGCGCAGGTGCGGAATGTGCGGAATCTGCCGGCGCGGCGATTGGAACTGCAGGCCAAGAACACGCTGCTGCGGTGTCTGCGGCACGGCACGACGACGATTGAAGCCAAGACCGGCTACGGGTTGGACGATACGGGCGAGATGAAGTCGGTGCGGGTGCTCGAGGATCTGCAGGCGTGCCCGATTTCGGTGCTGCCGACCTGGTTCGGGGCGCGGGCGCTGCCGCCTGAGTTTGACGGGAACGCGGATGGGTATCTGCGGTTTTTGATGGAGGAGATGATGCCGCGGGTGGCGCGCCGCAAGTCGATTGGCCATATCGACGCCGATCCGGCGGCGTGCGGTTTTTCGCTGCATCAGACGGTGCAGTTCTTGCGGACGGCGCGGTTGGCGGGCTTCACCCCGCGGCTGCACGCGGCGCTGCATCAGGCGGATGCCAACGTCGAGGTGGCGGTGGCGATGCGGGCCGAAAGCGTTTCCCACTGCAACTACATTACAGACGACCAGATTGGCCACTTATGCGACTCCTCGACCGTGGCGGTGCTGTTGCCGGGCCTAGCGTATCATCTCCGACTGAACCGTCTGGCGCCGGCCCGGCGCTTGATTGACGGGGGCGCGGCGATGGCCCTCGCCTCGGGCTATGACCCGCTATACAGTCCCACCTGCAACATGCAGATGGTCATCTCACTGGCGTGCAATCAGCTGCACATGTCGCCGGCCGAGGCGATTCAGGCGGCGACGTTCAACGCGGCCTGCGCGGCGGGCGTGGCGCGGGAGGCCGGTTCGCTCGAAGCGGGTAAGTTTGCCGATTTGTTGATCCTGTCGGTACCGGACTACCGCGAAATCCCCTATCATTTTGGAATGAATCTGGTTTCGACGGTGATCCGCCGGGGTGCGATTGTCCATCGGGAAACCGCGCCGGAGTGGCGCGTTGCCTGAGCAGAGATCTTCGCCGCTGGTGGAGTGTGTCGCGAATTTTTCCGAGGGCCGGGACCGGCGCACGATCGAGGCGATTGCGGCGGCCGTGGCCGGGGTGCCGGGCGTGGGCGTGCTGGACTGGTCGGCCGATGCGGACCATCATCGCAGCGTGATTACGTTTGCCGGGCGGCCGGAGGCGATCGGCGAGGCGGCGGTAGTGGCGGTGGGCGAGGCCGTGGCGCGGATTGATCTGACGAGGCACACCGGGGTGCACCCGCGGATCGGGGCGGCCGATGTGGTGCCGTTTGTGCCGCTGCGGGGGATTACGCTGGTCGAGTGCGCGTGGCTGGCGCATGCGGTGGGGGCGGAGATCTGGAACCGGTATTCGGTGCCGGTGTTTCTCTATGACGCCGCGGCGCAGAGCGAGAGCCGCCGCAATCTGGCGAACGTCCGCAAGGCGGCGGCCGGTTCTCCGTTTCCGGTGCCGGACTTTGGGGAGCTCGCGCCGCATCCGACGGCCGGGGCGGTGGCCGTGGGCGCCCGCAAGATACTCATTGCCTGGAACGTGTTCCTGGCCGACGGGAACGTGGCGGCGGCCAAAGAGATCGCGCGGCGGATCCGGCAAGCCAACGGCGGTCTGGCGTGCGTGCGGGCGCTGGGGCTGTACTTAGCCGGGCGCGGGCAGGCGCAGATATCGATGAATCTGACCGATTACACGGTCACGCCGCCGCATGTGGTGTGGGAGGCGATCGGGCGGATCGCCGCGGAGTTAGGCGTCGAAGTGGCGACGAGTGAGTTGATCGGTCTGATTCCCGAGGCGGCGCTGGCCGCGGCGGCGGCCGGTGGGGTGGATCTGAGAATCGAGGACTTTTCGCCGGACCGGGTGCTGGAGTCGCGCCTGCGCACGATTGCAATGGAGAGTTCGACGGACTAGAGTGAGAGTAACGCCTCGTTACGAATTAGTGACGCGGTCTCGCTAACTCTTCTGCTTTAGGGGATATTTATGAAACTTTGTTCACGACTGCTGCGCGGCAGCGTCGTGGCGTTTCTGGTTTGCCTTTTGGCTTTCCAGGCGCCGCTTTCTCATGCTCAAGTGTTGTACGGCGCGCTCGTCGGCGCCGTAAAGGATGCGTCCGGCGCTGCGGTGCCGGGGGCGAAGGTAGTGATCACCAACCAGCAGACCGGTCAGGTCCGCGAGACAGTGACGAACGAGGAAGGCGGGTATAACTTCCCGACGATCCAGAACGGCGTTTACGAAGTGCGGATAACCAAGGACGGCTTCAAGTCCGTGACGAACAGCGCGACGGTGGCGATTAACGAAACGGTCCGCGTGGACCTGACGCTGCAGGTCGGCGCCGTCTCGGACACGGTGACCGTCGAAGCCAGTTCGGCCACGCTGCAGACGGACCGCGCTGAGGTGCGGGCCGAGGTGACCTCTAAGCAGCTGACCAATCTGCCGGTGCCCGTGGGCCGGAACTATCAGAACCTGCTCGTTACGGTTCCGGGCTTTTCGCCGCCGCGTAATGCCCATTCGGTGCCGTCGAACCCCTCCCGGTCGCTCGAAGCCAACGTCAATGGCGCCACGCGCTCTTCGGTCAATACCCGCATTGACGGCGTGAGCTCGACCAACATCTGGCTGCCGCATATCTCGGCGTATGTCCCGTCGCTCGAAGCGATTGAGACCGTTAACGTGGTGACCAACTCGTTCTCCGCCGAGCAGGGTTTGGCGGGCGGCGCCTCGATCAGCGTGCAGATCAAGTCCGGCACCAACGATCTGCATGGGTCGGCGTTTCTCTACAACACGAATAACAAAGTAATCGCCAAGCCCTTCTTCCTGCCGCAGGGCCAGCGCAACCCCAAGTACATCTTCAACCAGTTCGGCGCCACGGTGGGTGGTCCGATCAAGAAGAACAAGCTGTTCTACTTTGCCGCCTATGAAGGCACGACGCGGCGTGAGTTTGCCAACTCCTTCGGCACCATGCCGACTACGGCCATGCGCACCGGCGACCTGTCGGCGACCGACCGGCCGATCTTCGACCCGTTAACGGGTGATGACCAGGGCCGGGGCCGGACGCCGTTTGCGGGCAACATTCTGCCGGCCAACCGCATCAGCCCGATTGCCCGGACGCTGACCGGCAAGCTGCCCACCCCGAACGTGCCGAGCGCCTTTATTCAGCAGAACTACTTTGCGGTCGGTAACTTCCTGTTCGACCGGCAGACGCTCGACACCAAGATGAACTACAACATCTCGGATAAGTGGACCATGTACGGCCGTTTCTCCGTGCTCGACTATACGATGGAGAACGCCGGCATGCTCGGCGAACTGATCGGCCCGGGCATCTCCGGCGCCGGCGGCAACGTGGGCGTGGGGGTGGGCCAGACTTACTCGACCACCATCGCCTCCACCTACGTGCTGAAGCCCTCCTTCATCATCGACTCCTACTTCGGCTTCACCCAGATGAATACGAAGGTCGAGCAGCCCGGCCTTGAAAAGAACCTTGGCCGCGATCTGCTGGGCATTCCGGGAACCAACGGGACCCGCACCTTCGAGGGTGGCTGGCCACGGTTCTCGGTCTCGAACTTCACCACGTTCGGCGTTCCCGATGCCTTCATGCCGTATAACCGGCGCGATCCCCAGTTCCAATACGTGGCCAACGCCAACTGGACCAAAGGGACGCACAACATCCGCTTCGGCATCGACTATTACAAGATGAACATGAACCATCTGCAGCCGGAGTTCTCCGGCGCCAACCACGGCGCGGTGGGCGGCTTCAGCTTCACCGGCGGCCCGACGCAGTTGAACGGCGGCGCTTCGGCCAACGAGTTCCACTCCTGGGGCGCTTTCCTGCTGGGCGCGCCGAACAATTACGGCCGCCTGCTGCAGGTGGATGATGTCTACAAGACCCGCACCAACATGTTCTCCAGCTACGTGCAGGACACCTGGAACGCCAACCGGAAGCTGACGCTGAACTACGGCGTCCGCTACGAGTACTTCCCGATGCCGACCCGCGGCGACCGCGGGGTGGAGCGGTATGACTTCGCCAACAACAAGATGTTCGTCTGCGGCGTGGGCGTCATGCCGCGCGATTGCGGCATCCGGCAGCAGAAGCTGCAGTTCTCGCCCCGCCTCGGCATCGCCTACCGGCCGACCGACAAGACGGTGATCCGCACCGGCTTTGGCATCAACTGGGATCCGTGGAATCTGGCCCGCACCCACCGGACCAACTTCCCGATGCTGGTCATCCTGAACGGCAATGCCCCGAACGCGTTCGTCCCCGTCAGCCGTCTCGAGCAGGGCATCCCGAACATCCCGAACCCCAACCTCGGCAACGGCATCATTGATGTCCCCACCAACTATGCGGTCGTCAGCGCGGGCGATGAGTTCACACGCTCCTACATCATGAGCTGGAACTTCACCATCCAGCGGCAGGTGGGCAAAGGCTTCGTCGCCCAGGTCGGCTACGTCGCCAACCGTCAGGTGAAGCAGACCGGCAACCTCGACCTCAACGCCGGGCAGATCCCCGGCGCGGGCGTCAACGGAGCTCCCTACTTCCAGCGGTTCGGCCGCCGCGTGACCACGCAGCTGCTGACCCCCATCGGCCACACCAGTTACAACGCGCTGCAGACTACCCTCGAAAAGCGCTTCGCCAAAGGCTACTCGCTCAACGTGGCCTACACCTGGTCGAAGGCCATGGGCATCTGCTGTAACTCGAACAGTGACGGCGGCCCCGCCATCCAGGCCCTGCCCTTCTACAACCTGAACCGCTCGCTTGCCGACTTTGACCGGACGCATAACTTCCAGCTCACTTCGCTCTGGGAACTGCCGTTTGGCAAGGGCAAAGCGTTTGCCAACGACGGTGTGGCGGCGGCGATTCTGGGCGGCTGGCAGCTGAACGGGCTGTTGAGTCTGTACAGTGGCTCGCCTTTCAACGTCACCGCTGACGGGGCTTCGCTGAACCTGTTCTCCGGCTCGACGCAGCGGGCCGACTATGCCCGCCCCGGGAAGGTGACCAAGATCGGTAAGGTTGGTCAGGGACAGCCGTTTTTCGACTTCACGGCCTTCAAGCCGGTTACCGATGCCCGCTTCGGCGATGCGAGCTTCATGGCGCTGCGCGGGCCGCGGATCGGCAACGCCGATGTGGGCATCTTCCGGCAGTTCAAGTTCGGCGAGCGGGTTTCGGCCCAGCTGCGCATCGAGATGCTCAATCTGACCAACACCCCGCAGTTCGGCAACCCGAGCGGCAACATCTCCAACCTGCGCCTGAACCCGGACAACTCCTTCCGGTCGGGTGTTTTTGAAGTCACTGGTCTTGCGAATACGGGACGCGACGGGCTTACCCAGCGTGCTTTCCGGTTCGGTCTCCGCATGGGCTTCTAACCGCTACCCTGCAGTTCCGGGCGGGGCCCGCCGGTCGCTTCTGACTGGCGGGCCCCGCCTGTTTTTGGGGTAATGCCGGGGGGCGCTCAGAAGCGCATAGGCCGGAGCGAGTCCGTTGTGCGCGTTCTTTAGAATCGGAAGCGTCCCATCACCTGCACCATCCGCATGGGATTGCCGGCCATGGGCGCGCCGAACTGGGCGTTGCCGACGACGGTGTTCCAGGAGGGAAACGTGGCGTTGTTGAGGACGTTGGCGGCCTCGGCGCGCAGCTCCCAGCCGAGACGGCCTTTGGTGCGGAACAGACGGGACAGGCCGGTGTTGATGGCGATCTGCCGGGGGCCGTTAATCGAGTTGCGCCCGGCGTTTCCCCACTGGCCGGGGGCGGGCGGGCGGTAGGCCGCCGGGTTCAGGTGCAGTCCCTCCGGAGCGGCGTATAGCGCAGCGCCGGTCGAGTCCGGGCGCCAACTGGTGGTTACCCCGGTGCCGGGCACGGGCGCGAGCCACTGCGGCGTCAGCGGCAGTCCGGAGCCGGCCGACCACTGCACCGTCCAACTCCAGTCGCGGGCCCAGCGCCAGGCGGTCCGGGCGCCGGAGTTGAACTCGAGCGTGCCGTTGCAGGCGTGCCGCTGGTCGAACGGGGAGCGGCCGCGTTCGGCGGCCAGATCGAGCCAGTTCTGGGCCACGTGCGTGGCGCCTTGGCCTTTGGGTCCGAGGGCGGTGTTGTCGAGCGCCTTCGACCAGATGTAGTTGATGGCCGCCGAGACCCGGCCGCCGAGACGGCGGCTGAGTCGGAGGTTGCCGGCCTGGCGGTTGGAGGTGCCGTTCGAAGTAAGCAGGGTGGGGCCAGCGTCGGGGCCGGCGCGGAGGGGCGCCGTGCCGGGCAGGCTCTGCTGCTGGCCGCGGGTGCCCTGGGTGCCCTGGTAGAGCACGAGCAGCTCCCATTCGGCGGGCAGGACCGCCTGCACGGAGGCCTGCCAGCTATGGGCGTAACCGACGCGGAACCGGGGGTCGACGCCAAAGAAGGCTGCTTCGGCGGCGCTTTGCAATCCGTTGGCGAGGGTGAGGGGCAGGGCGGCGGAGGCCCCGGTGCGGAGGCTGCGAGACAGGGGCGCCTGCTGCGCCATGCGCATCATGACGGGAGCGTAGACGGCGGCGTCATGAAAGACGCCGTAGCCGGCCCGGACGACGATGGGCGCCGGGCCGGGGCGCCAGGCCAGGCCCACGCGCGGCGAGAGGTTGTTGCGATCCGGCTGCACGGGGCCGCCCGGGTTGACGAGCCGCCCGTACTTTTCCGTGAGCGGTGACCAGTACTCCCAGCGCAGGGCCAGGTTGAGGGTGAGCGCCGGGTGGAGGCGCCAGTCGTCGTTGCCGAACAGTTCGGCCGTGGCGCCGCGCAGGTACTTGTCCGCGTTGCCATAAGCGAGCAGGGCCGTGTCCGGACGGCCGGCGCGGAACTTGGCCCAATCGTCGCCCGTGAAAGCGAACACGCCGCGGGCCTCCTCCTGGCCGACGATGTTGAACTGCTGGCGGCGGAAGCTGCTGCCGCCGCTGAGGGTGTGTTTGCCGCGGGTGAGGGAGCCGTCCGCGGTAAGCCCGGAAGTCTGGTTGCGCCGCCAGACGGCGGCCGGCGGCTTGAGGGGCGCGATGCCGCTGCTGAATTCGAGTCCGGGAGGCCCCCAGTTGATGGGGTCCTGGTTGTTGCCGGTGATGCCGAGCGCGGCCGAGAGGTTGCGGCGGCCGGCAAAGAAGGGCGTGACCTCGTTTTCGAGCCAGCTGAGCTGGGCGCCGAGGCGGAGGAAGGCGCGGGCGCCGTAGGCCCGGCGGTAGCCGGCGGTCAGGTTGCCGCCGCCGGTGAGGGTGCGGTCGAGGAAGCCGAACAGATCTTCGGTGTCGGTGCGGGTGCTCTGCCAGGAGAAGCTGCCGAGGAGGGTGTGGCGGCGCGCGGTGCGCTGCCATTTGCTCTGGACCTCGTCGTGATGGAAGCCGTTGGTGACCATTTTCTGGAAGTTGTAGAGGGAGCTGCCAGCGAAGTTGGGCGGGGGATAGAGGGCGGCGAGACCGGACGCCTGCGGGTTGGGCGCCGCGGCGGCGCGCTGGGCGGCGGAGGGCACCAGGGCGGTGATGGTTTGCGGGCTGCGGTTGCGCATCCATTGGTAGTTGAGCGAGAAGTCGCGGCCGCCGAGGGCGGCGAGGCCCTGGGCGCGATGGTAGTCCGGCTTGGCGAGCCGCTGGCCGGTGAGGGAGTAGGCGCGGGCGTCCCAGCCGGGCTGGTTCCAGAGGCCGGCGAGCGACCCGTTGTAGGGCGAGGACTTCTTGAGGGGCCGGATTTCGGGGGCCATCCAGTCGGCGAGGGGGGTGGCGCCGGCCTTGGTCTCCTCCTTTTCGTCGCTCAGGCGCTGGGCTTCGGTGATGAGCGGCGGGGCGCGGTCCGGCTTGGGTTTGGCGGGCAGGGGCGGAGGCGCGGGCGGGGCCGGACCGCGGCGGGGTGGGGCCGTCGCCGCCGGGGGTCTCTCGAAGGAGAGTCCGGGCTGAAGGTTCCATTCGCCGGGCGGGGCACCGGTGGACTGCTCGCGGCGCTCGGTCCGAAAGCCGGGCAACTCCACCTGAACCATCCAGGCGCCTTCGGCGACGCCGCGGAAGCCGTATTCGCCTTTCTCGTTGGTGAGGGCGGTGCGGCGGACCGCGCCCTGGCTGATGGTGACAACGGCGTTGGGCGCCAGTGTGCCCCCCTGCCGGACGATGCCGCGCAACTCGGCGGCCGCTAGCGCCGCCGCCATCCCGAACAGACAAACCAGAATCCGCATCTTTCTTTATTGTGGGCTTTATTGTGGGCTACCGGTGGGGATACAGGAAGCCGCGCGGGGGCATAGGAAACCCCTATGGGAGCTATTGGAGGTTCGTCCGCAATTCCGTACTCCTTTCGGGGGGGCGGGAGGCATCTTAATCCATGAGGAGATGTTCATGAAACATATCGTTAGACAGCTGTTAACCGCCGGCGCCGTCGCCGCCGTCAGCCTGTTGCAGCCCGATGCGGCCGTCGCGCAGAGTCCGAAGCCGAATCAGTTCTGGTGGCCGAATCAACTCGACCTGTCGCCGCTGCGGCAGCACGCGGCGGAGTCGGACCCGGTGGGCAGGAATTTTGATTACGCCAAGGCCTTCGCAACGCTCGATTTGAAGGCGGTCAAACAAGACATTCAGAAGGTCCTGACGACCAAGCAGGACTGGTGGCCGGCCGACTACGGCACCTACGGCCCGTTCTTTATCCGGATGGCGTGGCACAGCGCCGGGACCTATCGCGTGACCGATGGCCGCGGCGGCGCCGGCGGCGGGCAGATGCGCTTTGATCCGCTGAACAGCTGGCCGGACAACGCGAATCTCGACAAGGCCCGGCGTCTGCTCTGGCCCGTCAAGCAGAAATACGGCCAGAAGCTCTCCTGGGGCGACCTGATGGTGCTGGCGGGCAACGTGGCCATGGAGTCGATGGGCTTCAAGACCTTTGGCTTCGCCGGGGGCCGGCGCGATGACTGGGAGCCGGATCTGGTCTACTGGGGGCCGGAGAAGAAGCTGTTGGCCGATGAGCGCTACAGCGGCGACCGCAAGCTGGCCAAGCCTCTGGCGGCGGTGCAGATGGGTCTGATCTATGTGAACCCCGAGGGCCCGAACGGTAACCCCGACCCGCTGGCGGCGGCGCGCGACATCCGCGAGACGTTCGGCCGCATGGCCATGAACGATGAAGAGACGCTGGCGCTGATCGCCGGCGGCCATACGTTTGGCAAGGCGCACGGAGCGCACGCTCCCGACAAGTGCGTGGGGGCCGAACCGGCGGCGGCTGCGCTCGAAGAGCAGGGCCTCGGCTGGAAGAACAAGTGCGGAAGCGGCAAGGGCGTGGACACGGTGACGAGTGGACTGGAGGGCGCCTGGACATCGACACCCAACCGGTGGAGCTCGCAGTATCTCGAGAACCTGTTCGCCTACGAGTGGGTGAAGACCAAGAGCCCGGCCGGCGCGACGCAGTGGATTCCCGCCAACGGACAGGCGGCCAACGCGGTGCCGGACGCGCATGATCCGTCCAAGCGCCACGCGCCGATCATGTTCACGACCGACCTGGCGTTGAAAATGGACCCGAGCTACCGGCAGATTGCGATGCGGTTCCGCGAGAAGCCCGAAGAGTTTCAACTGGCGTTTGCCAAGGCTTGGTTCAAGCTGACGCACCGCGATCTGGGGCCGAAGTCGCGTTACGTGGGCACCGAGGTGCCCAAGGATGACCTGGTGTGGCAGGATCCGCTGCCGAAGGCGGAATCGGCGCCGGTGAACGCCAAAGAGATCGCGACGCTGAAAGCGAAGATCCTCGCCACCGGGCTGACGGTTCCCGAACTGGTGCGGACCGCGTGGGCATCGGCGGGCACCTACCGGGCGACCGACCATCGCGGCGGCGCCAACGGGGCGCGGCTGCGGCTGGCTCCGCAGAAGGACTGGGCGGTGAACAATCCGGCGGAGCTGAGCAAGGTGCTCGGCAAGCTGGAGGGCGTGCAGAAGGAGTTCAACACGGGCAAAAAGAAGGTCTCGCTCGCCGATCTGATTGTGCTCGGCGGTGTTGCGGCCATCGAGAAGGCGGCCAAGGACGCCGGCACCCCCGTGACGGTACCGTTCACGGCGGGCCGCGTGGACGCTTCGCAGGAGCAGACCGATGTGCAGGCCTTTCGGTTCCTCGAGCCGCAGGCGGACCCGTTCCGCAACTTCTTCCGGCCCGTGGGGACGTTGTCGCCGGCCGAACAGATGGTGGACCGGGCGAACCTGCTGACGCTGACCGTACCGGAGCTGACGGCGCTGGTGGGCGGTCTGCGGGCGTTGAACGCCAACAGCGGCGGGGCGGCCCACGGGGTCTTTACGGACCGTCCGGGGACGCTGACCAACGACTTCTTTGTCAACCTGCTCGACATGGGAACCAAGTGGAGCAAGGCGGCGCAGGGCGAGGGCCTGTACGAGGGCGTCGACCGGGCGACCGGGAAGAAGAAGTGGACGGCGACACCGGTGGATCTGGCCTTCGGCTCGAACTCGGAGCTGCGGGCGGTGGCCGAGGTCTACGCGCAGTCGGACAGCAAGGAGCGCTTTGCGCAGGATTTCGCCAAGGCTTGGGCCAAGGTGATGAACCTGGACCGGTTCGACCTGAACTGACGTTTTGCGAAACGAAGCCAGCGGGCGGTGGCGCTTACCGGGCGCCGCCGCCCGTTGCTGTTTGGGCTGCCGGTAGGAGGAATCCTACCGGCAGGTTTTCTGCTGGTCCTGCGCTTTGAGTCCGATACGCCCCTTGAGGGTTGGCCTGATCCGGCGGGGAGTGTCTCCGTCCGCCGTCTCGGGCTTTTGGTCTCATGGTGCAACCGGAGTTTTTCGTCCCCTTCCGCATTCTGGTGCTGGTGTGTTTGCCGATGCTCCTGCACGGGCAGAACACGATCGTCACCATTGCGGGCGGCCCGGGGCAGGGCCCGACGGCGACGGCGATGGCGCTGCGGTCGCCCCGGGCGGTGGCCGTTGACGCGGCCGGCAACGTCTACATCGCCGACACCGAGAGCCAGCGGGTGCGGCGGTTGTCGCCGGGCGGGGCGTTGACGGTAGTCGCCGGTTCGGGCGTGCCGGGTTTCAGCGGCGATGGCGGGGTGGCGACGGCGGCGCAGCTGCAGGACCCGAACGGGGTGGCCGTTGATGGGGCGGGGAACGTCTACATCGCCGATACCGGCAACCACCGGATCCGGCGGGTAACGCCCGGAGGGGTGATTTCGACCGTGGCGGGGGGGACCACCGATCAGTTGAACACGCCGTTCGGCGTGGCCGTGGACGGGCTGGGCATTGTGTACATCGCCGATTCCGGCAATAACCGGATCCGGCGGTTGAGCGGCGGGGTTTTGACGACGGTCGCCGGGACGGGCGGGGCGGGATTCGGCGGGGACGGGGGCGCGGCGACGGCGGCGCTGCTGTGGCAGCCGCGCGGGGTGGCGGTGGACGCGGCCGGGAACCTCTACATTGCCGACCGGTGGAACCGGCGCATCCGGCGGGTGACGCCGGGGGGGATCATCAGCACGGTGGCGGGCGCCGGCACGATGGGATTTACGGGGGATGGTGGCAGCGCCGTGACGGCCGAACTCGGCGAGCCGGCGGCGGTGGCGGTGGATGCGGCCGGGACGATCTACATCGCCGACCAGTCCAACCAGCGGATCCGGCGGGTGGTGGGGGGCGTGATCTCGACGCTGGCCGGTAATGGCACCCCGGCCTACCGGGGGGACGGGGGACCGGCGTCGTCGGCGTCGCTCTACCAGCCGCTGGGGGTCTGTCCGGGGCCGGGCGGGACGGTGTACGTGGCCGATACCAGCAACTTCCGGGTGCGGGTGATCTCGGCCGGCGGGGTAATCAGCACGCTGGCCGGCAACGGAACGCCGGGCTGGAGCGGCGACGGCGGGTTGGCGGTGAATGCGCAGCTGTTCGGTCCGGCGGGGCTGGCCATGGACGGGGCGGGGAACCTGTACATCGCCGACGGGGAGAACCACCGGGTGCGCCGCGTGGCGCCGGACGGGAGGGTGACGACGGTGGCCGGTTCGGGGGGGATTCTCTACAGCGGCGACGGCGGGCCGGCGACCGCTGCGACGCTGTACCGGCCTTCCAGCCTTGCGGTCGACGCGGCGGGCAATCTCTACATCGCCGATACGTTCAATGACCGGATCCGGATGGTGACGCCCGGCGGCACGATTACGACCGTTG
>JADCJL010000014.1 GCA_020247055.1 Acidobacteriaceae bacterium | reverse complement strand
TTCGGCCAGGATGGAGGGCATGGCGGCGAGGGCGGCCGGGCGGACGGCGGGAGAGAAGACGAAGCCCATGCCGCCGCCGCTCATGCCGCCGAGCATCCAGAAGCCCCAGAAGCCGTCGCCGAAACGGGCGCGGCACTGCGCGATGAGGGCTTCGGTGTAGGCGTTGCCGGCCCAGGGGATGATGGACTGAATGGGGCCGTCGTAGTTGGCCTGGGTGAGCGAGGCGAGGCGCTGGATGTCGCCCTGGCGCAGGGCTTCCTGCAATTGATCGAGGAGGGCGACGGCCTGCTGGCGGCTCTGCCATTCGGGCCCGCTGCGCAGGAGATAGCGCTCGGTGCACATTTCGAGAATGGGCCCGACGTCCTGACTCATCCCGCCGTGGACGAGCACGAGCGACTCTTCGAGGCGGCGGCGGGCGGCGGCGGGGACCTCGTCGAGGAGACGGTGGCGGGGCAGGAGGCGGCCGCGGCTGACGCCGAACTCGGGGTCGCCGGGGGCGGCCTCTTCGGCGGCGATGAGTTTGATGCCGGGCCAGACGCCGCCGGAATCCTGCCAGCCGCCGCCGCTGCCGCCGAGCCATTCGCCGAGGATGGCGCGGGCGGCGACCTGGCGGCGGTCGTCCTCGGCGAGGGGGCCGGTGAGGGCGCGGATCTGGCCGGTCGAGCGCATGCAGAGGGAGATGAGGCAGGCCAGCAGGTTGGTGCTGACGGCGAAGCGGCTGCCTTTGGGGATGTCGTTGACCTGGCTCACCAGTTCAAGGCCGCAGCCTGCGCGGCCGGTGAGGCGGGCGAGGAGGGCCGGGAGGCGCTGGCCGCTGCCTTCGAGACCAGCCGGAACGAGGCCGCTGGCGATGACGGCGGCTTTGAGGAGGCCGAGATAGTCGCGGGCGAAGTCGAAGACTTCGTCGAGGGAGGAGATATCGACGGCGGCGCCGAGGTCGACGCTGACGAGGCGGAGGACGGGTTCGTCGATGACGCGGAGGAAGGCTTCGACGGGAGGGCGGGGGGCGGCGCCGGAGCCGCGGACGGCGAGGTCGACGGAGATGTTGATGACCCGGGCGCCTGCGGGGTAGTCCATGGCGAGGAAAAAGATGTCGCTCCAGGCGCTGTGGGAGAGGTCCATGCGGACGGGGGTGGCTTCGTGGAGGACGGGGAAGGGGCCGGGGGTGGTGAGTTCGGGGCGGAGGCGGAGGGGGTAGTCGGCGAGGTGGCCGGTGCGGAACATCCACTGGTTGCCGGGGAAGCGGCGGACGCTTTGGCGGACCTGGTCGGCGAGGGTTTGGAAGGCGAGGCCGCGATAGGCGGTGGCGAGGGCGCTGCTGAGGGCGGGGCTGGGGAGGCCGGGGGCGAGGAGGTCGGCGATGGCCTGTTCAAAACGGCGGGCGCGGATGTGTTCGATGGCGCGGTAGGGGATGAGGGCTGAGGCGGGAGCGAGAGGGCCGATGGAGAAGCGGTGGAGCGTGGAGAGGAAGACGAGGGCGCGGACGCGGTCGTAGAGATTCGTGGCGTCCTTGCGGAAGGCTTCGAGGCGGGCGGCTTCGGCGAGGAGGTCTGCGAGAGGGCGGCCGGCGGTCCACTCTTCAAAGGGGGCGTGGGCGCGGGCCGTGATGCGGTCGACGAGGGTCATCGGGCGGTGAGCTCCAGCATGAGAGAGAGGATCTCGTCGCGGTCGGCGCCCTGGAGGCCGAGGGCGAGTTGGGCCTGGAGGAGGCCGTATTTGCTGCCGATATCGAAGCGGCGGCCGGGGAGGACGGTGGCGAGGTAGCGTTCCTGGCGGGCGAGGAGTTGGAGGGCGTGGGAGAGGCCGGGGACGACGCCGGTGGCCGTGTACTGGGTGTGAAGGATCTCCATGAGGCCGGGCGAGAACAGGTGAATGCCAAAGAAGCAGAGATAGTGGCCCTGGCGGAGGCCGGCGGCGACGAGTTCGCGTTCGGCCTGGGTGGGGGTGGGTTTTTCGAGGACCGTTTCGACGTGGTAGAGGCCGTGGCCGAGGGCGGGGCCGCCGACGGCGCCGAAGTAGGGGAGGAGGCCTTCGCGGGTGGGGAGGACGGCGCTGACGCTGCAGCCTTCGGATGCGTGGAGGCGGACGAGTTCGGCGGTGAGGGCGCTGACGGGGCCCTGGTCGGCGAGGTAAAAATGATCGCCGACGAGATGGAGGAAGGGTTCGGCGCCGACGAAGTCGCGGGCCTGATAGAGGGCGTGGCCGTAGCCTTTGGCTTCGGTTTGTTCGATGAGGGTGATGCGGCGGCCGGAGGGGGCAAAGAGGTCGGCGATGGGGGCGCGGTCGCCGGCGGGGATGACGATGCCGATTTCGTCGACGGCGTCGGCGAGGAGTTCGAGCAGGAAGTCGCCCATGGTGGGCCGGCGGTTGTCGGGCGTCGCCAGGGTCTGGTGCAGGATGTGCCGCTGGCCGGGGGCGGCCGCCGTGATTACTGCCTTGAGTTTCATCGCTCTCGCTATTGTAAGGGCTAAACTGGAGTTAGTAGCCGATGCGTGAACTTTTTAATGCTCTGCATTCCTGGCTTTACGAGGCCGTGGTGCAGCCGGTGCTGTTCCGTTGGGAACTGATGGGGTGGGCGGAGCTGGCCTACGAGTGGTCGGAGCTGTTTCTACTGGGGGCGATTGAGGTGGCGGTGCTGTGGGCGCTGCTGCGGCCGCTCGAGGCGTTGTTTCCGGTGGAGCGGTGGGAGGACCGGGCGGAGACGCGGGTGGACGTGGTGTACACGCTGCTGGCGCGGTTGGGGATTCTTCCGATTTTCTTCTTTATCGTGCTGCAGCCGGCGGTGGATGCCGTACACGCGGCGCTGCGGCTGCGCGATGTGATTCCGCCGAATCTTGAGGACTTACTGCCGGTTTTGCGGGACCGACCGTGGCTGAGTTTGCTCGCGTATGCGGTGGCGTTTGACTTTCTCGATTACTGGCGACACCGCGGGGAGCATACGTATCGGCGCTGGTGGGCGCTTCATGCGGTGCACCATTCGCAGCGGCAGATGACGTTCTGGTCTGATGAGCGGGAGCATCTGCTGGGGCAGGCGGTGGCGGCGCTGCTGCGGGCGGGGTTCGCCGTGGCGATCGGGGTGCCGGCGGCGGACTTTCTGATGGTGACGCTGGCGGCGGGGGCGATTGAGAGTTTGTCGCACGCCAACATCCGGATGAGTTTCGGGCGGATTGGGGACCGGCTGCTGGTGAGCCCGCTGTACCACCGGACGCATCACGCGCGGCACGTCAACACGGCGACGAATCTGGCGACGCTGTTTCCGGTGTGGGATATTTTGTTCGGCACGGCGGACTTTTCGCGGACCTACCCGGCGACGGGCATCGACGATGACCGGGAGTATGGCCGGGGGTTCTGGCGGCAGCAGTGGCTGGGAGTGACGCGGCTATTTGCGAAAGTGGAAGCGGGCGATCGGTAGGGGCATTTCGCTGGCGGCGCCGCGGACGCTCTTCCAAATGATTTCGTTGAGGGCGAGCATGGGGGCGCGATCGTACTCTTCGAGGTTCATTTCGAGCGACTCTTTGGCGCCCCAGGCGAGGGCGGTGTTGAGCGCGTTGAGATCGATGCGCGGCTTTTCGTGGGTGTAGGGGGTGAGGTCGGCGGTGGTGCCCATGGCGTTGTACATGGGGGTGGCGGCGGCATCGTACTGGCTCATGGGGGGCAGGCCGAGGAGGAGTTCGATGGAGCGGAGCATGGAGGTGGTGGTGTAGAGGGTGCTGTCGACGGTTTTGCGTTTGGTGTAGGGGCTGATGAGGAGGCCGACGGTGCGGCGGGCGTCGACGTGATCGGGGCCGTTCTGGGCGTCGTCTTCGATGACGAAGATGGCGGTTTTGGGCCAGTAGGGGGAGCGGGTGAGGCGGTCGATGATGAGGCCGAGGGCGTAGTCGTTGGAGGCGACGGCGGCCTGGGGGGTGGGGGCGCCGGGGCGGGTGCCCTGGGTGTGGTCTTCGCCGAGGCTCATGACGGAGTAGTGGGGGAGGCGGCGGGCGGGGTCGGGCGAGGCGAAGTTGCGTTCGAACTCGTCGAGTTCGGCGAGGAAGACCTGGGCGTTGGCGGTGTCGCGCATGCCGGGCAGTTTGAACTTGGGCGAGACGTGGCCGTAGAGGTTGCCGATGCCGGGGGAGGCTTCCATGGTGGTGCCGTCGCTTGAGCGGGTGGCGTATTCGCCGTAGCTGCGATAGGTGAGGCCTTTGGCCTTGGCGACGTCCCAGAGGTTGCCGCCGCTGGGGATGTAGGCGTTCGAGATGCCGGATTTGGAGTGGCCGCCGTAGGTGATGGGCCAGAGCTTTTCGTTGAAGTCGGTGGCGTAGGCGGCGTTGGACCAGGAGTGGCCGTCGACGCTGACTTCGCCGTCGCAGAAGAGGTTATCGAACAGGACGAACTCTTCGGCGAGCTTGTGATGGTTGGGCGTGATCTCGCGGCCGAAGATGGTGAGGCGGGCGTCGCCGTTACCTTGCTTGAGATCGCCGAAGACCTGGTCGTAGGTGCGGTTTTCCTTGAGGATGTAGACGATGTGTTCAATGGGCGAGCCGACGCCGACGGCGGCGGGGATGACGGAGGGCTGCTGGGGGGCGGCGGCGCGGGTGAGCTGTTCGTCGCGGTAGGGGATGTTGGCGAGGACCTGGGCGGTGTACTTGCCGAGTTCGTTTTTGAGGTTCTTGAGGTCGACGCGGTGGACGGAGCCTTTCTGGAGGCTGCGGACGCTGTTTTCGGGCATGCCGGGCTGGCGGAGGGGGCTGGTGGGGCCGGTGACGTTCGAGTAGCCGCCGAGGCCTTTGGCGTTGCCGATGATGAGCTGATTGGTGGCGGGCAGATAGGAGAGAGCCGAGGGGTACCAGCCGGCGGGGATGAAGCCGAGGATGGCGCTTTCGCCCTGCTCTTTGACGTTGATGACGGCGACGGCATTGTTGTCGGCGTTGGCGACGAAGAGCATTTTATTGGCGTCGTCGAAGGCGAGGGCGTTGGGGGTGGAGCCTTCGGGGGCGAGAGCGGTGATGCCGACGTTGATGCGCTCGGTGGGGCGGAGTTTGGCGGTATCGATGACCATCACGCTGTTTTTGTTGGCGCAGGAGACGAACAGGCGGCCGTCGGAGGCGAGCAGGAGGTCGTTGGGGTTGGGGTCGACGTCGATGGTGCGGATGACTTGGGAGGAGGCGACGTCGATGACGGAGACCGAGGCGCTGGCCCAGTTGGAGACGTAGAGGGTTTTGGCGTCGCGGGAGAGGACGACGTCGTAGGGGTTGATCTGCGTGCGGATGCGTTCGAGGAGTTTGCCGGTGGCGGCGTCGAAGACGACGAGGTGGCCGGGTTCGTTGCCGGTGCCGCGGTTGGCGGCGTAGAGCTTGCCGTTGGTGGGATGGTGGACGAGGCCGGCCCAGAGGATTTTGTTGAGCGGGATGGTTTCGTCAAAGCGCTGGGTGGGTTCGGGGCTGAGTTTGCCGTTGGCGTAGGAGTAGGCGTAGATGGGGGCGCGCTGGGGGTTCTGGCGGCTGTCGGCGTTGCCGCCGGAGGCGTAGAGAGTCTTGCCGTCGGGGCTGAAGCCGAGACCGAACCAGGCGGACTTCATGGGGATGCGCTGGACAGCCTCCCAGGAGGCGAGGTTGATGACGTCGAGGCCGTGGGGGTTGAAGCCGGCGTGGAGGCCGATGATGACCTTGCCGTCGGGGGACGGCATCAGTTGGAGGGTCATGTCTTCGGTGGGGACGGCGGGGCCGACGGGGGTGATTCGCCAGCCGTTGGGGAGGTTGTAGCCACCGGGCAGGGGGCCGGGGCGCTGGGCGAGGAGGAGGGCGGCGGAGGTCAGCAGGCAGAAGATTCGGCGCATCATCGACCCCATTAGATCACCAAAGTGTGAACGGGTGATGACGGCGGCCGCCTTCCCTGCCCCGGTGCTTGTAGAATAAGGCTCGATATGAGTGTCTCTCCCGTCTCGTGTTCGGTGCCGCTCGACGCGGCCCACGGCAAGTATCCCGGCCATCTGGCGATTCCGTACTCCTACAATCTGGGGGGCTGGGCGAACCTGCAGGTGCCGATCTGCGTGATTGCGAATGGACCCGGGCCGACGGTGCTGCTGATGGCCGGCAACCACGGCGATGAGTATCCGGGGCAGGTGGCGATCCATCATCTCTGGCGGCAGCTGGAGCCGGCGCAGGTGCGGGGCCGGCTGATTCTGATGCCGACGCTGAGCCCGCCGGCGGCGAGTGCGGGCACGCGGCTGTGGCCGCTGGACGGGCGGAACTTCAACCGCTGCTTTCCGGGCGACCCGGCCGGTTCGCCGAGCCAGGTGCTGGCACATTTTCTATCGAGCGTGCTGTTTCCGCTGGCCGATGTGGTTATCGACCTGCACACGGGCGGCCGCAGCATGAACTTCGTGCCGTGCGCGCACATGCACCTGGTCGACAACCCGGCGATGTTTGCGGCGACCGAAGCGTTTTTGACCGAGTTCTGCTTTCTGTACACGGACGTGGCCGGGGCGGGGCTGCTGCCGACCGAGGCCGAGCGGCAGGGCAAGGTGGTGATCACGACCGAGTTGGGGGGTGGGGAGACTGTCACGGCGTCGCTGCACCGGCTTACCCAGCGGGGATTGGGCAACGTGCTGCGGCACATCGGGGTGGTCGACGGCGCGCCGGCGCCGCGGCAGGCTCCGGCGCGCTGGGTGCAGTCGCTCGACCGGGAGGATTACCGGTTTGCGCCGGTTTCGGGGCTGTTTGAGGCGACGGTGGACCTGGGCGGGGCGGTGGCGAAGGGCGACGTGCTGGGCCGGATTCACGACCTTGAAGACCCGAGCCGGGAGCCG
>JADCJL010000139.1 GCA_020247055.1 Acidobacteriaceae bacterium | reverse complement strand
CGAAGGGGGGGAGGAAGTCGGAGGTGCGGCGCTGGGGGAAGGATTCGTAGGCGATGACGGAGCCGAGGGCGGGGACTTCTTTGAGGCGGGCGGGGCTGACGGCGTGACCGGTTTGGAGGTAGTACTGGCCGCGGGAGTGGACGGTTTCCCAGGCGGCGGCGGAGCGGATGACGGCGAGGTCGTCGAGGCGGGAGGCGAGTTTGGGGAGGAGTCCGTAGGGGAAGAGGTAGCCGGGGGGTGCGGTGCGGACGTCGCGATTTTCGGGCGCCCATTTGCCCATTTTGACGTCGAACATGTCCATTTGGGAGGGACCGCCCTGGAGGTTGAGGAAGATGACGGCTTTGGCGGAGCCGCGGGGGGTGGTTTTGGACTGGGCGTGGACGTTGGCGGGGCGGAGGAAGCGGGAGAGTTCGAAGCCGGAGACGGAGAGGGCGCCGAGTTGGAGGAGATGGCGGCGGCGGAGGGGGGACATGTCAGGTTTGGCTCCTAGTAGAAGAGAAAGTCGAGGCGGTTGAGGAGGACCCAGAGGAGGTCTTCGGCGCCTGGTTCGCGGTATTCGCGGAGGAGTTCGATGCCGAGGTTGGATTCGGCGGGGGAGGGGGGGCGGGAGAGGGCGGCGAGGTAGAGTTCTTCGACGATGGTGGCGTTGGAGGGGGCGGGGTCGGCGTGGAGGAGGGAATCGAGGCGGTTGCCTTTGGTGAGTTTGACGCGGTCGCGGATGACGCGGTCGTTGAGGAGGATGGCGGACTGGACCATGGTGGGTTTGCGGGAGGGGGCGATGGCGTAGCGGTCGCACTGGCCGAAGGATTGGAGGGCGAGGAAGGTGGGTTTATCGGATTTTTCGATGTCCTGGGGGGAGCGGGTTTGGAAGATATTGGCGGCGCGTTTGTCGGCGTAGGTGACTTTGTAGGACTGGGGGTGGCCGGTGAGTTGGGCGATGGCGTCCCAGGTTTGTTCGGCGGAGAGGCGGCGGGTGAGGCGGCGGGCGAAGTAGGGGTCGTAGGTGGATTTCCAGCCGGGGGGCGCCTGGGCGGAGAGTTGGTAGGCGCGGGAGGAGACGATGCGTTTGAGGAGGTGGCGGAGGTCGTAGTGGTGTTTTTGGAAGTCTTCGGCGAGTTCGTTGAGGAGAGCGGGGTGGGAGGGTTGGAGGGTCCAGGGGGCGGGGGGTGGGTTTTGGGGGTCCTGGCGGGCGAGGTCGAAGTCGAAGGGGTTTTCGACGATGCCCTGGCCCATGAGTTCGGCCCAGAAGAGGTTGACGGTGGCGCGGGCGAACTGGGGGTGGGAGGTGAGGAGGCGGGCGTAGGCCTGGCGGTAGTTTTCGCCGGGGAGGGGTTGTTGGCCGGTGAGGAGGAAGGTGGGGGTGATGTCGGCTTTTTTGTTGCGGGGGGGGCGGAGGGAGCTGCGGGAGGCGAGGTTGTAGCCGGGGCGGGAGTCGCGGACCTGGAAGTGGGGGAAGCGGCCGTAGGAGGGGTCGATGAAGGTTTTGCCGAAGAAGCTGGCTTGGCGCCACATTTCGGCGCGTTGGCGGGAGGCGAGCCAGAGGTTGACTTTTTCGAGGTGGTGGGCGCCGTCGTGGCAGGAGATGCATTCGAGGTTGACGCCGAGGAAGAGTTTGGTGGTGTTGATGGCGATTTCGTCGGCGGTGTCTTCGTGGTTCATCTGGTAGCCGTCGCCTTCGAAGACGTGGCTGCGGGCGAGGAAGTTGGCGGGACCGGAGGCCCAGGTGGAGACGGCGGAGGCGGTGAGGAGGTCGCGGACGAATTCGTCGTAGGGGATGTTGAGGGTGAGGGATTTGTAGATGTGGTCGTGGAAGGAGTTGATGCCTTCCTGGAGGAGTTGTCCGTTGCGGAAGAGGTCGTTGAAGAAGTAGGTCCAGCGGTCGAGGAAGGGGGCCTGGTCGACGGAGCGCATGCCGCTGACGGGGAGGGGAGGGAAGAGGGAGTCGATGAGTTTGGTGCGTTTTTGGGGGTTGGGGTCGGCGAGGAATTGGCGGGCGACAGAGGTGGGGGGGAGTTGGCCGGTGAGGTCGAGGTAGAGGCGGCGGAGGAATTCGGAGTCGGAGGCGGGCGGGGCGACGGGGATTTTGTCGGCTTGGATTTTGGCGAAGATGTGGCGGTCGATGAGGTTGGGTTCTTTTGAATAGTCCGCGCACAACGGACTCTCTTCGGCCCGGCAGGAGGGGTGAGCCAGGGCGGGGAGGAGGAGGGCGAGGGCGAGGGTGAGAGTGAGAGGGCGCATGGTTAGGCGAGGAGTTGGCGGGTGGCGGTGAGGAGGATGTCTTCGACGGTGGGGGCGACGCGGGAGACGGCGCTGGTTTCGTAGCCGCCTTCGGAGTAGGATTTGGCGGTGCCGATGTACATGGGGCCGTAGTCGCCGTAGGCGGCGGTGGCGACGAGTTCGGCGGGGCGTTGGGCGGCGGCGGCGAGCTGGTATTCGACGAAGAGTTCGCCGGGCATGTGGAGGACGGAGAAGGGGCCGAGGCGGAGGGCGGAGAGGTCGATGCGGCGGCCGGCTTTGGTGAGGCGGTAGAAGGCGAGGTAGCGGGCGTGGTTGGCGCGGAGGGGGAGGGAGAGGGCGGGGTTGGCGATGGCGGCTTCGAGTTCGGCTTCGGCGAAGCCGGGGCCCTGGCGGAGGGGGAGGGCGACGGGGGTGGAGAGCCAGCGGAGGTCGGAGAAGGGGATGGGTTTTTCGGCGGCTTTGGCGGCGGCCATGGCGGTGGCGAGGCGTTGGGCGAGGACGGGGCGGAGGGCGGGGGAGCCGTCGTTGTAGCGGCCGGCGCCGATGTTGCCGGCGGCGCCGGTGAAGTGGAGCTGGAAGGTATCGGATTGCTGATTGCGGGCGTGGCCGACGAAGTCGGCGGAGACTTCGCCTTTGCCGTAGTAGCTCATGGGGTGGGTGGCGTAGTAGCTGAGGGTGGCGACGCGGCGGGGGCCATTCCAGAAGGAGAGGGAGCGGAGGAGGGGGTCGATGGTGCCTTCGGGGGCCTGGCATTGGGGGGAGTTGCGGCAGGAGGTCATGCGGCCGAAGGCGACGCGGCCGTCGGGGCCGAGGATGCGGCGGTTGGAGGCGATTTCGAGGACGGGGGCGGCGCCGGCGGTGACCTGGGAGATGGGGAGGGGGCGGGCGGCGCGGAGGGCGCGGGCGAGGCGGGCGAGTGCTTGTTGGGCGAAGGCGTCGGGGGCGAGGGGGACGGAGGGGGGGAGGAGGGCGGAGGCGGCGGCGTCGAGGCCGGGGGCGTCGTGTTGGTGGACGGTGTGGAGGGCGACGCGGTCGGGGGTGGTGCGGGCGGCTTGGGCGAGGGTGGAGCGCCAGAGGTCGCGGCTGGAGTTGCCGATGCCGAGCCAGTCGAGGGTGCAGAGGACGATGGGGGGCTGGCCGGCGGGGAGGAGGAGGACGCCGCGGGCGGCGAGGGGGTCGGCGACGGAGGCGGCGGGGGGGACGAGGCCGTAGCAGAGGGGGGCGCCGAGGGGCGGGGTGACGTCGGCGGAGAAGGTGGCGAGGCGGAGGGGGCGGGGGGCGAGGGCGAGACTGAGAAAGGAACGGCGGAGCATGTATAAGCATTACATCATGGGTTTGGCGGCTCGGCTGGGGGGAGGGGAGGCGCGGACGGCGCGTTCGAAGGCCCAGGCGCGGATGTGGGAGATCTGTTCCTTCATGGTGCGGGAGAGGGAGACGATGGAGACGGCGGTGGTGATGAGGTCCTGGAGGTTCAGGGGGCGGTCGGCGAGTTTGGCTTTGGTGATGGCGGAGACGACGCACTGTTCGACTTCGGCGCCGGACCAGCCGGCGGTGAACTGGGTGAGTTGGGGGAGGTCGAGGCCATCGACGGGGACGCCGCGGCGTTCGAGGTGGATGCGGAAGATATCGAGGCGTTCTTCGTCGAGGGGGAGGTCGACGAAGAAGACTTCGTCGAAGCGGCCTTTGCGGAGGAGTTCGGCGGGGAGGACGTCGATGCGGTTGGCGGTGGCGGCGACGAAGAGGCCGCGGGTTTTTTCCTGCATCCAGGTGAGGAAGAAGCCGAACATGCGGCCGGATTCGCCGCCGACGGTTTGGGTGGAGACGGCGTTTTCGATTTCGTCGAACCAGAGGACGGCGGGGGCCATTTCTTCCATCATGCGGCAGGTTTCGGCGAAGACGACTTCGGGCTTGCCGTGGCGGCCGGAGAAGATGGCGTTCATATCCATGCGGTAGAGGGGGAGGCCGAAACAACTGGCGATGGCTTTGACGGAGAGGCTTTTGCCGCAGCCGGGGATGCCCATGAGGAGGACGCCTTTGGGGACGATTTCCGAGTTGACTTCGTCGCGGAGTTCAAAGAGGCGCTGGCGTTCGAAGAGCCATTTTTTAAGGCCTTCGAGGCCGCCGATTTCGTTGACGTTGGTGGGGGTGGAGAGGAATTCGATGACGCCGCTGCGGTTGACGAGGAGGCGTTTTTCTTCAAGAAGGGCGGGGAGGGAGGCGGGGGAGAGGGTGGGTTGGAGGGCGAGGGCGCGGCGGAGGGCGAAGCGGGCTTCGTCGAGGGTGAGGCCTTTGAGGGCGCGGGCGAATTGCGAGAGCAGGGCGGGGGGAGTGGTAGGGTGTTCGTCGTGGAGGAAGGCGGCGAGTTCGACTTCGTCGGGGGGGCGGAGTTCGACGAAGACGAGGCTGCGGTCGAGTTCGTCGGGGATGGCGCGGACGGGGGAGGTGATGACGGTGAATTTCTGGCGGTCGAAGCAGGCGGATTCGACGTCGCGGAGGCGGCGGCGGACGGCGGGGGAGTCGCGGAGGGGTTCGTGGAAGTCTTTGAGGTGGAAGATGGCGGGGTGGGGGTGGGCGATGAGGAAGTCGAGGGCGGCGCGGGGGTCGGTGGTGCCGGGGATGGGTTCGGCGCCGGCGGTTTGGAGGCCGGCGGTGAGGGACCAGGTCCAGAGGGGGAGGCCGAGGGAGGCGAGGAGGCGGCCGATGCGGAGTTCTTCCGAGGAGCGGATGTAGGCGAGGGGCCGGCCGGAGGTATAGATTTCGTGGAGGGTGCGGGCGGCGCGGCTTTGGGCGACGGAGGGGATCATGCGTTCTTCATAGAGATAGACGGGGGGAGTGGGGGAAAAAGTTGAAGTTCAGCGGGCGCCGGGGGAGTTGACGGGGATGCTCCAGAGGGTGCCGCCGGCGGTGATGAAGAGGGTTTGGCGGTTGGGGCCGCCGAAGGCGCAGTTGGTGACTTCGTCGACGGGGACGGGGAGGAGGGTGAGGAGCTGGCCGGCGGGGGAGAAGACGTAGACGCCGCCTTTGAACTGGTTGGTTTCGTGGGGGGGGTGGGGTTGGTTGAGGCCGCCAGCGACGAAGAGGCGGCCCTGGCGATCCATTTTGATACCGTCGGGCCCGCGGCCGTCTTTCCAGTCGTAGATGAGGTGGCGGGAGGCGGGGTCGAGGGAGCCATCGGGGCGGAGGGCGAAGCGGTAGAGTTTGCGTTCGCCGCCGGGGGTGTTGTTGTTATTGGCGGCGACGTAGAGGGTTTTGTCGTCGGGGGAGACGTAGAGGCCGTTGGGGCGGTCGACTTCGTGGGTGAGGATGCGGGTGACCTGGCCGGGGGCGTCGATGCGGTAGATGCCTTCGACGAGTTTGCCGGCGGGGTCGCGCATTTCCATGGAGTCGCGGTTGCCGTAGCGGGGGTCGGAGAAGTAGATGCGGCCGCGGGAGTCGATGGTGAGGTCGTTGGGGGAGTTGTAGCGGTGGCCGTCGTAGCGGTCGGTGAGGATGGTGAGGGAGCCGTCTTTTTCGGTGCGGGTGATGCGGCGGTTGGCGGCTTCGCAGACGACGAGGCGGCCTTGGGGGTCGAACAGGAGGCCGTTGGAGCCGGCGTTGTCGCGGAAGGTGGTGGTGTGGCCGTTGGGGGTGCGGCGTTGGATGCGGTTGCGGCCGCTGTAGTAGAGGGCGTTATCGGGGCCCCAGACGGGGCCTTCGCCGGCGCCGGCGGAGTCGACCTGGGTGGGTTTGGCGCCGGGGGGGACGGGGGAGTCGGCGGCGAGGAGGGGGAGGGCGAGGAGGAGAGCGGCGAGGGATGGGCGCATGTTATTTCCTTGTGAAGGTGGCGATGGGTTGGCCGTTGGCGTTGCGGAGGGTGAGGGTGGTTCCGTTGAGTTGGTAGGAGCGGGTTTGTTCGAGGGCGTTGAGGAACTGTTGTTCGAGCTGCATGGTGGTGGGGGAGCAGGCCATGCGGGTGAGGGCGGCGTTTTGGAAGGTGAGGGTGGGGGCGGCGGCGGAGTAGTTGATTTGGAGGCGGTTGCAGCCGGCGAAGCCGGAGGCGCCGTCGGGTTGGAGGTCGAGGTGGGGCGGGCGGGGGAGGGAGACGGGTTGGTTGGCGAGGGTGGTGAGGGTCCAGGGGCCGGTGAGGGAGGGGGTGGCGGCGTTTGGGCAGTTGGTGAGGGTGAGGGCGCCGGCGGCGAGGGAGGCGTGGTGGGCGGTGAGGGTGAGGATGGTGAAGCCGTCGGTGTAGGGGGGGCCGGATTGGGGGAGGGTGATGGGGGGGCGGCCGGGGACGGTGAGGATGGCGCGGGTGGATTTTTTATCGAGCTGGACGGTGAAGGACGGGCCGGAGGGGCAGGTGTAGGTGACGGCGGCGGGGAGGGCGAGAGGGGCGAGGGTGAGGGCGAGGAGGAGCTTCACGGCGGGGCTGATGCTATCGTAAAGATAACATTGAATTTTATGAATTTCTTCGAGAACTACCGGGCGGACCTGATTGCGACGCTGAACACGCTGGATATTGCCGGGATTGAAAAGGCCGTGGCCATATTCGCCGAGGCGCGGGCGACGGGTAAGACGATCTTTTTGGGCGGGAACGGCGGCAGCGCTGCTTCGGCTTCGCACTTTGTGTGCGATATGGTGAAGGGGGCGAGTTTCGGGCGGGAGAGCCGGTTCCGGATTATTTCGCTGAATGAGAATATCGGGACGTTGACGGCTTACTCGAACGACGTGGGTTACGACGTGATTTTCACCGAGCAGTTGAAGAACTTCGCCAAGCCCGGGGATGTGTTTATGGCGATCAGCGGGTCGGGTAACTCGCCGAACGTGGTGAAGGCGATGGAGTACGCCAATCAGATCGGGTGCCAGACGATTGGTTTGTCGGGGCGGAACGGGGGTAAGTTGGCGGAGTTAGCGCAGTTGAATATTCATGTGCCGAACCAGCATATGGGACGGATTGAGGACGTCCATATGATGACCTGCCACATGATTGCTTATTACTTCATGGAGACGGCGGCGGGGTAAGTCGCGATGGACGCCTGGGGGGAGCGGATTGCGGCGCTGCACGGGCTTCCGGAGTGGGCGGGCGAGCCGTTGATTCAGACGCATATTTCGGCGGTCCTGGTGGGGCAGGACCGTGTGTTGAAGCTGAAAAAGCCGGTGAACTTTGGGTTTCTCGACTACACGACGCCGGAGAAGCGGCTGGCGGCGTGCCGGGCCGAGGTGGAGTTGAACAGCCGTTTGAGCCCGGAGATTTATCTGGGGGTGGAGACGGTGGGGGAGGGGGAGGAGCGGGATTACGGGGTGTTGATGCGGCGTCTGCGGCGGGAGCGGATGCTGGATGAGTTGGTGCGGCGGGGGGAGGTGACCGAGGCGATGATCCGGGAGATTGCCGAGGTGGTGGCGCGGTTTCACGAGGGGGCGCGGCGGGGGCCGGAGGTGGACCGGTACGGGGAGTGGGGGGTGATTGCGGGGAACTGGCGGGAGAACTTCGCGCAGACGGAGGGGATGGCGTGGGCGGGGGAGCGGGCGTTGGTGAGGCGGTGGGTGGAGGGGGAGTTGGCGCGGGAGGCGGGGCGGTTCGCCGAGCGGGTGGCGGGGGGACATATCGTGGACGGGCACGGGGACTTGCGCTGTGAGAGCGTGAACGTGGCCGAGCGGATTTTTGTATTTGACTGCATAGAGTTTAATGAGCGGTTCCGGTGCGGCGATACGGCGGGGGAGGTGGCGTTTCTGGCGATGGACTTAGCGGCGCGGGGGCGGCCGGACCTGGGATATTACTTTGTGGAGGAGTATCTTAGGCTGCGGCCGGATGGGGGATTGCGCGGGGTGGAGCCGTTTTATCGATGTTACCGGGCGTATGTGCGGGGTAAGGTGGCGGGGTTTCGGTTGGGGGAGGCGGAGTTTAGCGAGGCGGAGCGGGAGGCGGCGCGGGTGGAGGCGGGGAGTTACTTTGATGCGGCGCGGCGGTATGCGGACCGGGTGGGGGCGCGGACGGTGGTGGTGGTGGCGGGGCTGCCGGGGACGGGGAAGACGGCGGTGGCGCGGGCGGTGGCGGGGGAGTTGGGGTGGCGGGTGATTTCGACGGATGCGGTGCGGCGGGATTTGTTTGGGACGGCGAAGGGGCCGGCGGAGTTTGGGGCGGGGGTGTACGGGCGGGAGGCATCGGAGGCGACGTACCGGGAGGTTTTGGCGCGGGCGGGGGCGGCGTTGGCGGAGGAGGGCGGGGTGGTGTTGGACGGGACGTTTGCGGAGGAGGGTAGACGGGAGGCGGTGCGGGGGTGGACGGCGCGGAAGGGGGCGCGGCTGCGGGTGGTGGAGTGTGCGTTGGCGGGGCAGCGGGTGCGAGAGCGATTGGCGGGCAGGGCGGAGCGCGGGGCTGGGTTG
>JADCJL010000138.1 GCA_020247055.1 Acidobacteriaceae bacterium | reverse complement strand
GGGGGTGGTGGTGGTGGAAGAGAAGCGGATGCCGGTGCCGTTGTATGTGCAGCGGAGCCGGTCGACGGAGGGGGTGGCGGAGGGGTTGGTGCGGGCGGGGGCGGTGGTGTTGGAGATGGAGCCGCGGGATGAGCCGGAGGCTTACGAGGGGCGGCCATTTTTGGGGAACTGGGTGATGAATGAGCGGGCGGAGTTGATTGGGAAGAGTTTGCCGGTGATGCGGGCGGGGGATATTGGGCGGGGGGTGGATTTGTTGGCGGGGCGGGGGGAGGTGGACGCGGGGCGGATCCGGGGGTATGCGCGGGGGGTGAAGGGGTTTTGGATGCTGTTGGCGGGGGCGCTGGATGAGCGGTTGGGGCGGATGTGGCTGGACCGGATGCCGGTGAGTTGGGAGGGGGCGTTGGGGGCGCCGCTGGCGGGATTTTTGTTTGACGGGATGATTCCGGGGATGGCGCGGCATTGGGATTTGGGGGATTTTGCGGGGGCGGAGCGGATTTTGCGGACGGATCCGGTGAGTTGGATGAATGAGTTGGTGGAGGCGGGGGCGGGGGCGCGGTACCGGTATGTGGGGCAGGGGGAGGAGGAGTATGTACGGGAGTTGCTGCGGTGAGGGAGGGGGGGCGGGTATGATGGGGGTTCTCCCGTGAAACAGACAATTATTTCTCTCGACGTTCTTGATATTCGGTACCCGACGGTGCGGTTGGGGATGGCGGGTAGCGACCCGCGGCATTTGGCGCCGAATTATTCGTGCGCGGTGCCGGTGATCCGGACGGATGGGGGATTGGAGGGGCGGTCGCTGGTATTTACGATTGGCGACGGGACGCAGATTCAGAAGGCGGCGATTGAGGCGCTGCGGCGGTTTGTGGTGGGGCGGACGCTTGAGGAATTTATGGCGGAGCCGGGGTTGTTTGCGCAGGCGTTGGCGGAGCATCATCAGCTGCGATGGCTGGCGTTGGGGACTTACCGGATGGCGGTGGGCGGGGTGGTGAACGCGCTGTGGGATTTGTGGGCGAAGAGTGAGGGGGTTCCGATGTGGCGGCTGTTGACGGGGCTGCCGCCGGAGAAGATTGTGCAGTGCGTGGATTTCCACCATTTGCGGGATGTGTTGACGGAGGAGGAGTTGCTGGAGATGCTGCGGTCGCGGGAGGGGGCGCGGGCGGCGAATCTGGCGCGGTTGGAGCGGGAGGGGATTCGGGTTTATAGCACGGCGGGGTGGTCGGGGAGGCCGCTGGAGGAGGTGCGGGCGTTGTGCAGCGGGTTGTACCGGGCGGGGACGCGGGCGTTTAAGGCCAAGGTGGGGCGGGGGCAGCAGTATGACCGGGGGCGGGCGCTGGAGGAAGACCGGCGGATGCTGGACACGATGCGGTCGGCGACGGGGGAGGATGCGCTGCTGTTGACGGACGCGAATCAGAACCTGGGGGATTGGCGGAACGCGGCGAGTTACATGGGGGAGTTGGCGGAGTATAAGCTGCTGTTTATTGAAGAGGCGATTGGTTACAACGACGTGCTGGGTTACATCCGGCTGCGGGAGGCGCTGGCGCCGTTGGGGATGGGGGTAGCGGGCGGGGAGCAGGCGCCGGACGCGATTACGTTCAAGCAGTTACTGGCGGGGGGGGGGTTGACGCATTGCCAGATTGACGGGGCGCGGGTGGGGGGCGTGAATGAGTTATTCGCGATTGTGGCGATGGCGGCTAAGTTTGGGGTGCCGGTGTGTCCGCACAGCGGGGGGATCGGGTTGGGGCAGTTAGTGGGGCCGATGTCGATTTTTGACCAGGCTTGGTTTGGGAGCGAGGGGCGGTGGCTGGAGTATTTGGAGTTTTTGCAGGCGGGGGTGTTCCGGCATCCGCTGGTGGTGCGGGACGGGCATTGGGTGCTGCCGTCGGCGCCGGGTTGGGGGTTGGAGATGGAGGAGGAGTTTGTGGCGCGATACCGGTATCCGGAGGGGGTAGATACGGCGGATACGGAGGAGGCGGACCGGGTGGCGGCGGAGCAGCCGGGGGCGCCGCCGTATGCGCGGTTTTGGCGGGTGTAGGGGCGGAGATGCGCCCCGGCGGCGTTGATCCTTCGGCTCGGCAGCGCTTTTACAATCGCTCTTCGGAGGGGAGTTGGGTTTCATTTGCTGCGCATCGGCGGGAGGTGACGGCGAGGCTGGCGGCGGCGGGTGGGCAGCCGGGGGCTTCGCTGGGCGTGCTGGGCGCGGGGAATTGTAATGATCTGGACCTTTTGAGGCTGGCGGAGGCGTACGCGTCGATTCATCTGCTGGATATTGACGCGGCGGCGATGCAGGGAGGGCTGGCGCACCAATTTGCTACGGCGCCGGCGGGGGCGCAGGGGCTGCGGGAGCGGATCCGGCTGGTGCCGTGCGACCTGACCGGTGCGCTGGAGGTGTGCCATGAGTATGCCGTGGCTCCCACGTCCGGGAACCTTGGGCGGCTGCGGGGGGCGCTGGCGCTGCTGCCGGCGGTGGCGGCGGGGGGCGGGCCGTTTACGACGGTGGCGTCGACGTGCGCGCTTTCGCAGTTGGTTTCGATATTCCGCCGGGCCATGGGTGAAGGTGGGGCGGAATTGGGCCCGGTGGGGGAGCTTGTGCGGCTGCAGCATTTGCGGACGGTGGCGGCGCTGGCGGCGCCGGGCGGGACGGCGATTTTGTTTGCTGATGTGGTTTCGAGTGAGACGGAGCCGCGGATGTTGGATGCGCCGGCGGCTGAGCTGGCGGCGTTGATGGAGCGGGTATGCCGGGAGGGGGGCTGCTTTCCGGGGATGAATCCGGCGGGGCTGGTGCGGCTGTTGGATGGGCCTCCGCTCAAGGATTGTTGGGCGGGGGCGCCGGAGGGTTCGGCGCCGTGGGTGTGGGATCTGGGGCCGCGGTCGTATCTGGTGACGGCGATTACCTGCCGGCGGAAGGGTGACGGTGGGGCGGATTGGCTGGGTGGCGGGCGGGTTGGGTGAGGGAGTGCGATAGGATTTTGGTGGGTGAATCTATGATCAGCAGACGTACCCTTCTCGCCGCTACGCCGTCCTCGTTACTTGCCGCCCGTCGGCCGGATTGGCCGCAGGCAGCCCTCCGGGACGGAAAGCAGGACCGCACCACGATAGCGTATGACGGGATCAAGCCGAATAGCATGGTTTGCGATACCACTCTGCGCGAACTCCCCGACGGGACGTGGATTCTATTCCTGCTGGCGGGCGGCGACACCGAGCCTTCCCCGCTCAACTACACCGGCGTCACGCGGAGCCGCGACCAAGGCAAGACCTGGACGCCACTTGAGCCATTCCACGTGGGTATCGCGCGAGAGGGTAAAGCCGTCGGGCAGGGGCCCACAGAGTTGCTGATCCACAAAGGGCGCTGCTCCCTGTACTTCGCGACGCATTCGTTTCACTGGCGCAACGACTGGAAGTCGTATGTGATCCACAGCACCGACAACTGCCGCACCTGGACGGCGCCCGTGCTGCTACCGGGCCGGCTAGAAAACCGCACGTTTATCCGCAACGGCTTCGTCGCGCGGGACGGACGCATCCTGCTGCCCTTCCAGCACTACATCGGGCCGGAGGATCAAGGCTCGAAGCCTCCCCTGGAACGTGACCTCACCAACCCTCGCAACGGCGTACTTATCAGTGCGGACGGCGGAGAGACGTGGAGCGAGCACGGGGATATCCGGCTGACCCCCGATGACCGTTACTTCGGCTGGGCGGAACCGAGTATTGTGGAGCTGCCCGGCAATCGAATCGCCATGATCATTCGCGCGGACAAGTTGGGCGGGGTGCTCTACTATGCCGAGTCACGGGATGGCGGCCGCACGTGGCCCGAGTTCGCGAGCAAGACCGAGATTCCAAACCCCGGGTCGAAGGCGACGATGTATTCCCTTGGTGGAGAGTCGGTCGCACTGGTGCACAACCCGAATCCCAAGCACCGCAGCCCGCTGGCGCTTTGGGTCAGCTTCGACGGCATGCGGACCTGGCCGTACCAACGGGTCCTGATGAGGGAATCGAGCGATGGGCCGACGGGCCGGATCAACTATCCGGACGGCTTTGTCAGCCGCGATCGGCGGTGGTTGCATCTCTCCTACGATGACAACCGACACCGGGCGGTTTACTACGGCGCGAAACTGCCCCGCGTGAAGTAGTCCTGATGCTCCGGAGCGCGCTGGCCGTTCTGCTTTGCGGCCTTCCCGCCGCCGGTGACGAATCGGACGTTCCGAGGCATTCCGAGTCTGGCCCTGGCACCCCAAGGGCGTCTTTGGGCGAACTGGAATGCGGGTGTGACGCCCGGCGAGGACGAGAATCACTCCGAGGTGCTCAGCACCAGTGGGGACGGCGGCGCCACGTGGACGGAGGTGCTGGTTATTGAATCTGACGGGGATTCTGACGGGGATTCTGACGGGGATTCTGACTGGGATTCTGACGGGGATCCGGATGGGCCTGACCGCGTGCTCCGCTTCGATCCGCAGCGGTGGGTTTCTCCGGACCGGCGGCTGTTCCTGTTCTGGGTGCAGATGGGCCGGACCCGCTCCGACAAGCAACTCGGCGTCTGGTGCATTGAGACCAAACAGCCGGACGCGGCGCGGCCGGTGTGGTCCCAGTCGCGCCGTGTTGGCGACGGTGTGATGATGGGCAAGCCGCTCGTGGTGTTATCGGGAGAATGGGTGCTGCCCGTCTCGAAGTGGAAAGAGCACGACACCAGCGCGCAGAGGATCGTTTCGGTCGACGAGGGCAAGACCTGGAAGCGGCGAGGCGGATCCTGATGGCTTCTGGCGCGGACGAAATACGGCCATGGCGAGAGCGTGAGCACCGATGGTGGCGCCACCTGGCAGGAAGTGAAACCTGCGGCGATTCCGCACACGGCGTCGCGATTTCTTATCCGGCGGCTCGCTGACGGGCAATCTGCTGCCGATCAAGCACGGTCCGATGGACTAGCCCGGAGGGCGCTCGCATCTGACGGCAAATGTTTTCAAAGACGACGGCCGCAACTGGATTGGCGGGCTGCTGCTCGACGAAAGGTCTGGTGTCTCCTATCCCGACGGCCAGCAAAGCGTGGATGGGGTGATCCGCATTATGGGGGGAAGGCTGTCCCGCGCTGTCCTGTTGCGCCGCTTGGCTGCTCAGTTTGCTCCCGATCTCTCGATTGTGGCGCATTCGCCGAGTCGGAGGAGCCGTGACAAACTGCTGATGGAGCACGAACCGGAAGGGGATCTGGCGCTGGCGGCGGAGCGGGTTGGCCGGCACGGTTTGGTCGTCATCCTTTTGGATTCTGATGACGATTGCCCGAGCTCGCCTTACGGTGGCCAACTCTCGATTGCTGACCGAGACTGGGCGGTCCTGGACCTGTCGGTCGGCTGACGCGATTTGTGGAATGGGTGCTTTTTCGACAGGCCAAAGAGTGCCTGAATGCGACCGGCGAGTGTTTCTTGTGCCGAATTCCTCCGTGCCTGCAACATTACGCAACAAGCTGTTTGATCATGACGGCGCCAAAGCGTCGTTTGCACCGCGATTAATTTGTACAGAAAATCCGTGATCAGTCGCGCCGTGTTGCGCTATCTCGCCTGGCTGACGCGAGATTCGCCAATTGACGGATCGCCGACCAACCGGACACGACTCGCAAACGCTATGCCATTTCTCAGGCGTCACAACGTTATTTACAGCCAGAGCCTTCAATTCCAGGTTGCGCCAGACTCTCGCCATTTCTGAATGCTGCGTGAACACTGGCAGACGGCTATGGCGAGAGTAGCGTGATCTCTTGTTTACTCTTGGTTGCATTCGGCGACACCTCGAATGCCGCTTCGGCGAAGCGGAGTTCATACTGTCCAGGCTTGCCGTTGGAGAACCCATAGGGTTCCTTGGGAACTCCAAGGAGATTCTCATCGAGCTTGCCGTTGCCATTTTTGTCGCAGTAGGCCAGGATCGCGAACTTGCCGGGAGGCAAGTTCATGATTTGCACCGTTCCGGCTCCTGCCTTCATTTCACCTTTCTCGAACCGATATGGATTTTCACTCAGCCATGTGCGCGGGTCGCGATAGACTGCCACGTAGACTTGGCAGTTCGATCGCCGCTCGTCCTTGACGGCAACCTCGAGATTCGCGGGCTCGGTCGCCCAGCACCGCATCGCGGCAAACAGCGTCCAGAAACGGATGTTCATTGTTGGGCCTCATCGATCAACTGGTGCAGCCTCTGCTTGAGTTTTGCGATTTCGGTGGACGAGGCCGAAAGATAGGCTCGTTCCATCCACACCGAGTCGGCGGCAAGGCGCACGATCGTATTCGTCGCCGCGTCCCGGCCATCGGCATTTGCACGTTCTTTCCATCTCGCGGCAAAGCGGCGGTACGGTCCGGCTCGTTCGTCATTCACCGGGATTCCCGCAAGCAGAGTCGCCACGGCCTTGTCGTAGTCGGTGGTCGATCCAAGGCTCAAATCCACGTAGGCGTGCAGCCACGTTCCGGGCTTCGACCCACGCGGTGCCTTTTCCTCCAACGCCAGATCGAATAGGCGCAAGGCATAGTCAAGCAGTTCCTCATAGAGAACATCTTTGGAGCGGAAGTGATACTGCACGCCGCCTTTGGTCACACCAGCCGCCGCAGCCAAAGACTCAATCGTCAGTGCCTCGATACCGCCCTGTGCGGCGACATGAATCGCAGCTTCGAGCAGTTGATTTTTCTTGCTGGGCCGCCTTAATTTCTGTACCATACGTATAGTATAGTATTGAAAGGGATCTCACTTGTCAACCAAGATAAGAACTGCACCCAGGCTTCGCCTTTTGGATCTGATTCGCGGCTTTGGCCTCTTTGGCATCTTCGTAGTCAATCTGCCCTTCATGGCGAACACCATCTATCACGAACCGCAACTGGCCTCGCTCGGCTGGATCGACCGTTTCGTGACCCTCCTCGTTTCCGCACTCTTCCAACTCAAGTTCTATCTCCTCTTTTCGTTCGTATTCGGCTATAGCTTTGGTTTGCAAATCGAGTCTGAACGAGAAGAGCCATCGAAGATCCAAGCCTTCCGGCGCCGCCTCACTGGGCTGTTCGCCTTTGGCCTGTTGGACGGCGTTTTTCTCTTCGTGGGTGACATCTTGACTTCCTATGCTCTGCTTGGGGTTTTGCTGCTCAAGGTGCGGTGGTCCCCACCGCGCAGACTTTGGCGCATGGGCCTGGGCGCTTTTCTGCTGGCCATCCTCATTTACGGCTGCGCAATTGTTGCCATGGGTGGCGACGATCTTTCCCCTTCGAAGGAGATTCTGGAGCAGGCAACAAAGGCTTACGCTGGTTCCTTTTGGCAGGGGGCGATTCAACGGGCTGGTGACCTTCTGCTTGTTCTGCCTTTTCTGGCGATCACAAACTGGCTGCCGGCTTTTGGCATGTTCTGCTGGGGACTTGCTGCTGCCAAGACGGGCGCCTTTGAAGACATCTCCGAATTCTTAAGCCGGCACGGCAGCCGTGCCCGAATGTGTTTGGCTATCGGTCTGCCTGCCAACTTGCTCTTCGCCTTTGCCGTCACGGATCGGTCGGTCGGCATTTGGGTGGGGTTTTTCTCGATTGCTCTTAGTCCCGCCTCCGCCGTCTGTCTGTCGTTTGCCTATCTGTATGGACTGGCCTGGCTACACTTCCGCTGGCCGGCACACACGGCTCCGCTCGAGAGTGCCGGACGCCTCTCCCTAAGCAACTACTTTTGTCAGAATCTCTTCGGTTGCTTCCTCTTCTGCGGTTGGGGTTTGGGCCAACTGGGACGCTTCGGACCGGCACACTTGTTTTTGATCGCGGCCGGTTGGTTCCTCGTGCAAGGGATCGTCAGCGTTTACTACCCCCGCTGGTTCCTGCTCGGCCCGGATGAGTGGCTGCTCCGCTCATTCAGCAAAGGACAATGGCAGCCCTTCCGGCGGATCCGAGCAGCGGTTCCAGCAAGCGGTCACCACTAGCTTTGCTGAGCTTGCCTATAGCCGTTCAGTCACATTTCGCGTCGGGGCTGCGCGCTTGATGTCGTGCAGGATCCGCGTGAACTGTTGCCCGCTGCTCCGGACAGCAGTGGCTTCGTTGGCAGTGCGGGTGTTGGAGCCGTGAGTGCCGGTTACGTGCCGGAAGTCGCAAAAGTATCCTTTGTTGCACAGTCCGAGACGAACTCGGTCAGTTGGGCGGACGACTCACCACATCCATGGCGGCGATACTTTGCTCGATCGCTTGACCTCTCCCTCAACGGTTCGATTACTGGGCTGATTGTTGCTTCACTGTGGGCATTCATCGACGAAAAGGTGGCAGAGCGATTCTTGGGGTACGCGTCAGAGAACAAAATTATGAGTAGTCTCTTTGCGTCTTTTTTCGCCATTCCGTTGGATGCGATCTTGATTGGGCTGACCGGATGTACTCTGGGTAAGTGGTTCTTTGGTGTTCGGGTTCTTGGCGCAGATCTTGCTCCTATCGGCATCCGTGCCGCACTCCAACGGGAATTCAAAGTGTGGCTCAAGGGATTAGCTCTTGGCCTGCCGCTGGTGATGCTAATTCCTCTCCGTTCCGCTCGATCCACTCTGATCAGCACCGGTTCAACTACGTGGGATCGATCGCAAAATTTGGTCGTTCGGCATCGGCCAACGGGCGCTTATCAGACAGCTCTCCCAGGGGTGGGCGTTGCCTTGCTCTGGGTTATGTGGGCGGTGGCTAGATCTCTTTGAACTGCCTGACCGGAGTCGACTGAATCGGTACAGAAATCACGGGCGGCGGCTCCGGGGAACTGCTTGTGGCGGGTGGCGCGGTGGGCGGCCCGTGTTTGGAAGCGGATTGCCGGGTTCGGCAAGGGCGGGCTGGACGCCTCGGTCGCGTGGGGCGGATGGCCGGGGCCGGGGGTCAGGAGAAGGCTTCGGTGACGGGTTTGCCCTGGTCGGTGATGGGGACGGGGCGGTCGCCGGCGTAGAGGTTTTTGTGGGGGTCGATGCCGAGGGCGCGGTGGATGGTGGCGTGGAGGTCGGGGACCGTGACGGGGCGGTCCACCACCCGCTTGCTCAACTCATCCGTCGTGCCGATCGCCTGGCCCGTCTTCAACCCGCCACCGGCGAGCAGAACGCTGAACGCTTCCGATTGATGACCGCGGCCGCCTCCCGCGTCGAACTCCGGGGGACGGCCAAACTCGGTGGCGATCACCACCAGGGTCGTGTCGAGCAGGCGGTTGCGTTCGAGATCCTGGAGGAGCGTGGCGAAGGACTGGTCGAGGTCCT
>JADCJL010000137.1 GCA_020247055.1 Acidobacteriaceae bacterium | reverse complement strand
TGTCTGGGAGTGGTGCGCCGACTGGTACGGATCCTATCCCGCCTCGCCCCAAACCGATCCCACCGGACCGCCCCACGGTAAAGAACGCGTCTTCCGCGGCGGCAGTTGGTACGACTTCCCAAACGCGCTCCGCTCAGCCAACCGCCATCGCCACGCTCCCGACGGCCGCTACCCCGCCATTGGCATCCGCCTCGTCCGGGAGCTGGAAAACGAAAACGCCCGCACCATCACCCTGCCCGGCGGCGTCGCCTTGCCCCTGGTCCGCATCCCCGCCGGCCGCTTCCTCCGGGGCAGTCCCCCCGCCGAAGCCGGACGCGCCAACGACGAAAGTCCGCTCCACGAAGTGACCATCTCCCGGCCCTTCTGGCTCGCCGCCTACGAAGTCACCCAGCAACAGTGGCGCACGGTGATGGGTAGCAACCCCTCCACCTTCGCCCACGGCGAGGACGCCCCCCGCCGCCCCGTCGAGCGCGTCTCCTGGCACGATGCCCAGGACTTCCTCGCCCGCTTGAACGCCCTCGGCATCGGCCGCTTTCGCTTGCCTACGGAGGCCGAATGGGAGTACGCCGCCCGGGCCGGTTCCCCGGCCCGCTTCGCCTTCGGCGAAGATCCCGCCTTCGACGCCCTCCCCAAACACGCCTGGTTCTACTCCCGCGCCGAGGGGCGCAGCCATCCGGTGGGTGGCAAGCAACCTAACGCCTGGGGGGTGTATGACCTGTACGGCAACGTCTGGGAGTGGTGTGCCGACTGGTTCGGCCCCTACCCGGCCGCACCGGTCACCGATCCCCCGGGCCCCGCCTCCGGCCGCGAACGCGTCATCCGCGGCGGCAGCTGGTTCAACGAACCCGAAGCCCTCCGCAGCGCCAACCGCCACCGCCATCCCCCCGACTCTCGCCAGACCAACCTCGGCCTCCGCCTCATCTGGAGCGAGCCGTAGCCGGCACCGCCCCCGGTCTCCGGTCGCTGCTCCCCTCCGGATCGGGGAATAGCACGCCCCATCGATGCCCACGCATCTGCCGCAAACCGGTTTGTTCAGGGGGGTGATCGAGCATCACCTGAGCCACGACGCCCGGCTATGCGGATTCCACTACTGCAGACGCGAGCCCATCGTAACCCAATCCCACCCCACCTTTCAGGAATGCCAGAGCCCCCGTGCCCCTTCTCGTGCGGGCTTTACGCTTCCGCCGTCTGTTTGGTCTTGAGCTTGACGAGCGTGGCGTGGAGCGATTCCGCAGCCAGGCCATGGAGCATCAGACGGTAGCCGGCCTGCAGTGTCGAGAGGGGAACCAGCGGGTGTTTGTTATTGACCAGGCCGACGTAGCTCAGATCCCCCATCAGTCTCGAACAGTAGATCGCCAGGGTCTCGTCAAGCTGCAGCGAGTTGCTGGCTCGCCAGAAGTCGCTGTCGGTGAGAAACAACTGGTAAAGGGGCGTGTAGATCTCGATGGCCGTTTCGACGTCGAGAAAGTTAAAGGCCCCGTTGGGCAGGCCGTCCCGGTCAATCGCAAACGGACCGCTCGTGATCATGTCGAAGTTCAGGTTGGTTTGGCGCTCGATCTCGATGCCCTTCTGCTGCAACTCCCGGTTGAGGCGGATGACGAAGTTGAAAATGTTGAGATCGTGCTGCAGAAAGACGTTGTCGATCAGACCTTCGAGGTTCGGCGGCCGCAGCGGCAGCAGAGGAATCGCCACGCCGGGAATGTTGGCCGCGACGAATTGCAGGAGTTCGGAACCAATGTGAAAGTGACGCAGGATCAGGTAGTTGCCTTCGGGCCGCACGAAGTACTTGAGACCCCAGTAAATGGTTCGATGCAGGATCGCCGATGAGGTGAACCGGTTGGGAATGAAGACCTTCAGACACTGCAGCGCCATGATGGTGGCTTTGGCCACCGGCCTGACGAGCGGGAGCAGGAACTGACGCGAGCGGGAGCTTGCGTTATCGAGCAGAGCGGATTTAACATCGCTGCCGAGGGGCAGACTGGTATCGAGATAGAGAGCGAGCCAGGGACTGGGATCTTTCGGGTCGAATTCGAGTTGCTCAAAAGCGCACAGGCCGCTTCGGCCCGGCACCAACGGGCGAGGAACTCGCTCCTCCTGCCGGGCCGAAGCTAGTCCGTTGTGCGCGTGTTCCTTAGAATTAGGGTGGTCTTTCATGCGAGTTCGCTCGGCCTGCTAGTACCTGTCGAGCTCCTCCAGTTGTAAAGCGTATAAACGGCCGGTAATCTTGGCGCAGCGGACAATATCGTCCACCAGCGCATCGGTCAGAATGCCGTGCGCGATGGCCAGGTCGAGGCGCTCGAAGTGTTTGACGTCACTGGCGGAGTGGTAAATCAGGAAGGAGACCTGGTCCGGAGAAAGACCGAGATGGGTCTGGATGCGCTCTCCCCATTGGCGGGCCACCCGCTGGCCGAGGCCTTCGACAATGAACATGGCGCCCACGAGATCGAAGGGGTTTTCGCGATTGGCGCGGTGGAGCACATACGACGAGAGGGCCTCGCTGCCGATGTTCTTGCGGCCGGCGCGGATCTCTTCGAGGCTGCCGCCGGCAGCCTGGTAGTTGCGCTCAATCATCTCGTAGTCGCGGTGCTCCTCCTGGGTATGCGCGATAAAGGCGCTGCGCAGCGGGAAAAACTCGGCCGTAATGTTCGAAGCGGCCCGGGCAATCCAACGGGAGCCGTCAATCACCTGCTGGCGAAGATTGAAAAGCAGGCGGCGATAGTCTTCAAGCGTGAACTCCGGGCTGTAGAGTTTTTGAATGATGGGGACGCCGTGGAGCTGCTTCTCGAACTCGAACCAGACGCCGGTAAGTTCCCGAATGAGGCGCTGGGCGTGGGGGTCTTTCGAAGGTTCGAGGTGGGGGACTTCGGTTCTGGGGATCTCGAGTTTAACTTTCGTCGTGGGGGTGCCTTCCACCACCTTGAGCATCATGTAAGCGAAAGTGAAGCGGCCGCTTTCGGGAACAAGACAGAAAATGCGTTCGCCAGGGGTGAGGCGCCCGGAATAGAATAGCTCTTCGAGCTGGACAAAAATAGACGCCGCGCCAATGTTGCCTTTGGTGTACAGGTTGGTGAACCAGCGGTCGAGAGCGATGTTGAGGCCCCCCCGCGCGGCGCGTTCGTGCGATTGCTCCCGGAACAGGTGGGACGAGTAGTGGGCGACAACCCAATCGATCGACGCCGGGTTCATCCGGCCCTGGCGCACCAGATCGAGTGCGCCATCGACGGCGCAGCGAACCACATCGTCCAGCATGCGGATGTCCTGACGAAGGTTGATCGCTCCGGCGCGGTCCGCCGCGGAGTAACTCGGATAATCGAGCCAGGAGGAGCCGTGCCGTGGGGGACCTACATACATGCACGGCTCGAAACGGTTGGCATGGGAGACGATCTCGATCCACTCGATCTCCAGAGCAAGTTTTCCGGGGTTGGGCTGCAGGAGCGCGGCGCCCGCCCCGTCAGAGAGCATCCAGCGGAGGAACTCGGTATCAAAGTCGAGAGGACCCTCGCTTTGGGCTTCAAAGCGGGTGGCTTTGAACAGGCGGCTGGCGAACTCGCTGGCGCAGGCGACGGCGGAGCTCCGCCCATCTTTGACCTGCAGCGCAGCCGCGCGCAGAGCCATGACACCGCTCGCGCAGACGCCGTGGAAGGTGGCAATCTCGCAGGGAGGCGTCTTCAGTTCGCCGTGGACCATGCTGGCGAAGCCGGGAAGAGGATAGTCGCCCTGGGAGGTGGCCACGCCAAGGAAGTCGGTTTGGGCGGGTGACAGGTTGGCCTTCGCGTATAGATCCGCAATCGCGTGGGCGGCCATCTGGGCGTTGGAATAAAGCGATTGCTGGTTGCGGTCTATCGCGTAGTGGCGGGTCAGGATTCCATTTTGCTTGAGAATACGCTGACGGGCGCGGGATTCTTTGTGGTGAATCCGGCCGAGATACTCCTCAATCTCATCGTTGGGGACGGGCGGGCCGGGAAGAAACGTACCGAGGGCGTTGATATAGACGGGGGAGGCCATGAGGGAATTGCCTGAGAGAGCGTAACGTAGAGTTGTGGGACTGGCGCGATGGGTCAGACGCCCCCGCCGTGGCGCCTGCCGGGTAACAGAGCGGCGCACCCCGGGAGCATAACAACCGCCACCAGAAGAGTCAACTCCGGGTAATCCCGGTCTAAGCCCCCCGCTGCCCGCCGGAGGGCAGCAAAAGTTCATCCGGAGACTTTCCGATTCAGAAATTCAGCCGGAGGGCTAACTGCATCACCCGCGGCCGGTTGGCGCTCTGCAGCGTACCGAAGTTGGGGCTCGCCACGTTCAGGTCCGGAGGAAAGAACTGCACGTTGTTAAAGCCGTTGAACGCCTCGGCCCGAAACTGCAGATAGGACTTCTCCGTCAGGTTGAAGTTCTTGAAGGCCGAAAGGTCCCAGTTCCACCACGCCGGCCCCTGGATAATGTTCCGCCCTGAGGTGCCGAACTTCAGCGGTGCCGCGGCCGAAAAGGCCGCCGGGTTCAGCCAGAACCTGCCCTTGTTTGCCCCGCCGAAATCCTCCCTCGGCGTCACCCCGCTGAACGGCGAGTACATGCCCACCCCGGTCGCGTTCGCCCGCTGCGACACAAACGCGAGAGTAGTCAGATTCGGTGAGCTCACAATCCGCGGCACGCCGCTCATCCAACTGGCAATAGCATTCACCTGCCAGCCGCCCACCAGCAGGTTGGCGGCGCGCCCGGCATCGGCCAGGAAACGCTTACCCTTGCCAAATGGCAGTTCGTACACCACGCTGGCCACGGTCCGGTGCGGCACGTTGAAATCCGAAGGACCCCGGTCCAGCTGGAAGTTCGCCGGATTCAGGTTCGGTGTGCCCCAACTGCCGGCCGAATCCGTGTCCATGGATTTCATCCAGGTATGCGCCATGAGGAGCTGCATCCCGTTCGTAAACCGGCGCTCCAGCTTCAGGTTCAATCCATGCATCTCCGACATGCCCGCCTGCGAGGAGTACAGCATCCCAATCAGACGCGGATAACGCGTGGCTACCCCGGGCGTCACATCATACAACACGCCCGGAGTAACATTGGCGTAAGAGTTATATCGCTTCGACAGCCGCCGCCCCTGCGAGCCGACATAAGCCGCCTCAGCTACCCAGTTCGCCCCCAGCGACTTCTGCAGCGAAAACGTCCACATGTACATCCGCGGTTTCCGCCCGTCCAATTCGGCGGCGAACAGATTCGTGCCAAGCGGCGTAACGTAATTGGCATCTACCGGCGGCACCACCACCTGCGGCAGGGTATTGCGGCCAAACTCAAACTCCGGCAACCCACGGCCCGTGGCGTTCAGGTTCTGCTGCGTATAGACCGGAGGCCCGTTGACGATAAACTGAATCTCGTTCATCTGCGTCTGGTCCCAGTAAATGCCCGCACCGGCCCGGATCGCCACCGAGGGCGCCCACTTGGGGTTGTAGGCGAAGCCCAATCGGGGCGCAAAGTTCTTGTAATCCGGAGAGATCACCGATTTCCGAATCTGGCCCAGCGTCGGAAACAACTGCCTGCCCGTGTTGAAGTCAAATCCATATACATTCCGCTGCTCCTCCGCCTCCGGCGGCCCGATGAACTCCCACCGCAGTCCGTAGTTAATGGTCAGCTCCCGGTTTACCTTCCAGTCGTCCTGTATAAATGTATTGATCGTGTGGTTCTGGAAGTGGGTAATCGAAGTACCGACGGCCCCGCTCATGTTCGTCGGATAACCCAGCAGAAAATCGGCCACCGGGTCGCCCGTGCGCGCCAGCGGGTTAGCGTTGGCCGGGTCCGAACCCGCCGAATAGTTCCCGCTAAAGGTAAAGCTCCCGCGCGGGCCATTGTCTCCGTTTACAAAGAAACGGGATTGCCTTACCTCAAACCCGAATTTTACTGTGTGGCTGTTCTTGATCCAGGTCGCCGTATCGAAGAGCTGATAGTTATGCACTTTGTTGCCTTGCGTCAGCCCGTCGCTGCCGATACCCGAATAACCTTGCCAGCCCAAGTTCGGCACACCCCAGTTCAGCCGTGTCGTCGACACGCCCGTAATCCCAATCTCGGCCGCGATGTTCTTGTCCACCGTCACCTGCTTGCCGAACAGTTCCATGTAGCTGTAGGCCGCCCGGAACACGTTCACCACCGATGGCGACAGCGACGAAGTAAGCTGCATCACCCCGGAACGCCCCTGCGAGTCCACTTGCCGCCCACCCAGCGGCACCAGCGCCGCCGGCGAGAGCGGGGCGTTCTGCCACGAGTACCGGCCGAAGAGCGAATGCCGGCTCGAAATCTGGTAATCGGCGCGGACGTTGACCTGGTCGTCATCCAACCGCTGCACCGGCGTCCCTTCGAGGTTGGCCCCGCCCACCGGTAGCGTGTCCACCACCGGAATGTAAGGGAAGAAGTTCCTCGCCACCCGGTTGAAACGGGTCTCGGGAATCCGGTTCCCGGCAAACGGCTGCTTCGTGTTCGTAGCGGGGTTGAAACTCAACGGGTCAAAGATCGGATTGTTCTGCGTGAAGTCGCCCCGCAACTGCGACTGCCGCGGAAAAATACCCCGTTGAATCACCCCCAGCCTCTGGCGGAATCCCTCGAAGTTGCCAAACACAAACAGCTTGTCTTTTTTAATCGGGCCGCCGCCGGCAAAGCCAAACTGGTTCCGCTTGAACGGTTCCACCCGGCGGGCAAAGAAGTTTCTCGCGTCCATCGCGTTGTTGCGCAGAAACCAGAACACCGAACCGTGATACTCGTTTGAACCTCCGCGGCTGGCCACGTTGATAATGCCCGGCGTGTTGCCAAACTCCGCCTGGAAAAAATTCCGCTGAATCTTGAACTCCTGTACCGCATCAAGCGAGGGCGTCAGCGAACTGTCGCCGATCCGCGGGTTCCGCATCTCGACGCCGTCATACAGATAACTCGTCGAACTCTCCCGGTTGCCACCCACCAGCAGCGAACGATCGGCGCGCTGGGTCGTCGCGCCGATGAAACTCGCCGGCCCCGCCGGACTCGGAATCTGCGGCATCACCCCGGGCGACAGCGACCCGAGCGTAATGTAGTTTCGCCCGTTGAGCGGCAGATCGTTAATCGCCCGCCGCGTGATGGTCTGGCCCAGCGAAGCCGTCTCCTGCTCGAGCAGCGGCGTCGCCGCGGCGCTCACCGTCACCTGCTCCGTCACCGCGCCAAGCTTCAGCGAGACATTCACCACCCCCCGCTCTGCAATCGTCAGCGTGATGTTCTCCACCACCGCCGTTTGAAATCCCGCCGCCTGGACGGAAACCTTCCATACCCCGGGCGGGATCTGCGCAATCACAAACTCGCCGCTTCCGCTGCTGGTGACCTCGCGCTGCAAACCAATGCTCGAAAGCGTGGCCGTAACCTTCGCCCGGGGCACTGCGGCGCCGGACTCATCCGTAATTACCCCAGCCAGGGTCGACGTGCTGACCTGCGCGTGAACAACGGCAGCCAGAAAACTGCAGACAAGAAAGAAAGATAGGCGGTACATAGGCCCTCCGGCGAATTGCGCATTCGTCCATAGCGATCCAGGCGGACGCCTACGCCACCCGAAGTATATAACTTCCCGCTAAAGATTTCGACACCTGCTGCCGCGGTTCTCCGGAAATCCCGTCCGGAGCGTGTAATTAAGGTTGCGGGGCGAGTGGCGCTGTCCGCAACCGTATCGCCGTCAGACTAACCCCATCATCGCTCAATTCCGCCCGGTTCAAGACCATCTCGAGCGGTACGGCGCCAATCGAAGCATAACCCGGAGGACGGGAGACCCTCCGCGGCTTGCCGCGGGCCGGTCGGGCCTGATATTCTCCCGGATGATTTTGAGAGGTCAAGATAGCCTATGCTGCTGCGGATCCTTACACTCGCTCCTTTGCTCTCGGCGTCCTTACTCGCCCAAACCACCTTTGCCACCCTGACGGGCACCCTGACCGATCCGACCGGCGCTGCCGTGCCCGGGGCATCGGTCGTCGCGATCCGCGTGGCGAATAACTTCCGCTACGCCACCCAAACCAACGCCGCTGGCACGTTTACCCTGGGACAGTTGCAGGAGGGGGCCTACACGGTAAGGCTCCAAGCGCCGGGTTTCAAGGAGTTCGTCGCCCAGCAGCTTGAACTGGTAGCGATGGACGTACGGCGTTTGGACGTCCAGTTACAGGTCGGCGCCGTCGAAACCAGCGTGGAGGTTACCGCTGGCGGCACTCTGATTGAAACCGAAACGGCGCGCATTTCGGACTCAAAGTCGGCACGACAGATCAATACCTTGCCGCTCAATACACGCTCGCTGTGGAACTTTGTTGGTTTATCGCCGGGCGTAGTGCAGGCCGGCGGCGGCTCCTCCACGCGGCGCTTTTCCGGTTCCCGGGCCAACCAGTCGGACGCCTCCATCGACGGCATCACGCTGTCGAACCAGTTCGACGGAACACAGATTTCTCCGCTCGTCTCGCAGGTGGAGTCGTTTGAGGAAGTACGTGTCGATATGGCCAATAATACGGCCGAGTTTGGCGGCATTGGCCAAGTGACGATCGTCTCCAAATCGGGCACCAACGAACTGCACGGATCGGCCTTCGACTACTACGCCACGCCCTGGTTCCGGGCTCGGAACCCCTTCGCCGCCCAGCGAGGCACTGGCGTCCGCCACAATCCGGGCTTCTCGCTCGGCGGGCCGATATTCATCCCCAAGCTCTACGACGGGCGCAACCGCAGCTTCTTTTATCAGTCGTTTGAAACCACCCGCGGCTCACTGATTCTTTCCAACCGAAACTCGACCGTCCCTCTCGCCCCCTGGCGCGCGGGCAACTTCGCCGGCGAAACCGCCATCCGCGATCCCTTCGCCGCCAACGCTCCGTTTGCCGGTAACCTGATCCCGGCTGCCCGCCTGAATCCGGTCTCCCGCAAGATCCAGGACCGCTTCTACCCCTTACCGAACTTCGGCGACGCCACGCGGTTTGTCGCCAACAACCATCGCATCCAATCGCAACGCCCCTTCGACCCGAACACCTTCGTCAGCACCCGGCTCGATCACCGCTTCAACGACAAGCATTTCGTCTTTGGCCGCTACATCTGGAACCGCTCGCATTCCCGCGATTTCGACAGCCCGCTGCCGGCCATCGGCCAGCGCTGGCAGACGCGCGACACCCGCGCCGTCAACCTCTCCCACACCTTCACCATCAAGAGCAACCTGCTGCTCGAGTCGCGTTGGGGCTATGCCTGGAACGACAATCCGCGGCATGGTCCGCTCATGGGCCTCGAAGTTGTGCGCGACCTCGGCCTCACCGGCTTGATGCCCGGCCTGCCGGATGTCAACGGCCTCTTCCAGGTGAGCTTCAATACGCTCAACGTCACCGGCATCTCCCAGACCCAGTGGCGGCATCCCGGCTTTCTGAACTTTGCCCAGCAGTTCCAGGAGCACCTCAGCTGGTTCCGCGGCCGCCACAACCTCAAAGCTGGTTTTATCGCCGGCCGGACCCTCTACGAAGACTGGCAGATGCCCACCAACCTGTTCGGCGCGGCCACTTTCTCTAACCGGTTCACCGGTCAGGCTTACGCCGACTTTCTGCTCGGACTGCCCACCTCCTCTTCCCGCGCGGCCGCACCGTTGCTGACCAACCGCGTGCGGTGGAACTACGATTTCTTCATCACCGATGAATGGAAAATCCGCCAGAATTTGACGCTGAACCTCGGCCTGCGTTACGAACTGCATCCCTCCTGGAGCGAAGGCCAGGGCCAGCAGGCGCTGTTTGATGTAACCAGCGGCAAGGTCGTCGTGCCGGATGGTTCACTCGGAAAGGTAAGTCCGCTGCTGCCCCGCGGTTATGTGGATGTGGTTGAGGCCTCGACGCTCGGTTTCCATCCCAAATACCTGCTCACCAACGATGTCAATAACTTCGCGCCCCGCATCGGAATCGCCTGGAGGCCGCTCGGACCGAACACCGTCATTCGCACTGGCCTCGGCATCTTCTACGACATTATTCCCCGCACCACCTCGGCGGGCGGCGCGCCATTTGTCATCAACGAACCCACCTACACCAACGCCCAGCCGATCCCTGACGTTGTCCTCCCTCGTGTCTTCCCCGCTTCGGTCGCTGGTCCGGCTTCGATCACCCTGCCCGGCGCCGTACGGCGCGACCTGCGGATTCCCTACTCGATGCAGTACAACTTCACCCTAGAACACCAGCGCTGGAGCACTGGCTTCCGCGCCTCCTACATCGGCACTAACACCCGCCAGGGCGAGTGGGGCTACAACATCAACCAGCCCCTGCCCGGCCCCGGCCTCTTTGTCGATAAGCCCCGCCCCTTTCCCCGCTACCCCAATATCAACTACCAGTCGAACGGCGCCGGTCACCAATACAACTCGCTCACCCTCGAAGCCGAACGCCGCTTCGCCCGCGGTCTGGGCTATCAGCTCTCCTGGGTGTGGGCGCGCGACATTGGCGACCTCGAGCGAGGCGAATCGCCCGAAAACGCCTACGACCGCCAACGCGAACGCTCCGTCTGGCTCGACATTCCCCGCCACCGCATCACCGGCAATCTGATCTACGAACTCCCCTTCGCCAAATCGGCCCGCGGCCTCAAAGGCGCCCTGCTCAAAGGCTGGGAGTGGAACTCCGTCTACAGCTTCTTTTCCGGCGAATTCCTCACCCCCCAGTGGACGGGCACCGATCCCACCGGCACCGCCTTCACCAACAACCGCACCCCGGCGCAGGTCACCATTCGCCCCAACCATCTCCGCAACGCCAACCTGCCGACCAGCCAGCGGTCCACCGGACGCTGGTTCGATATCGGCGCCTTTGGTCCACCTACCCCGGGCTTCTTCGGCAGCGCCGCCAAGGGCGTCATCATGGGCCCCGGCTCCGCCGTCGTCAATGCCGGACTCGCCAAACAGTTCACCATTGCCGAACGGCTCCGCGTACGCTGGGAGATGACGGCCACCAACTTCTTCAACAGCACCAATCTCAACAACCCCAACACGAACATCACCGACGTGGGCGGGGCGGGTGTGATAACCGGCGCCGGCGGCGAACAGGATCTCGACGCCGCCGGACCGCGCAACTTCCGGATGGGACTCCGCTTGGAATGGTAAAAAACGGAATCAATCTCCTGGCCTTCTCCCTCGCCGCCGGTCTTGCCCTGGGCCAGACCGTACCCCGCGAGCAGATCCTCCACGCCATGCGGAAGGCGGCCGACTTCTACCGCCACAAGGTATCCACCGAAGGCGGCTACCACTACTACTACACCGCCGACTTGAGCTACGGCCGATCCGAGTCGGCCGAAGGACCGACCCAGGTCGAGGTGCAGCGCGAGGCCACACCCATCGTCGCCATGGCCTACCTCCGCGCCTGGGACGCCACCGGCGATCGCGCCTATCTCGACTACGCTCGCGCCGCCGCTCACGCCCTGCTGCGCGGCCAACTCTGCAGCGGTGGCTGGGACTACCTCATCGAGTTCGATCCCGCCAAACGCCACCAGTATCAGTATCGCGCCGACAACAACTGCGGCGAGGACAAACGCGGCGTCACCAACCTCGACGACAACGTCACCCAGGCCGCCGTCCGCGTGCTCATGCGCGTCGACGAGGCGCTGGGCTTTGCCGACAAAGCCATCCACGAAGGGGCGCTCTTCGCCCTTGAAAAACTCATGGCCGCGCAGTATCCGGTCGGCGCCTGGCCGCAACGCTTCCGCCGGCCCCCGGACCATACGCAGTTCCCGGTTAAACGCGCCAGCTATCCGGAATCGTGGCCGCGCCAGTGGCCAGGGCCGGACTACCAGAGCCACTACACCTTCAACGACAACACCACCGCCGACGCCATCGACATGATGCTCGAAGCTTGGCGCGTCTACAATGACCCCCGCTACAAAGGCTCCGCCGAGAAAGGCGGCCAGTTTATCCGGCTCGCCCAGATGCCCGAACCCCAGCCCGCCTGGGCCCAGCAATACGACCGCGAGATGCACCCCGCCTGGGCGCGCGTGTTCGAACCGCCCGCCATCACCGGCGGCGAGACCCAGGGTATCCTGCGGCTTCTCATGACGCTCTACGGCGAAACGGGCGACCGCAAGTACCTCGAACCCATCCCCCGCGCCCTCGCCTACCTCCAGCGTTCGTTTGTGCCCCGCACCCGCGCCGAAGTATTCGGGCGCATCCCCGCCGGCCCCGTGCTAGCCCGTTTCAACGAACTGCGCACCAATCGCCCGCTCTACATCACCAAGGGTAGCCGCCTGTCCGCCGCCGGTCTCGGTAACCGCAACGTCGATGGCTACGAGATCAGCTATACCCCCGAGTCCGTCATCACCCACTACGGCGTGCTGATCAGCGGACGCGAGGTCGCCGCCATCGAAGCGGACTACCGGAAGATGGCGACCGCCAATCCCGCCTCGCTCCGGCGCCCCTCGAAGCTCCGCGCCCTTTCGCCGTGGGACGCCCGGCAGGAGAGCGCAGCGCGGCGCGGTCTGATGCCGGAGGTCCGCCAGTTGATCGCCTCCTTGGACGAACGCGGCGCCTGGACCAGGATGGGCGTCATCGGCAAGGCCGACCGCCTCGTCTTTACCTACGCGGCCAAGGACATGGTCGTCCGCATCGGTCGCGGGCGTTCCGACGGCTCGGCGGGCGATAATCCCCAGGCCGAAGCCCAGGTCATACCCATCAAGGAGAATGATACCGTCGAAATCTACGTCGGCGCGCAACCCCCGCCCGAACGGCTCATCAGTTCCGCCGACTTCGCGCGCAACCTCGAATATCTCGCGGCTGCCCTGCGCTAGGAGCCGCCTGCTCGCCTCGTGCTCGGGCAAACCTGATCGAGCGGGATCCACAGGCTTGGGGACATCCGGAGAGAGCCCCTGCGGAGGTCCCTTGCCCCGCGTCGGCGGCTGACCACGCCCTGGGCAACGCCACAAGCGCGGCCCGGTTGAAGTCCATGGGCCGCGCAAGAGGACAGAGCCGTGCGGATGGAATCGCGACGAGGAATCGGGATTGGTTCTACAAGGAATCTCCTCCCTCGACAACTCGCACCTTCCCCGCGTGTAAAGTACGGAGCTCCCTCCATTCCCTGACCACCGGACGGCGCAGCCACCGCAAAGCGTCCCTACGTCGCAGGGCTCGCGGAACACGACCAGGCACCACCAGTGGCTACGGCGCTCCCGGACCGGGCAAGGTTCGCGTATGGTGAAACGTAAACTCGCCGAGCAGCCGTTCGCCGCCCGCCTCATTCACCGCCACCAGCTTGGCGATGGTAGTTCCCGACGGAGCAGCCTTGGCGTAAGTGATGGACTGCTGAAACAGCACCGCGTCCGCCGCGGGATCGAACGGGATATCCGCCAACCGGATCCTCTCGATATGCCACTCGTTGCACAAACAGAGATCGACCCGCTTGGCCCGGCTCAAATCGGCACTCAGGCGCCCGATCAGAACGTCGTCTTCCGCGGTAACCGTGCAGGCGATGCTGCCCCCGTACGGAGGTGCGTACTGGCGCACGCGCAGCCCCTGCTCCACCAAACGGTCCACCAAGGTCTCGCTCACCACCAGAAGCAACGACCCCCGCCTGGCCAAATCGCGAATCCCTTCCGCCAGAGAAATGATCGCGCTCAGGCGCGCACCGCATTCGTCGCAGGCGAACAGATGCAGTTCCACGGCAGCATCGACGGGAGTCGCACAGCTCATGTTGCCCCTCCCATGCACTCACGCAGCGGATGGATCGCGCGGTGGCGGATCACGCCTACGTCGGCCGCTCAAACTCCAAGAAAGCGGCCGACATCCATCCTGGACTTTTCCTCATAGAAAGTCAGAACTACCACGGCGCGTTCGCGCTCTCTGAGCGTTCGCCGGCACGCCGCCCAAAGAACGCTAGCCGGTCCCCTTCCGCACGCAGCGCTTCGAGCGTAACAATCAGGACGTTTTGGACCAGATCCTCGGCCGCCTCCCGGTCTCTGAGGTGCCGCAGGCCATAAAGGCGAATGCGCCTTACCAACTCGGCGTCACTCCCATGCATCTCCATCAGCCACCAGTCTATTTGTAACAGAGGCGGTTCTCGTTCCACATCCCCGGGGTCGTGCGCGAGCAAAACAGCGGCACGCCCCACCATCGATGGAGAAAGAGAAGGACTGCCAAACAAACACCCGATCGGAACACGCGACAGGACGCAAACTTCCGCTTCCTGGGGCTACCCACCCTCGCGCGGTCCACGTCGGGAAGCACGAACGGAGACTTTGGACTGATCGAACACTGGGATATGCCGGTGGGCTTTGCCTCGCCGTATCACACCCACCATCACGAAGACGAGTCTTTCTATGTACTCGCAGGGACGATCGCGTTTGTCTGCGGGCCTCGGGACGTTCCGCACGGATTCCGGGTGATCGGTGACGCACCGGCCAGCCTGCTGCTCCTGTGCAACCCCGCGGGATTTGAACGATTCGTGCTCGAACAGGCCACTCCGGCCGGAGCGCCGCCCGCGCCGCCTGACATGACGCAACTCCTGACGCTGGCCGCCAGGTACGGCATCGCGATTCACGGACCGCTGCCGGAAATGCCGGACGGATTCGACCATTCGGCACTCCCCACGCAGGACCTGAAGCGTTTGAATCATCGTTGGCTCCAGGCCTTCAACGACCGCGACTGGAACACCGAGGCCGCTCTCCGGCACACCGGGTTCCGGGCGTACCTGTCGGGCGCCAGAGAACCCCTCGACAGCAACGCGTGGTCCGGTTTCCTGCTTTCCTTCACCCAGGCCTTTCCGGATGCCACCATATCGATCGATTCCTGCATCACGGAGCGCGACTCCGTCGTCACACGCTGGACGCCCACCGCCACGCATCACGGCGCTTTCGAAGGCATCCCGCCTACGGGACTTCGTATCCGTTTTTCCGGCATCGAGTTCAACCGCGTCGTCGAGGACCGGATCGTCGAACACTGGTCGATGTTCGACAACGTCGCTCTCCTGCGACAGATTGGCGCCATGCCGGCATGATCCCAACCATCGCTTCAACCCCACCCGGGATGGAGACTCCGATCCGATCGGGAACCATCCTCGGTACGGTTCGAGGGGGGCGGGCCGTCCTGCCCCGGCGCTTTGCCCTCACCGCCCCCGCACCCACTCCGCCGCCCGCCGCCCCACCCCGCCCAACGCCTCCCCCGTGTCCAACCGCAGCGCTTCCCCTCCCCACCCCCGGTACCCCGCCGCCTGCCGCTGATAAATCCCCCAATCCGCATCCGACAACCCATCCCCCCGCTCCGCCCTGCCCG
>JADCJL010000136.1 GCA_020247055.1 Acidobacteriaceae bacterium | reverse complement strand
CTGCCGATTTCGCCACCCGGGCACTCGCTTCATTCTACCCTCTCTGCGGGCAGGGGGTGGGCAAACGGAACGGTGGGGTGGGTAGGCAGGGGGGACGGTGGACAGCAGAACGAGTCGAGTGGCGATAGCGGGCGCGACGGGTTACGTGGGCGGGCGATTGGCGCCGCGGCTGCTGGAGTTGGGCTATGGGGTGCGATGTCTGGTGCGCACGCCGGAGAAGCTGGCCGGGCGGCCGTGGGCGCAGGGCGAGGGCGTGGAGGTGCTGCGGTGCAACCTGGCGGACCAGGCAGCGCTGACGGAGGCGCTGCGGGGGTGCGCGGCGGCCTACTACCTGGTGCATTCGATGGTTTCGGCAAGCGCCGAGTACGCTCAGCAGGACCGGCGGCTGGCGGAGACGTTCGGCGCGGCGTGCGCGGCGGCCGGGGTGGGGCGGATTCTCTACCTGGGCGGGCTGGGCGAGACGGGGGCGGGACTGAGCGAGCATTTGCGAAGCCGGCGGGAGGTGGAGGGGGCGTTGGGGGCGAGCGGCGTGCCGGTGACGGTGTTCCGCGCGGCGATGATCATCGGGTCCGGTTCGGCCTCGTTTGAGATTCTGCGTTATCTGGTGGAGCGGCTGCCGGTGATGGTGACGCCGAAGTGGGTGACGACGCCGTGCCAGCCGATTGCGATTCGGAACGTGATTGGCTATCTGACCGGGGCGCTGACGGTGCCGGAGACGGTGGGCGGGGTGTATGACATCGGCGGCCCGGAGGTGCTGACCTACCGGGAACTGATGCGGCAGATGGCCGAGGCGCTGGGGTTGGGGCGGCGGTATGTGATTCCGCTGCCGATTCTGTCGCCGCGGCTGAGTTCGTACTGGATTCATTTGGTGACGCCGCTGAGCAAGGAGATCGCCAAGCCGCTGGCCGAGGGGCTGCGGAACCCGGTGGTTTGCCGGGAGCAGCGGCTGGCGACGCTGATTCCGCAGGAGCTGTTGACGGTGCGGCAGGCGATTGAGGCGGCGCTCCGGAAGATTGCGGCGCGGGACGTGGAGACGTCGTGGTCGATGGCGGGGGTGATCCCGGGGGACCCGGATTGGGCCGGGGGGACAGTGTTTCGGGACGAGCGGAAGGTTACCGTGGCGGCGCCGGACTGGGCGGTGTACCGGGCGGTGTGCCGGGTGGGCGGGGGGCATGGATGGTACGCGGCGGACTGGTTGTGGCGGCTGCGGGGCTGGATGGACGAACTGGTGGGCGGGCCGGGGCTGCGGCGGGGGAGGCGGGACCCGGAGGCGGTGGGCTACGGGGAGGCGCTGGATTTCTGGCGCGTCGTGGGGATTGAGCGGGACCGGCGGCTGGCGCTGCGGGCGGAGATGAAGCTGCCGGGGGAGGCGCGGCTGGAGTTTGTGATTGAGCGGTTGGGTGAGGGGCGGTGTGAGTTGACGCAGCGGGCGCTCTTTGCGCCGCGCGGGTTATGGGGGTTGCTGTACTGGTATGCGGTGGTGCCGCTGCACCATGTTGTGTTTAACGGGATGCTGCGGGGGATTGAGCGGGAGGCGCGTCGACAGGCCGCAGCAGGAGCAGATCGAGGCTGAAGGTGACGCGGCCGGGGGCGGGGGGCCGGGGCTGGAGCGGGCGGTAGATGGCGTGGAGGACGTCGGCGACGGCGGCGGCGTCGAGGTCGGCGGTGGTGGTGGCGCGGCGGTGGGCGGCGAGGGTGAAGTGGGGGGCGAAGTCGGCGACGGCGGCGGGAATACGATCGCGGGAGGGGCCGCGGAGTTCGATGAGGTCGTCGGGGGCAGGGATGGCGAGAAGGAGGCGGCCGGTGGGTTGGAGGATGCGATGGAACTCGGGGGCGTTGCGGCGGGCGGTGATGGAGAGGACGAGGGAGAAGGTTTGGCTCGCGTAGGGGATTTGGCGGTCGGCGTTGGCAAGAACCCACTGGCAATGGGGATAGCGGCGGGCGGCGGCGAGGATGGCGGGTTGGGAGATATCGATGCCGTGGGCCTGGCAGCCGGTGTGTTCGGCAAGGGTGCCGAGGTAGTAGCCGTCGCCGCAGCCGGCGTCGAGGACGGTGTCGGCGGGGGAGAGGGCGGCGAGGTCGCCGATGGCGTGGAGTAGGGGGAGGAAGAGGCCCTGGGCGGAGAGGCGGCGGCGGGCGTGGACGGCTTCGGCGGTGTCGCCGGGGTTTTTGGACCGGCGGTCCTGGGGTTGGAGGAGGTTGAGGTAGCCGCTGCGGGCGACGTCGAAGGAGTGATGCCGGGGGCAGGAGTAGGCGTGGCCGGTCCGGGTGAGGGGTTGGCCGCAGCCCCGGACGGTACAGAGGAGCATTGCTTTCGAGTGTAGCGGAGTAGACTTGGACGATGGATGCGCTGGTGATTGGCGGGACGCGGAATTTGGGTCCGGGGATTGTGCAGGAGTTGCGGGAGCGGGGCTTTCGGGTGACGGTGTTTCACCGGGGCGTGACGCCGGCGGCGCTACCGGAGGATGTGGAGACGGTGCACGGGGACCGGGCGGTGGAGGCGGATTTACGGCGGGGGTTGGGGAGCCGGAGCTTTGAATTCGTGGTGGATACGACGTTGTACACGGGGCCGGAGGCGGCGGTGGCGGCGCGGGTGCTGGCGGGGCGGGTGGGGCGCTACGTGATGCTGAGCACGGGGCAGGTGTATCTGGTGCGGACGGGGGTGACGCGGCCATTTCGGGAGGAGGATTACGAGGGGCCGGTGATGGCGGCGCCGGAGGGGGCCGACTATGGGGACTGGCTTTATGGGGTCGACAAGCGGGCGGCGGAGGAGACGCTGTTGGGCGCGCGGGAGCTGCCGGTGACGGTGCTGCGGATGCCGATGGTGCACAGTGTGCGGGACCATTATCAACGGATTGGGGCCTACCTGGCCCGGCTGCTCGACGGGGGGCCGATTCTGGTGCCGGCCGGTGAGGCTCCGCGGCTGCGGCATCTTTACGGCGGGGATGTGGTGCGGTGCATTGGCGAGTTGACGGCGACGGGGGTGGGAATAGGCCGGGCGTACAACCTGTCGCAGGAGGAGGCGCCGGGGTTGGAGGAGTTTCTGGGGGCATTGGCGGGGTTGGTGGGGGCGGAGTTGCGGCTGGTGGGCGTGGAACGGGAGCGGCTGGAGGGGGCGGGGCTGTTGCTCGATTGTTCGCCGTTCAGCGGGCGTTGGATGTCGGCGCTCGATAGCGGGCGGAGCCGGCGGGAGTTGGGGATGCGGTTTACGGAGTGGCGGGAGTATTTGCCGGGGTTGGTGGAGGGGTTGGTGGCGGGGGTGCGGGCGGAGCCGCCGCGGTATGGGAAGCGGACGGCGGAGTTGGCATTGTTATCGAATTGAAACGATACGGTAACGGCGGTGCATTGTTAGCTGGCTACGCTCGGTAGCATGAAGATCTATCTGGGATTGTTGACGATCGCGTCGGCCTTATGGGCGCAGACCGATTCGGCCTCGTTACGGGTGCTGGTGGAGGACCCGAGCGCCGCGGCGGTGGCCGGGGCGAAGGTGACGCTCTTGAACCGCGGGAGTGGCGCGCGGCTGCTTGTCGAGAGTTCGGCCGACGGCTACGCGCTGTTCAGCCCGATTCAACGGGGTACGTACGATGTCGAGGTGGGGCGGAGCGGCTTTAAGAACGTGAAGCTGAGCGCGGTGTCGATCAACATTGACGAGCGGCGGCTGGTGCGGGTAAAGCTGGAGGTTTCCTCGGTGAGCGAGACGGTGGAGGTGACGGCGAGCGTGGCGGCGATTCAGACCGAGCAGGGCTCGCTGGGGCAGGTGATCAGCGGGCGGACGGCGGTGGAGCTGCCGCTGGCGGGGCGGCGGTATACGGAGCTGGCGCTGCTGTCGCCCGGGGTGGCGGCGAGCACGCTGAACCCAACGACGCGCGGGCCGGGATGGTTCGTCGCCAATGGAAACTACCACACGCAGAATAATTTTCTGCTCGACGGCGTGGACAACAACCAGGGCACGCAGAACGCGCAGAGCCTGAGCGCGCAGGTGGTGCAGCCAAACCCGGATGCGATTGCCGAGTTCAAGGTGCAGACCAATTCGTTTTCCGCCGAGTTCGGGCGCAGCGCCGGGGCGGTGGTGAACGTGTCGATCAAAAGCGGCAGCAACGAGACGCACGGCACCGGCTACTACTTCAACCGGAACTCGGCGCTGGCGGCGCGGGGATGGACGAATAACCTGCAGAACGTGCCGAAGAACAACCTGAAGTGGGACCAGTTTGGCGGCACCATCGGGGGGCCGATCGTGAAGAACAAGCTGTTCTACTTTGGCGCTTATGAGGGCTTCCGGCAGAGCTTTGCCGATACGTTTCTGACGACGGTGCCGACGATGGCGCAGCGGCAGGGGCAGTTCGGGGCATTGAACCTGGTGGACCCGTCGACGAACGCGGCGTTCCCGGGTAACGGGATTCCGGCGTCGCGCTTTGATGCGCTGGCAAAGAAGGTGATTGATCTGTACCCGGAGCCGAACACGGCGGGGCAGTTTCAGAACGGGCGGCCGACCAATAACTACAGCCTGCAGCGGGACGGTAACGAGAACACGCACAAGTTCGACACGCGGTTGGACTACAACGTGAACGATCGGAACCAGATCATGGGCCGTTTCAGCTGGCTGCGGCAGAAGTTCAACCGGGACGCGATTTTCCCGGGCCTCGGCGACGGGGTGGGCAACCAGGGCGCGCAGTTCAACGAGAACCGCAGCCTGGCGCTGGCGTGGACCAAGACGATTTCGCCGCGGATGGTGAACACGCTGCGCTACGGCAACAACGATACGTTCGCCGAGTTCGCGCACGCGACCGTGGCCGGACAGAAGGCCGATGCGTTCGGCTTCCGCGGCTTTCCGCCGGAGATGCTGCAGGTGGGCGGTCTGCCGCTGATCAACCCGACCAACTACAACCAGCTCGGCACGCGGAACTTCCGCCCGCAGTTTCAATCGCCGAAGCTGAACCAGGTGATCGACACGATTTCGCTGACCGCGGGCAAGCACTTTTTGCGCGGCGGCTTTGAGATGCGCCTCAAAAACAACAGCTTCGTCGACGTGACGCGGCGCAGCCCCGCCTATAACTTCCAGGGACGGTTCACCAACGACGCGATGGGTGACCTGCTGCTTGGCTTCCCCGAGAGCGTGCAACTGAACACGGTGCCGGAGGTGAAACAGTTGCAGGAGGCCTACAGCTTCTTCCTGCAGGACGACTGGAAACTGAGCCCGCGGCTGACGCTGAACCTGGGTTTGCGCTACGAGTACACGACGCCTTTCTACGGCAGCGGGACGAACAAGAACATCAACTTCGACCCGGCGACGGGGAGCCTGGTGCTGGCAAGCGATAAGGACAAGTACCTGACGACGCCGGACAGGAATAACTTCGGGCCGCGGCTGGGCTTTGCCTGGCAGGCGATCGAGGAGAAGCTGGTGATCCGGGGCGGCTACGGGATCTTTTACAACACGGAAGACATCTATGGCTCGGAGGCGAGTCTGGCGCTGAACCCGCCGCAACTGATCCAGCCGACGCTGCTGCGGGTGGGCACGGGCCCGGCGCCGGTGCGGCTGAGCGACCCGCTGCCGGCGGGGGTGCTGTCGAACTTCGACAGCCGGACGATCGGCCTGCGGACGCGGGAACGCGACCAGCGCAGCGGGCGCATTCAGCAGTTCAACCTGGCGGTACAGTACCGCGTGAACCGGGCGAGCACGTGGGAGGTGGCCTACGCCGGGAACCGGGGCGTGAACCTGTTCGGGCTGTACGAGCGGAACCAGACGGCGTTCGGCGTCGATGGTTCGGTGGCCGCCAACCGGCCGTTTCCGCTGTGGCAGGGCATCCAGACGGGTGCGAGCCGCGGCAAGAGCTGGTATAACGCGCTGCAGACGAAGTTTGAACATAACTTCTCGAACGGGTTATATGCCCTCGTCAGCCTGACGTGGGCGAGCGCGATTGACCAGGTGGGCACGTGGGACGCGGGCGCTTCGCCGCAGTTTCTGGACCGCTTTGACCAGGAGAACGGCCGGATGACGCAGACGCCGAAGGTGCAGTACACGACGGCCGTGACCTACGAACTGCCGTTTGGCAAGGGGAAGCGGTTCGGCAACGGCTGGAACGGCTTCACCGATGCGGTGCTGGGCGGCTGGCGGGCGGCGACGATTATCAACTGGCGCACGGGCCTGCCGCTGAACGTTAGCCTGAACAGCAACGGCATCGACCCGCGCACGGGGCAGGCCTACCGTTTCTTGAACCGCAACGGCGGCGGGCTGCGGCCGGACCGGGTGGGCGAGGCGAACACGGGCATCGACCCGAAGACCGACCGCTTCCGCTTCCTCGACGCGGCGGCGTTCCGGATTCAGGCCGTGAACACGCCGGGCAACGCGGCGCGGAATACGGCCTACGGCCCGCGGCTGTTCAACACGGACTTCAACCTGTCGAAGGGCTTCCGCCTGACCGAGCGGCAGAGCTTCGATATCCGGTGGGAGGCGTTCAACCTTTTCAACACGGTGAACTTCAATAACCCGCAGACAACGGTGGGCAACACCAACTTCGGCTGGATCACCTCGGCGCGCGATCCGCGGATCATGCAGCTGGCCATACGGTACCGTTTTTAGCGGTATAACGGGGGGATGATCTCCCGTCGTGATCTCGGTTGGCTGCTGGCGCTGCCGGCAATGGCGAAGGAAAAGGGGTTCGAAGCGATGGCGGGGAAGTTTCCGCCCCGCGAACGAACCCCGGTTTCCGTGGAGACGCTCGGCGCACCGCAGGCAGCCGAAGGCTACCGGCGGCAGAAGATCCGCTACGGTGCCAAGCCGGGCAATCCGGTGTATGCGTGGGTGCTGACGCCGGACAAGTGGAGCGGCAAGGCGGCGCTGTGCCTGCACCAGACCACGCGCATCGGCAAGGACGAACCGGCCGGGCTGGGCGGCAAGCCGAACCTGCACTACGCGCACGAACTGGCGCAGCGGGGCTATCTGTGTCTGGCGCCGGACTACCCTTCCTTCGGCGACGATGTGACGGACTTTCCAAAGGACGTTTTCGCGGCCGGGCTGGCTTCGGGGTCGATGAAGGGCATGGTGAATCACCGGCGGGGCGTGGACCTGCTGCTCGAACGGGGGGCGAAGTCGGTGGTGGCGATCGGCCATTCGCTGGGCGGCCACAATGCGTTGTTTATCACCGGATTCGACCGGCGGATCCGCGCGGCGGTCACCAGTTGCGGCTTCACGTCGATGGCCAAATATAAGGGCGGAAACCTGAAGGGCTGGGACCAGGACCGGTACATGCCGCGGGTGCGCGAGCGGTACCACAACAACCCGGCCGAGGTGCCGTGGGACTTTCCGGACCTGTTGCGCATGATGGCGGGGCGGGCGCTGTTCATCAGCGCTCCGCTGCGGGACGACAACTTCGACAACAGCGGGGTGCGCGACACGGTGGCGAAGGTGAGCGGACTGTTCCGGCCCGGGAAACTGGTGACCGCGTATCCGGACTGCGGCCACGATTTTCCGCCCGAGATCCGGCAGCAGGCCTACGCGTTTCTCGATCGCGTTTAGCCGGTTTTTACAAGATTTTCACAACCTGAAGACGACCGGCGGGCCGTTTTCCCCGTACTATCGGGGTCCAGACCACTTCCGGGACTCTTCGATGCCTATATTCCACGACGAAAACCTTTCCATTGATTGGCCGGCCGTACGGTTTCACGACGTGAAACTCGTCCTCACCCGCAAAGAGTTTGAACTGCTTGCCATGCTGGCGCAGAACGAGGGCGAGACCATCCGGCGGGAGGTGCTGCTGCAGACGATCTGGGGCTACCGGAGCGGTACGCGGACGCGGACGCTTGACGTGCACGTCCGGCGACTCCGGCGCAAGCTCGGCGACCACGGCGAACAGTACATTCAAACCATTTTCGGCGTGGGCTACCGCTTTGCCCGTTTGCGTCCGGCGCGGGCGCTGGTAATCCCCTCACCGGTAGCCTACGCAATCGGCGCCTGAGCCCGCGAAACCCTCTACAATAGAGGTTTTGCATGCAGGTAACGATTCAACCCGCGTCCGCGATCAGCGGCGCCATCCGGCTTCCCGGCGATAAATCCATCTCGCACCGCTACGCGATTCTGGCCTCGATTGCCGAAGGCACCTCCACGCTGCGCAACTACTCCACCGGGGCCGATCCGCATTCGACGCTGCACTGCGTCGAGACGCTGGGCATTGGCGTCGAGAAAGACGGGACCACCGTGAAGGTTCACGGCAAGGGGTTGCGAGGCTATGCGGCGCCGTCGAAGACCCTTGATGTGGGCAACTCGGGTTCGACGATCCGGATGATGAGCGGGATTCTGGCCGCGCAGCCGTTTACGAGCCGCCTTGAAGGCGACGCCTCCATTGCGCGGCGTCCGATGAAGCGGATCATCACGCCGCTCGAGTTGATGGGAGCGCGGATCAGCGCCGTCGACGGCACCTATCCGCCGCTCGAAATCGAAGGCAACCCGGACCTGCGAGCGATTGACTATACGCTGCCGGTGGCGAGTGCGCAGGTGAAGAGTTGTGTCCTGTTTGCCGGGCTGTACGCCAACGGGACGACGGTAACGCGGGAGTCGCACAAGACGCGCGATCACTCTGAGATTGCGCTCAAAGAGTTCGGCGCCGAGATTACGGCGCGGGGCACGACGGTGTCGATTACAAGCGGCGCGGCGCTCACCGGACGCGAGCTGCTCGTGCCGGGTGATCTGTCGGGCGCGGCGTTTTTTCTCGTGGCGGCGATTCTGGCGCGGGAGTCGAACCTGGTGATCTACGACGTCGGCGTGAACCCGTCGCGGACGGCGTTGATTGATTTTCTGGTGGGCGGCGGGGCGCAGATCAAGGTGCTCGACGTGCGGTCGTCCGGGGGCGAGTTGATTGGCGATCTGCAGGTGCGGGCGAGCCGGTTCCGGGGCGGGTTGATTGAAAAGGGCGTGACGGCGGCGCTGATTGACGAGATTCCGGTGCTTGCCGTGCTGGGGGCGATGAGCGAAGAGGGGCTGGAGGTCCGGGACGCGGGCGAGTTGCGGGTCAAAGAGACGGACCGGATTGCCACCGTGGCCGAGAACATGCGGCGGATGGGCGTGACCGTGGAGACCACGCAGGACGGCATGCGGATACCCGGCAAACAGCGGTTCCGGGCCGCGGAGGTCGACTCGTTTGGCGACCACCGGATCGCGATGGCTTTCGCCGTGGCCGCGCTGTTTGCCGATGGTGCGAGCACGGTAAACGAGGCCGAAGCGGCCAGTGTGTCGTTTGCCGAGTTCTACGATACGCTCGACCGCATTCGAGGCTGACGTGGAGCGGGATACCGAGCTGACCGTCGCCGGCCTGGCGCACGACCTCAATAACGTTTTTGAAACGCTGGCGGAGTCGGCCGAACTGCTCGGGCGGGACCCGAAGTGGGCCCGTTTGGCGGCGACGATTCGCCGGAGCGTGACGCGGGGCAGCCGGATTGTGGAGAGTTTGACCGAAACGGCGCGGGAGTCGGGCGAGGTGCAGGCGGTGCTCGAGAACGCAATTCAGCACGCCGACGACTTTTTGCAGGTGACGCGGGCGGCCACGGTGACGTGGCATCGGGAGATTGAGCCGGGCTTGCGGCTGCCGGGCTCGACGGCGGGGTGGGAGCGGGTGTTCGTGAATCTGTTCCTGAACGCGGCACAGATCAAGCCGGAAGAGGCCGTGATTGAAATTGCGGCGCGGCGGCGGGCGGAGAATCTGGTGATCACGGTGGCCGACAACGGCCCGGGGATTTCGGCCGAAATTCTGCCCCACATTTTTGAGCCGCGTTTTACGACGAAACGAAGCCGGAGCCGGACGGGGCTGGGGCTGCACATTGTTTCGTCGATCGTGCAGAGCAACGGCGGGACGGTGAGCGCAGAGAACCGGGAGCCGCGCGGGGCGCTGTTTACGATTACGCTGCCGGTGGATTAAGCAGGCACGCAGAAGCCTTGCGCCAAAGGGCTTTGCGGCACAGAGGCGGTCCGGAGGCCCGCAAGATGGGGGCTTGGCGCACGCCGTGCGTAAAAAACTGCGAAAAATGGGGCTCCTGTAGCGAATTCCCCTTTACAGGAGCAGGAAAACTGCCTTATGATTGCAACTGCACAGGGATCAATCGGAACATTTCAGCATGAAAATGATTGAAACGTTTTAGACTGATTTCGATTCTCCAGGAGAATCAGTAAAGGAGCAACATGGCTGTCGTAACTCGTATGACGCAGACGCAACTCGTCGCCGCCCTCGTCGAGGGTGTGGAAGGAATCAACAAGAAGCAGGCGAAGGCATTTTTGACGCTCTATGCCGAAATCGCCATCAAGGAAACCAAGAAGAACGGCGTGGCCGTGCTTCCGGGTCTCGGCCGCCTGGTGCGCCAGGAGCGCAAGGCGCGCACGGGCCGCAACCCTGCTACGGGCGCGACCATCAAGATTCCGGCCAAGAAGGTCGTAAAGTTCCGCGTGGCGAAGGCAGTGAAGGACGCCATCGTTCCGCCGAAAAAGACCAAGGCTTCCAGCTAAACGTCTTTAGTCTCTCTCCTCCTTCCATCCAGTTCCAAAAACTCAAAACCCCCGCCGGGAATCCGAGCGGGGGTTCTTTTCTTACCGATTCCGTTCCGCCCAACTTGCGGGCGACCAGAGGAAGCCTTACGCCTGCTTCTTTTCTTCGGCCTGTTCCGGGGCTTTTTCTTCGCCCTTGAGAGCGTTTTTGAAGTTTTTGATCCCCTCGCCAAGACCCTTTGCGACCTCGGGAATCTTCTTCCCGCCAAACAGCAAAGCAGCGATGGCCAGGATGACCAATAATTCTTGCCAGCCAAATCCTCTCATATGGCCTCCTTTGGAATTTACGCCTCTATTATAACCATACGGCAGAGCGTAAGGAACCCCGCCGGCGCCGCATCTCTAGCCGACGAGGGAGCCGGCCAGGGCGAAGACCAGGCCCAGCAGCCAGACCGGAGCGGTCATGGCGAAGCCCTTGGCTTTGCAGACCCCGGCCAGCGCGGCGAAGCCCAGGCCCAGGATGACGATATACCAGAGCGTGAAGAAAGAGAGGTAGTTGAGCAGCCCCGCAAGCAGGCGCGGCGCTTCGTCGTCGAGCAGCAGGTCGAGGCCGAAGGCAGGCTGCATCTGTTTCATCGAATCGAGCGTGCCACGGAGTTTGACGGTGACGACCTGCGCCACCTGCGCGAGCAAAGGAATCAGCGAGCAGTGGGCGAGCAGCGTGAAGACTTCCGGGAACTGGAGCCGGGCACCCAGAATGGTGCCGACGCCGAGGACGAGGGCGCCGCTGATGGCCAGCATGACCGCCAGCATGACGGGCGTCATGATCATCGAGAACGTCAGCGTGCCGCGGATGAACTCCATCGATTCGCGGGCTTTCTGCTCGGCCATCTGGTCGAGCAGATCGTTGTACATGGCCTGCTCCATTAGGGGGCGCAGCAGGTAGGCGATGCCGATGGAGACGGCGGCGGCGACGGCGAGCGGCGGGAGCCAAGCCAGTTTGCCCTGGGTCCGCTGGTGGCGGACCGAGGCGGCCGGGTCGAGAAAGATGTTGAGAATGGCGAGGACGGCGTTCATAATGTGCGGGCGGTCTGTTTACGGGCAATGTGCAGGGCGACGATGCCGAAGCTGAGGCGGTCGAAGGTGACGTCGGCAAAGCCGGCGGAGCGGAAGTCGGCGGCAAGGGCTTCGGCGCCGGGGAACTTGCGGACCGATTCGGGCAGGTAGGTGTAGGCGTCGGGGCGGCCGCTCAGCAGGGCGCCCACGCGGGGCAGGATGTGCAGGCTGTAGAAGTGATAGAGCGCGCGGAAGAGGGCGTTGGGCGGGGTGGAGAACTCAAGGATCGCCGCGGCTCCGCCTGGGCGGAGGACGCGGTGGAGTTCGGCGATGCCCTTGCGGTAGTTGGCGAAGTTGCGGAAGCCGAAGGCGCAGGTGACGAGGTCGAGCGAGGCATCGGCGAGGGGGAGCGCGAGGGCGTCGGCTTCAAAGAGCGGGGAGCGGGCGCGTTTGGCCTGCGAGGCCGTGAGCATGGGGTGGCAGAAGTCGCTGCCGAGGATGGGGGCGCGGCGGCGCTTTTCGAGGGCCAGCAGCAGGTCGCCGGTACCGCAGCAGAGGTCAAGGATCCGGGCGGCGGGGTTGTCGAGGTAGGGCTGGACGCGGCGGACGGTGTGGGCGCGCCAGAGTTGGTCGATCTGGAAAGACAGGACGCGGTTCAGCAGGTCGTAGCGGGGGGCGACGTCGGCGAACATGCCGCGGACCCAGCGGGCGGCCTCCTGCTCGGTGCGGGCGCCTGGGGGGGTGGTGCCGCGGTTCATGCCAGAGCCGCCGCGGCGGCGGCGACGACGTCTTCGTGGGGAATGCCGCGGACGATCTCCGTCCGGCCGATGGCGGTGGCGAGGACGAAGTGGGTCTGGCCCTGGATGGTTTTCTTGTCCTTGTAGACGTGGCCGGCGAGCGCTTCGGCGGTGACGCCGGGGACGGGCGGCAGCGGGCCGTAGAGTAGGATGACGCGGGCGATTTCGGCGGCGGTGGCGGCGTCGAGGCGGCCGGCGCGGACGGCGAGGTGGCCTGCGGCCAGCATGCCGTAGGCAACGGCTTCGCCGTGCAGCAGGACGGAGTAGTTCGTCTCGGCTTCGAGCGCGTGGCCGAGCGTGTGGCCGTAGTTGAGAATGCGCCGGAGGCCGCCCTCTTTTTCGTCGGCCGAGACCACCCCGGCTTTGATGCGGACGCTTTCGTCGATGATCTTTTCGAGTACTTCCGGGTCCTGCGCCAGCACGGCATCGGCGCGTTTGGCCATGATGGCGAACAGTTCGGGGCTCGCGATGATGCCGTGTTTCACCACTTCGAAGAGGCCGGCGCGAAACTCGCGGGGGGGCAGGGAGGCGAGGACCGTGGGGTCGATGAGCACGGCGTGGGGCTGGTGAAACGAGCCGATCAGATTCTTGCCGCCCACCAGATTGACGCCCGTTTTGCCGCCCACGGCGGCGTCCACCTGCGCAAGAAGCGTCGTGGGTACCTGAATCACCGGGATGCCGCGCATGAAGATGGCGGCCAGAAAGCCGCCGACATCGCCGCAGATGCCGCCGCCGAAGGCGACGACAACGCTCGAACGGTCGGCGCCGCGGGCGAGCATCTGGTCGGCAAGGGCTTCGACTACGCTGAGGCGTTTGTTGGGCTCGCCGCCGGGGTAGTGGAGCACCTCGAAACCGGCCAGGCGGGAGGCGTAGAGTGCGTGAACATCCGGGGTGGTGACCACGAAAACCTTGCCGGCTTTGGCCGGGAGAAAGTCGTGAATTTGGGCGCTGATTCCGTTCCGGACAGTGCAGGTGTAGGTTTGCGCGGCGGTGGTGACAACGTGGGAAGGCACTGATTTCCTTGTACCATAGGGTTTGCGGATCACTACGGATTTCCTTGTCATTGGCGCCGGCGTGGCGGGGTTGCGCGCGGCGATCACGCTGGCCGGGGCAGGCCAGGTGCTGGTGCTGGCCAAGGATACGCTGCATGAATCGGCCAGCGAGTACGCTCAGGGTGGCATTGCGGCGGCGTTGAGCGACGACGACCAGGTGGCGCTGCACGAGCAGGACACGATGCAGGCCGGCGACGGGCTCTGCGATGCCGAAGCCGTGCGGACGCTGGTGGCCGAAGGGCCGCGCGTGATTGAAGAGCTGCTGGGCTGGGGCGCTGAGTTCGACCGCGAGGACGGCGAGTTGGTCTTCGGCCGGGAGGGGGCGCATTCGCGGAACCGGATTCTGCACGCCCACGGCGACTCCACCGGCCGCGAGATCTCCCGCACGCTCTACCGCCGGGCCGCCTCGCTGGCGAACGTCCGATTTTTGAGTTTTGCCGCGGTGACCGACCTTTTGCTGCACAACGGCGAGGTGCGGGGCGCGGTGGCGTTCGACGCCCGGCATCAGCAGCAGATTCCGATCTACGCCCGCGCGGTGCTGCTGGCGACCGGCGGCCTGGGCCGCGTATATAAGGAAACCACCAACCCGGACGTGGCCACCGGCGATGGCATAGCGATGAGCTACCGGGCCGGCGCGGTGATTGAGAACATCGAGTTTGTCCAGTTCCACCCTACGGCGCTGCATCTGGACGGCGCGCCGCGGTTTCTGCTGTCGGAGGCGCTGCGCGGGGAGGGAGCCTTTCTGCGAAACGCCGCCGGTGAGCGGTTTCAGGACGAACTGGCTTCGCGCGATGTCGTGAGCCGGGCGATTGTCCGCGAGATGGGGCGGACCGGGGCGCCGCACATGTTTCTCGACATGACGCACTTTCCGCCGGGCGCCCTGGAGGCCCATTTTCCGCGCATCTTTGAGACGTGCCTGCACTATGGGCTCGACTTGCGGAAGCAGCCGGCACCGGTGCACCCGGCGGCGCACTACGCGATGGGCGGCGTGCAGACGGACCTGGCCGGACAGACCACGGTCCCCCGGCTGTTTGCCGCCGGTGAGGTCGCCTGCACCGGCGTACACGGCGCCAATCGTCTGGCGAGCAACTCGCTGCTCGAAGGGGTAGTTTTCGGGGCGCGTGCGGCCGAGGCAATGCAGGGGCTGGCGGCGGTTAAGGCGGAGGGGGAAACGCCGCGGCCCGAGCTGTTTCCGGCCATCAGCGAAGCCCATCTGCGAGCGATTGCCTGGGAGTACTGCGGCATTACGCGGGACGGCGCCGGGCTGCGGAAGGCGCTCGAACTGTTCCGGTCGGTGCCGCTTGAGGCCAAGCGGCAGCCGCAGCGGGTCGACTATGAGCTGCGGAGCCTGCATCAGGTGGCGCTGCTGATTGCCGAAGCGGCGCTCGCGCGGCGGGAGAGCCGCGGCGGCCACTACCGGAGTGACTTTCCGGACAAGAGCGCGCCGGAGAACTCGCGGCTTCGGCGCGGCTGAGGGCGGGGCCGGGCGCGGCACGCTAGAATAAGCTGTAGATTCATGTCTCAACGGATTCGATCGACGACGGTCCTGGCGGTGCGCCGGGGAGGGAAGGTCGTCATGGCGGCCGATGGTCAGGTAACCATGGGTTCGGAAGTACTCAAGGGGAACGCCAAGAAGCTGCGGAAGCTGTACAACGGCAAGGTGATGGCCGGGTTTGCCGGCTCGACGGCCGACGCCTTTTCGCTTTTCGCCCGGTTTGAAACCAAGCTCGAACAGCACAACGGCAAGCTGGACCGCGCGGTGGTGGAACTGGCCAAGGACTGGCGGACGGACAAGGTGCTGCGGCATCTGGAAGCGCTGCTGCTGGTGGCCGACAACGAAAAGATCTACCTGCTTGGCGGCAACGGCGACGTGATCGAGCCGGACGACGACGTGATGGCCATCGGCTCCGGGGGCTCGTTTGCGCGCTGCGCGGCGGTCGCGCTGCTGCAGAACACCGACCTGGCGGCACGGGAGATCGTCGAGAAAGCCATGAAGATCGCGGGCGACATGTGCATTTACACGAACCACACGTTCGTGTTTGAGGAGTTGAGCTAATGGTGATCTATCTCCCGCAGCACGGCGCGCACGGCGATGGCGAGTCGCCGCTGCTCGATGAACTCACCCCGCGCGAGATCGTCCGCGAACTGGACAAATACGTCATCGGCCAGGCCGACGCCAAGAAGGCCGTGGCGATTGCCCTGCGCAACCGGGTCCGCCGGCAGAAGCTCGACCCGGACATGGCCGACGACGTCATGCCGAAGAACATTCTCATGATCGGCTCAACCGGCGTCGGCAAGACGGAGATCGCCCGGCGCTTGGCCAAGCTGGCCAATTCGCCGTTCCTTAAAGTGGAAGCCAGCAAGTTCACCGAGGTGGGCTACGTGGGGCGGGACGTCGAGTCGATGATCCGCGACCTCGTGGAGATCGCCATCGACATGGTGCGGGAAGAGCGCCTGGACGAAGTGGCCGACCGCGCCGAACGCCACGCCGAAGACCGGCTGCTCGAACTGCTGATGCCGACGCCGCTCGAGAACGGGGCCGAGACGGCGGAGAAGACGCGCGAGAAGGTGCGGGAGAAGTTCCGGGCCGGCAAGCTCGACGACAAGCAGGTGGAGATCGACGTCAAGGACCGCGGACCGATGATCGAGTTCGGCGGCGGGCCGGGGCCGGACGAGATGGACGTGAGTCTGAAAGAGGTGCTGCCCGCACTGTTCGGCAACCGGACCAGAAAGCGGAAGATGCGCGTGAGCGAGGCGTTCGATTACCTGGTCGATGAAGAGGAGCAGAAGCTCATCGATATGGACCAGGTGCAGCGCGTGGCGATTGAACGCGTAGAGCGCAACGGCATGATCTTCCTTGACGAGATCGACAAGATCGCCGGCCGCGAGGGCGGCCAGGGGCCGGACGTGAGCCGCGAAGGGGTGCAGCGCGACATCCTGCCGATTGTCGAAGGCACGACGGTGAACACGCGCTACGGCTTTGTACGGACCGACCATATTCTCTTCATCGCCGCCGGGGCGTTTCATGTGTCAAAGCCAAGCGATCTGATTCCCGAGCTGCAGGGCCGCTTTCCGATCCGCGTGGAGCTGAAGTCGCTGACCGAGGCCGACTTCATCCGGATTCTGAAGGAGCCGAAGAACGCGCTGATCAAGCAGAGCCAGGCGCTGCTCGACACCGAGGGCATCCGGCTGAGCTTCACCGACGACGCGCTGGTGGAACTGGCGCGGTGCGCCGCGCAGGTGAACGCGCAGGCGGAGAATATCGGCGCCCGGCGGCTGCACACGATTCTTGAAAAGGTGCTCGAGGAGATCAGCTTCGAGGGGCCGGACCTGAAGAAGAAGACGGTGAAGATTGACGCCGAGTACGTGCGGAAGCAGTTGATGGGGATCATCCAGGATCAGGATTTGAGCCGGTATATTTTGTGATGCGGCGGGCGGCGATCATCGGAGTCTGCAGCTGGGGGGTTTTCGGCTGGTTGGCCGGGTGTGGCTACGTGGGCGACCCGCAGCCGCCGGCGCTGCTGATTCCGCTGCCAATCGTCGATCTCGCGGCCGAGCAGGTGGGCGGGAAGATCCGGCTGCGGTTCACGATTCCGGACCTCACCACCGAGCGGTTGCCGGTGAAGGACGTGGCCGTGGACCTGCGGGGCGGCGAGGCGTCGATTCCGGTGGCGGCGCGCGCGCCGGGCGCCGTGGAGGCCGAAGCGCCGGTGGCCGCGGCGTGGGTGGGCCAGGAGATCGCCTTTCGGGTGCGGCTGCAGAATGCCAAGGGGCGGTACTCGGCCTGGTCGAATTCCGTGCTGCGCCGGGTGGTGGCTCCCGTGGCGACGCCGGCTGATTTGAGCGTGAAGCCGGAGCCGGGCGGGATGGCGCTGCGTTGGTCCGGGGTGGCGGAGACGTGGTCCGTGCTCCGCGATGGCGCGGCGGTGGCGACCGTAAGTAAGCCGGAGTATCTGGACGCGGCCGTGGAGCCGGGCAAGAGCTATCGCTACCAGGTGCAGGCCGTGGTGAAAGCCGGGGCGGGGACGGCGGTGAGCGAACCGACGGCGGAGGCGGCCGTGCCGTACGTGGATCGTTTCCCGCCGGCGCAGCCGGTGCGGCTGAACGTCATCGCCAGCGCGAACGCTATCGAGCTTTCCTGGGAGCGCAACACGGAGGCTGACCTCAGGCACTACCGCGTCTGGCGGGACGGCCAGGTGCTGGCCGACGCCGTCGACGTCCCCGCGTATACTGACCGCACGGCGGCCCGCGGAAAGAGCTACCGCTACGCCGTCTCCGCCGTAGATCTTTACGGCAACGAAAGCTCGCCATCGCAACCAGTGGAGATCACAATACCGTGACCAGATTTGTACGCTTCAGTCTCGACCGGGGCATCGCGCCAACGGCGCCGGATAGCCATCCCGGAGTTCGCTATGGAATCTTGAACGGCGAGACGATTCAGGAGACGCCGTCGCTATTTGAATATCGCCCCGGCACGACGCTCGGGCTGAAGGCGGTGCGTCTGCTGCCGCCGGTTTCGCCGTCGAAGATCGTCTGCGTGGGGCGCAACTACGCCGACCACGCCAAGGAGTTGGGCAACGCCGTGCCCACCGAGCCGCTGATCTTTCTGAAGCCGCCGAGTTCGCTGATTGCGCACGGGGATGCGATTCACTATCCGGCGCTGTCGAGCCTGGTGAGCTACGAGGCCGAACTGGGCGTGATCATCGGACGCCGCGCCCGCAACGTCCGCAAGCAGGACTGGGCCGACTACGTGTGGGGCTATACCTGCGTCAACGATGTGACCGCGCGGGACCTGCAGAAGAAGGACGGCCAGTGGACGCGCGGCAAGGGTTTCGATACGTTCTGCCCGGTAGGGCAGTGGGCCGTGCCCGCCGGCACCGTGGCGCTAAAAGGGCTGCGGGTGCAGGGCTACCTGGACGGCAAGCTGGTGCAGGACGCCCCGGTGACGGATATGATTTTCGACCTGGGTGATATACTGGCCTATGTCAGTCAATTCATGACACTTGAGCCGGGCGATCTCATTGCCACCGGCACTCCCCCCGGGGTTGGTCCCATGTTGCCGGGCTCTGCGGTCCGCGTTGTAATTGACGGCGTGGGCGCGCTCGAAAACCCTATTACCTCCGAATCCTGAGAACTCACCATGAAAATCTTTCTCGATACCGCCAACCTGGACGAAATTAGAAAAGGCGCCGACTGGGGCATTGTTGACGGCGTGACCACCAATCCTTCGCTGATTGCCAAGGAAGGCCGGCCGATTGAGGAGCAGGTCAAGGCGATCTGCGACATCATCGACGGGGATATCTCCGCTGAGGTCGTCGCCGTCGAAGCCGCCGCGATGATTGAAGAGGGCAAGAAGCTCGCCAAGATCCACAAAAACATCGTGGTGAAGCTGCCGCTGATCCGCGATGGTATCAAGGCGTGCAAGGCGCTGTCGAGCGAGGGCATTCGCACGAACGTGACCCTGTGCTTCTCGGCTCCGCAGGCGCTGTTGGCCGCCAAAGCGGGCGCCTACCTGGTGAGTCCGTTCGTCGGCCGCCTGGACGACATCGGCCACGTGGGCATGGAGCTGATCGAGCAGATCACGGCGATCTATTCGAACTACGACTTCAAGACGCAGGTATTGGCCGCGAGCATCCGGACGCCGATTCACGTGGTGGACGCCGCGCTGGCGGGCGCCGATGTGGCGACGATGCCGTTCAAGACGCTGGATATGCTGTTCAACCATCCGCTGACGGACCGGGGCTTGGAGCAGTTCCTTAAGGACCACGCCAAGTCGCTCGGCAAGTAACGTTGCTCATGCTGTTCGCCTGGCTGCCGGGGTCTTCGCTTGCCTGGGTCGTGCCGGCCTCGGTGGGCGTGGTCGCCCTCGGGGCTGGGGCTTGGATTCTGGCCGGAGCGATCCGCGCCCGGCGCAGCCCGGCCGAACTCGAACGGCGGCGGCGGATTAAGCTGCACGTGGTGGGCCGGATGGGCGAGGCGACCGTTGAGCAGGCGGATGCGGAAACTTTGCGCTACTGCTACGAGATTGCGGGCGTCTACTACTCTACGTCCCAGGATATCGGGGCGCTGGCAGAACACCTGCCGGCTCCTCCGCATCTACTGATCGGCAATGCGCTGATCAAATATCATCCCCAGAACCCGGCGAATTCGATCCTGATCTGTGAACACTGGTCGGGACTGCAGGCCGGGCGCAACGCATCTGAACGAGGAGAATCAAACCAATGAAGCAATTTCTGATGATCGCCATGGCGGCTGTGATGCTGACCGTGGGCGCGAGTTCCGCCGCGGCCCAGAGCAAGACCGCTCCGAAGTCGGTGATTCACGTGGTCACCGTGAAGTGGAAGGCCGGCACGACGCCCGCGCAGATCAAGGCCGCGCTCGACGGCGTGCAGGCGCTGCCCGCCAAGTATAAGGGCATCACCCGCGTGTGGACCAACTCGATCAAGGTGCAGGGCGGCAAGGCCAACGCGTTCGTGATGGAGTTCAAGGACGAGGCGGCGCTGAAGGCTTACGCCGACAGCCCGGCGCAGAAGGAGTGGTACGGCGTCTATCTGCCGATCCGCGAAGAGAGCACCACCTTCGACATCACCAACTAAGCTACCCGAATACCCCCGCCGGGTTGGCCACAATCCGGTGGGGGTGGGTATAGACGTTGCAGCGCTCGCGGCGCAAGAAGCCCACGAGCGTGATGTGGTGTCGCCGGGCCAGTTCGACGGCCATCGTCGAGGGCGCGCCAATGGCGGCGACGACAGTGGCCTGCGCCGCGGCGCACTTTTGCAGTAGCTCGTAGCCGGCCCGGCCGCTGAGCAGGACAACGTGACCGGCCAGGGGGAGTTGGCCAGAGCGCAGGCGGTGGCCGATGAGTTTATCGAGCGCATTGTGGCGCCCGATGTCTTCGCGGAGCGCGAGGAGTTCGCCCGCGGGCGTGAAAAGCGCGGCGGCGTGCAGCGCACCGGTGCGCTGGAAAGCGGGCTGGGCGGCGGCCAGACGACCGGGGAGGTCGTAGAGCAGCCCGATGGGGAGCGTGACGGCGGAGCCGTCCGGAGTTGGCGCGAGGGCGGGCAGCTCTTCGCGGCCGCAGAGGCCGCAGGCGGCGGTGCGGGCGAGGTGGCGGCGCGCGGTCGCGACCGGCTCGACACCCGGACGCAGGGAGACCAGAACTGAGCCGGGCTGCACGTGAATGGCGTCGATTTCGGTGGCGTGGTGGAGCCAGCCTTCGGCGTGGAGCAGGCCGCAGGCGAGATCCTCTTCCTCGCCGGGGGAGGCGAGGGTGAGGCCGAGGGTCGCGATCTCGCGCCGGTCCTTGAAGGAGTACTCGACGCGGATCTCGACGGGTTCTTCGGCGCCGAGGGAGTCGGAGGCTGGCTGTGCGCGGCCTCCTTCCCAGCGGGTTACCGGAACCTGTTTTTCCGGCATGACGGATTAGCGGAGGCTGCGGAGCAGCTCGATGGCGGCCTTGATGTCGTCGACGTGCGCGAGCTTGGCTTGGTGGCGGTCGTCCATGTCCTGGTCGAGCGAGACCTCGCGTTCAATGGTGAGCGGGCCGGTGTAGCCAACCTTCTTGAGGGTATTGACGAAGTTGGCCATGCCGACCGAGCCCTGGCCGAGCGGCATTTCGGTGCCGAGGGTGCCGGGCTTGGCGGGGTCGGGCCAGTTGCCGTCTTTGGCGTGGACGGAGACGACGTGCTTGCCGACGAGTTCGAGGGCGGCGATGGGCTCCGAGGTGCCGTAGAGGATGAGGTTGGCGGGGTCGAAGTTGAGTTTGAGGTTGGGCCGGTCGACGTCTTCGAGGAAGTGAAGCAGCGAGGCGGCAGGTTCCTGGCCGGTTTCGAGGGCGAAGGTGATGCCGTGTTTGGCGGCGTAGTCACAGATGCGGCGGACGAGGTCGCGGACGGGGGCGTAGTTGGGGTGGGCGTGATCTTCGGGGACGAAGCCGACGTGGCAGGCGAAGATGGGGACGCCCATGGCGGCGGTCTGGTCGATGACTTCGTAGGTGCGGGCTTCGCGTTCGGCGCGGGTGGCGGCGGGGATGAAGCCGACGGTTTTTTCGACGGTGGGGGCGTCGGCGTAGCTTTCGCCATCGTAGGCGGCGAAAACGGCGGTGACGGAGAAGCCTTCCTCGGCGAAGGCCTGTTTATAGACGGCGCCGAGACCGGCGAGGGGGACGGCGCCGGTAAAGCCGAGGTGGCCGCAGCGGATGCCGAGCGACTTGACGGCGCGGATCATCTTCAGCGGTTCGGTATCGCCCCAGAACATCAGGCCAACTTCTAACTCTTCGAGTGCAATTGCCATGGATACTATTCTCTGTCAGCGCCGAAGAAGTTGCACTGCCTTTCCCAGGCGAGGAGCCAGGCTTTGGCGTCGAGGCCGCCGGCGAAGCCGGTGAGGCGGCCGGAGGCGCCGATGACGCGGTGGCAGGGGATGACGATGGGCAGGGGGTTGGCGCCGTTGGCGAGTCCGACGGCGCGGGAGGCGTTGGGCTTGCCGAGGCGGGCGGCGAGGGCGCCGTAGGTGGTGGTTTCGGCGTAGGGGATTTCGCGCAGGAGGGCCCAGACCTGGGCTTGGAAGGGGGTTCCGCGGGGGTTCAGGGGGATGGTGAAGTGTTGGAGGGCGCCGGCGAAGTAGGCTTGGAGTTCGCGGGCGGCGAGCGGGAGTTCGCCTTCCGGAAGAGTCTGGCGGAGGGCTTCGCGGCGGGGGGAGTTGGCGAAGAGGATTTCGGTGAGGGTTTCGCCGTGGCCGACGAGGGTGAGTTCGCCGATGGGGGTGGCGAGGGGTTGCCAGAGGGTCATGATTGGGATCTCCGGAGGTGGAGGGCGGCGTCGATGGGCTGTTCCGGAGAAGGCATTTTGCGATACGAAGCCAAGAGGCGGGCTTGCCGGCAGAGGTGCGGGTTGAGGATCACCTCCTTCAGCTTATAGCCGGTGGGTGCACGCGGCGGCGTTTTGGCGTACGCTGACAGGGTATGTCACAGATTAAAGGTCCCGCATTGTTCCTCGCGCAGTTCATGGGCGACGAGGCTCCTTTCAATTCTCTTCCCGCCATCACGGAGTGGGCGAAGTCGCTCGGTTACCTTGGCGTGCAGCTCCCTTCGTGGGATAGCCGCATCATGAACCTCGAGAAGGCCGCCAAGTCCAAGACTTATTGCGATGATCTCAAGGGCCAGACCAACGGGCTGGTGATCACCGAACTGGCGTCGCACCTGCAGGGGCAGTTAGTGGCGAGCCATCCGGCTTACGACGAACTTTTTGATGTCTTCGCGGCGCCCGAGGTGCAAGGCAACCCGGCGGCGCGGAGCGAGTGGGCCGTAAAGCAGTTGAAGCTGGTCATCAAGGCTTCGGCAAACCTGGGCCTGAAGGTGACGCCGTCGTTCTCGGGCGCGCTGCTGTGGCCGACCATCTATCCGTGGCCGCAGCGTCCGGCGGGGCTCGTCGAGGAGGGCTTCAAGGAGCTGGCCAAGCGGTGGAAGCCGATTCTGGACTTCGCCGACCAGCACGACGTGGATTTCGCCTACGAGCTGCACCCGGGCGAGGACTTGTTTGACGGCGCCACGTTTGAGCGCTTCCTTGAAGCCACGGGCAACCATCCGCGGGTCCACATCAACTATGACCCGTCGCACTTCGTGCTGCAGTGCATGGACTATGTCGGATTCATCGACGTCTATGCCAGCCGCATCAAGGCCTTCCATGTGAAAGACGCCGAGTTCCGGCCTTCGGCCAAGGCGGGCGTCTACGGCGGCTACCTGAACTGGCAGGAGCGGCCGGGGCGGTTCCGTAGCCTGGGCGACGGGCAGGTGGACTTCAAGCAGGTGTTCTCGCGGCTGACCGCGGCGGGCTATGCGAGCTGGGCCGTGCTCGAATGGGAGTGCTGCTTTAAAGACAGCGCGCAGGGCGCGGCGGAGGGGGCTCCGTTTATCGCTTCGCACCTGATTGACGTGCCGAAGAAGGCGTTTGACGATTTCGCGGGGGCTTCGAGCGACTCGAAGCGGAATCGGCGCATTCTGGGCTTGAAGTAAGCTAGCCGCCGATGGAGTACATCGGCCGCGGGGGCGCCACGAACTTTTGCGTGTTGATCTCGTGGCCGATCCACTTCCGCGCTACCGTCTCCCGGATGGTAGCGCGGATTGCGTCATCGGAGGCGTTGCTCCGCAGGAGGCCTTTGACGTCGGTCTCTTCGATGGCGAACAGGCAGTAGCGGAGCTTGCCGTCCGAGGTGAGCCGGATGCGGTTGCAGTTGAGGCAGAAGGGGTGGCTGACGGAGCTGATGAAGCCGATGCGGCCGAGGCCGTCGGTGAAACGGAACTCGCTGGCGGGGGCGCGGGGGTCGCGGTCCGGAATCTCTTCGAGAGGGCCGATGCCTTCGGCGAGGAGGCGGAGCATGTCGTCCTGGAGGAGGACTTTGCCTTTGTCCCAGAGGCCCTGGGCGTCGAGGGGCATAAACTCGATGTAGCGGATTTCGATGCCGCGTGCGCGGCCGAATTGGGCTAAGGGGACGATGTCGGGTTCGACGAGGTTTTTGACGGCGACGGCGTTGATCTTGATGGGCCCGAAGCCGAGGGATTGGGCTTTGTCGAGGCCGGCGAGGACTTTGGGGAGGTCGTCGCGGCGGGTGATGTGGGCGAAGCGGGCGCGGTCGAGCGTATCGAGGTGGACGTTGAGGCGGCGGAGGCCGGCGCGGTAGAGATCTGCGGCCTGATCGGCGAGGAGGACGGCGTTGGTGGTGAGGGCGATGTCTTCGACGCCGGGGATGGCGGTGAGCTTTTCGATGAGAACCGGCAGATCTTTGCGGACGAGGGGTTCGCCGCCGGTGATGCGGAGTTTGCGGACGCCGAGCGAGACGGCGACGCGGGCGAAGCGGGCGATTTCCTCAAACGAGAGGATCTGTTCGCGCGGCATGAACTTCACGCCGTCTTCGGGCATGCAGTAGAAGCAGCGGATGTTGCAGCGGTCGGTGACGCTAATGCGCAGGTTGTCGTGCAGGCGGGCGAAGGCGTCGATGAGGGGTGCTTCGGCCATTTACTTCACGGCGAGCATGCGTTCGATGGGCAGGCGGGCGCGCTCCATGAGCTCGGGGGAGAGTTCGACGCGGGGGGCGAGGGTGGCGAGACAGTCATGAAGCTTTTCTAATGAATTTTTCTTCATGTACGGACATTCGCTGCAGTTACAGTTTTCGTTGGTGACGAAGTAGAACTGTTTGTGGGGGGCGAATTTGCGGAGCGAGTGCTGGACGCCGCTTTCGGTCATGACGATGAAGGAGTTGCGCTCGCTTTCGATGCAGAACTTGATGAGGGCGGAGGTGGAGCCGATGAATTCGGCCTGGCTGAGGACGTTGGCGGGGCACTCGGGGTGGGCGACGACCATGGCTTCCGGGTGGGCGGCGCGGGCTTCCATGACTTTGCGGGCGGCGAAGGTGGTGTGGACGATGCAGGCGCCCTGCCAGATGCGCATGTTTTGGCGGCCGGTCTGTTGTTTGACGTAGTTGCCGAGGTTGCTGTCGGGGAGGAAGAGGATGGGTTGATGGGCGGGGATGGAGTTGACGACCTTGACGGCGTTCGAGGAGGTGCAGATGATGTCGCTTTCGGCTTTCACCTCGATGGAGGTGTTGATATAGCTGACGACGACGTGGTCCGGGTACTTGCGTTTGAAGGCGCGGAGCATTTCGACCGGGCAGCTGTCGACGAGGGAGCAGCCGGCTTCGCGGTCCGGGACGACGACGGTGCGGGTGGGGTTGAGGGCCTTGGCGGTTTCGGCCATGAACCAGACGCCGCAGAAGGCGATGACTTCGCAGTCGAGTTCCCGGGCTTTGCGGGCGAGTTCGAGGCTGTCACCGATGACGTCGGCGAGTTCCTGGATCTCGGATTCCTGGTAGTGGTGGGCGAGGATGACCGCGTTGCGTTGGCGCTTCAGCGCCAGGATCTCGTCGGCGATGCCGGCACTGACTGGAGTCATAGAAATTAAGGAAACGCGGTAGGAAGCCCGCCTCTCTATATAATATCCTGCCGGGGGAGAACAGAATGCATTTGCGGCTTTACGGATTGCTGGGGATGGTGGCGGCGGGGGCATGGGCCCAGGCGGCGGGGGTGAACTGCCGGGCGGCGGCGGTGCCGGCGATTGTGCGGGTGGAGGGGTTGAGCGAGCGGGTGGGAGATATGGTGCTCAACTGCACGGGCGGGGCGCCGGGGGCGACGCTGCGGGGCGAGTTGACGCTGATCTCGTTTGACGGGCCGGTGACGAACCGGCTGCTGGCGAACGGCGCGCTGGACATTGTGGTGACGGCGAACAACGGGTCCGGGGAGACGATTGTGAATACGACGGCGCGGGCGGCGGCGGCCAACCAGGTGACGCTGGGGGGCTTGGAGGTGGTGTTGTCGGCGGCGGGGGCGGTGGCGCTGCGGATTACAAACGTGCGGATTGCGCCGCCGAGCGCGGTGGAGCAGCCGGTACGGGTGGCGCTGGCGTCGGTGGCGGCGGGACCGATCCGGACGGATGCGGCGCCGTTTACGGTGGGGATTACGCAGCGGGGGCTGTTGGCGACGTATGCGACGACGTTTTTGTGCACGCAGTCGCGGCTGCCGGAGGTGGTGAACTTTGGGGAGTTTGTGCGGCGCGGGGTGCGGTTTGCTTCGGTGCGGCTGACGGAGGGGTTTGCGAGCGCGTTTGAGCGGCGGGGGCCGCAGACGGACGCGGGGACGCGGCTGTTGGTGCGCTACTCCGGATTTCCGGCCGGAGCGCGGCTGTTTACGCCGGCGGTGGTGGTGGGTTCGAACGGGGCGACGCCGACCTCGGCCGGGGATTTGGGGCTGCCGGTGAGCGGGGGCCGCTATTTTTCGGGGGTGGGCGGGCAACTGCTGCTGGCGCGGGT
>JADCJL010000135.1 GCA_020247055.1 Acidobacteriaceae bacterium | reverse complement strand
TCTGCCGCCCAACGCCCGCCTCCGCATCGGCGACGCGCGCCTCGAGCCGCTCTTCACAAGCCCCCGTCAGCTCGTCGCCCTCACCCCTTCCACCCTCCCCGCCGGCTCCGTCACGGTCGCCGTCGAAGCCGATGGCGCCATGCTCCACACCGTCGAAATGCCCACCGGCCCCGTTACCCCCGCGCTCCCGCTGCTCCCGCCCACTCCGGATCAGACCAGCTACCGCCTCCGTGCCGGTGCCGTTGCCGAACTCCTGCTCAATGGCGCCAGCACCGCCGCCCCCGTCTCCGCCCGCCTCTGCGGCCTGCCCGCCGAAGTCCGCGCCGCCCAGCCCCGCGGTAACCTGCTCAGCGTCGAACTCGCCGTCCCCGCCGCCTGTCCCCCCGGCCGCCAGCGCATCGAAATCTCCGTCGGCAGCCGCACCACGCAGGCCGACCTGTTCACCGAAATCGCGCCGCCTCTACAATAGGAACATGCGTACCCTCCTGCTCCTGCTCGCCCCCTGGGCGTTGGCGCAAGCCGAATTCCTCCAGGTGTCCCTCGAAGTCGAACGCATGGACTGCGCCACCTGCATCAAAAGCATGGAGATCGGACTGCGCAAAATTCGCGGCGTCGAAAAGGTCGCCGTCGACCCCGCCTATGGCGTCGACTTCACCCTCGCCCCCGGCAACCGCGTCTCGCTCGAACAACTGCGCGACGCCATCAAAGGCATCGGCTTCCGGCCCGGCGATGCCAAAGTGGTCGTCCGCGGCACCCCCGTTACCGGCGATGGCCGCTGGCGCTTTTCGGTCGAAGGCTCCGGCCAGGTCTACAACCTCTCCAGCCGCCGCGACGACCTGCTCCTGAGCCTCCAGGACAAGTCCACCCCAGTCCGCAAGGTCCGCGCCGTCTCCCCTGTCCCCCCGGATCCCCAAACCACGCCCCTGCTTGACGTCACGGAAATTCTTCCATGATACGCCTCGCCCTGGCGATCCTCCTGCTCCTGCGCCCCGCCTCGGCGCAATCCGATCTGTTCGCCGAAATCGACCCGGCCATGAAGGAGCTCGCCGCCGTCACCGGCCTCCCCATGAAGTCGCGCGTCGAGCGCTCCTTCATCAGCAAAGCCAACCTGCGGAAGTTCCTTGAAACTCGCATTCAGGAAACCGTGAGCGACGAAGAGCTGCGCGTCGAAACCCTCACCCTGCGCCTGTTCGGCTTCATCCCGGCCGACTACGACCTCAAAGGCTCCACCGTCTCGCTGCTCACCGAACAAGCCGCGGCCTTCTATGACTACCGCAATAAGAAGATGTTTATCCTCGAAAGCGCGCCCGAATCGACGCAGCGCTTCGTGCTGACTCACGAACTGGCCCACGCCCTCGCCGACCAGCACTTCAACCTCGGCCGCTTCATCCGCAAAGGCTCCACCGACGACGCCGCCACCGCCCGCCTCGCCGTCATGGAAGGTCAGGCGCAGTGGCTCATGTACGAGGTGATGGGTGCCAAAACCGGCCAAAGCCTCCGCAAAGATCCCGGCCTCGTCCGTATGATGGCCAACATGGGTGAATCCGGCCTGTCGCAGTACCCCGAACTTACGAGCGCCCCGGTCTACATCCGCGAAAGCCTCCTGTTTCCCTACTCCCGCGGCTTTCTGTTCAACGCCCGGGTGATTGAAAAACTCGGCAACGACGGCTTCCGCGAGGTCTTTTCTCGCCCCCCGGCCACCACCCAGCACATCCTCCACCCCGACCGCTACTTCGCCCGCGCCGAAGCCGTTCCCGTCGATCTCGAACCCGCCCCCAAAGGCCACAAAGTGCTCATCGAAGGCACCCTCGGCGAATTCGACTGCCTCGTCATGTTCAAGCAGTTCGGCGACGCCGATTCCGCCGCGGCCCGCGCCGAACGCTGGCGCGGTGGCCGCTTCCGCGTCCTCGAAAATCGCAAAACGAAAGAGCCCCTCCTGCAGTACACCCTGGCCTGGGAGAATACCGAGGCCGCGGCCGATTTCGCCGCCCTCCAGAGCCAGCGGAAAGGATCCCGAACCCGCATCGAGCAGCGCGGCGATCGGGTCATCGTCTCCGATCGGATGCGCTAAGATTATTTTTATGAGAACTTCCTTGTTGATGCTTGCGCTTGCTACAGTGCTTACGGCCGCCGACCCGCGCCCGGCGCCGGAACTCGTCATCAAAGCGGCGAACGGCCAGGAGCAGTTGCTGAGCAAGTTTCGCGGCAAGGTGGTGGCTCTCGAGTTCCTGCTGACCACCTGCCCGCACTGCCAGAAGGCATCGCAGACTATGCAGAAGTTGTATAAGGAACTGGGCCCCCAGGGCTTCCAGCCGGTCGGTGTCGCCATTAACGACATGGCGAACATGCTGATCAACGACTACAGCAAGCAGTTCAATCTCACTTATCCCATCGGGTACGCCAACCGCGATGTCGCCACCCAATTCCTGCAGCACCCCATCATGATGAGCATGCTGATGCCGCAGGTGGTCATCATTGATCGCAAGGGTGTCATCCGCCATCAGTTCCCCGGTGGCGACAAGTTCTTCGAAAACGAAGAGAAGAACATGCGCGACGTTGTGCTCCCGCTGCTCAAAGCCGGCGCGGCCACCCCGGCCCCCGCCGCCCCGAAAAAACCGGCCGCCGCCGCCGGCGCCGCGAAATCGGCCAAATAACCGCAGCTTACGAACTCGTGTGGTCGTGCACGATCTTCCAGCCTTGCTTCGTCTTGCGCAGGACGAGCGTAAACTGGCCCGTCGCATCGCCGCCGCCCGCTGCCGATCGCGTCAGGAAAAACTTACCCAGCACCAACGCATGGTCAGCGCCTAACGGACGCGATTCGATAATCGCAAACCGAAGTTTCCCCATCGCCTCCCGGCTCGCATAGCTCTTCTTGTAGCGCGCCAGAACGTCGGCATATCCCCGGTTAAGGGACTTGCCGAAAAACGTAATCTGCGGCGAATTCTCGTAGGTCGAAGCAAACGCTTCCAGATCGCCGCGATTCCACGCGGCCGCCTGCTCCGTCAGCACACCCCGAATCGCGGCATCCTGTGCCGCCAAAGGCAGCGTAAAAAGTAGGGCCAATACCAGACGCATCGTAAGACCAATTATACTTGCAGGTTCAGGATGTCGATTCTATCCCCCACATCGCCAGCCGACTTGGCTGCCCTCCTCCGGCAGGCCAGCCAACGCGGGCAAACCGTCGAATGCGGCGGCAACTTCTCGAAATCCCTCTGGGGAGGACCGGTGCACCCCGCCGCGCTGCGCCTGTCCACCGCGAAACTCGATAGCGTGCTCCAGTATGAGCCGCGCGACCTCACCATCTCTGTCGGTGCCGGCATGCCCTACTCCGCGCTCACCCGCCTGCTCGCCGGCAACCGCCAGATGATCCCCCTCGACCCGCCCTACGCCTCGAATGCCACCGTCGGCGGCGTCATCGCCACCAACCTCAGCGGCCCCCGCCGCCGCCTGTTCGGCACCGCGCGCGACCTCGTCATCGGCCTCGAGTTCGCCACCATGGACGGCAAACTCGTCCAAAGCGGCGGCATGGTCGTCAAAAATGTCGCCGGCCTCGACATGGGCAAACTGCTCATCGGCAGCTACGGCACTCTCGGCGTTCTCACGTCGATCAATTTCAAGCTCATCCCTTCGCCCGCCGAAAAACTGACCTTCGTGCGCAGCTTCGCCACCGCCGCGGAAGCCGTCACCGAACGCAACCGCCTGCTCACCAGCGTCCTGCAGCCCGCCGGCATCGACCTGCTCAATCCGGCCGCCAGCCAGATCCTCGGCCACCAGGGCTTCCTCCTCGTCCTCCCCGTCGGCGGCAGCACCCCGGTCCTCGACCGCTACCGGCGCGAGTTGCATCAGTATCAAGTCGCGCCCGACGAAATGCTGCTCGGTCGCCTCGCCGAGTTCCCGGCCGCCTTCCTTGCGCAGCATCCCCAAGGCGCCGTCGCGCGCCTCAGCACGCGCCTGCAGGGCCTGCTCCCGCTGCTTGAAGCCGAACAGCGGCCGCTCGTCATCCGCGCCGCCAACGGCGTTGCCTATCTCCACCTCGAAAACGCCCGCCAACCCTTCTCCGGCGTCCTCGAAGCCGGCGAAGACCGCGGCGCCGTCGTCCAGTGGCCCGCGCCCGGCGGCGACCTCGGCGTAATGAAAAAAATCAAAAACATGATGGATCCGCAGCAACTGCTGAACAAGGGGCGTCTCTATGGCCGCATCTGACCTGAATAACGCCGAAGCGCCGCTTCAGAAAGATCTCGATAAATGCGTCCATTGCGGGCTGTGCCTCAACGCCTGCCCCACCTACCGCGAACTCGGCGTCGAAATGGACTCCCCCCGCGGCCGCATCTATCAGATGGTGCAGATCACCACCGGCCAGGCTCCCATGAACGACGCCTACGTCGAACACATGGACCTCTGCCTCGCCTGCCGCGGCTGCGAAACCGCCTGCCCAAGCGGCGTGCAGTACGGCAAGCTGATCGAAGCCGCCCGCGCGCACATCGAAGAAAACCGCCCCCGCCCGCTCCCGGTCCGTCTGCTCCGCTGGTTCCTGTTCGGCCAGCTCCTCCAGACGCGCTGGATGCTCGGCGTCGCCGGCGCCGGACTCTATCTCTACCAGGCCTCCGGACTGCAGAAGTTTGTTCGCTCGAGCGGCATCCTGAAGCTCTTCGGCAAGCTCGCCGACATCGAACTGCTCTCGCCCAACGCCGAAATCCCCTTCTTCTTCAGCCAGATCGGTAAGGTCTTTCCGGCCGAAGGCCCGCGCCGGTTCAAGGTCGCCTTCCTCGCCGGCTGCATTCAGAACGTCTCCTTCGCCCGGCTCAACGAAGCCACCGTCCGCGTCCTCCAGAAAAACGGCTGCGAGGTCCACATCCCGGAAGATCAGGGCTGCTGCGGCGCCCTGCACGTCCACTCCGGCCGCAAGGACGACGGACGTAAACTGGCGCGCAAGAATATCGACGCCCTCCTCGACGGCGGCTTCGACGCCATCATCAGCAACACCGGCGGCTGCGGCTCCACCCTCAAGGAGTATCACGAACTGCTCGAAAACGATGAGGCCTACCACCACCGCGCCCAGGAGTTCGTCAAGAAGATGAAGGATGTCAACGAGTTCCTCGGGGCCATCGAACTCAACCCCAACCTCGGCCCCGTACCGCTCACGGTGACCTATCAGGACTCCTGCCACCTCGCCCACGGCCAGAAGGTCCGCGTCGGCCCCCGCAAGATCCTCGCCGCCATCCCCTCGCTGCGCTTCAAAGAGATGCCCATGAGCGACCTCTGCTGCGGCAGCGCCGGCATCTACAACGTCGTCCAGTCCGAGATGGCCAGCCAGCTGCTCAAAAACAAAATGGGCTACGTCAACGGCACCGGCGCCGAAGTCATCGTGGCATCCAACCCCGGCTGCATGCTGCAACTCGACGCCGGTGCCCGCCTTCACGGCACCGGCCAGCGCGTCATGCACGTCGTACAGGTCCTCGACGAAGCCTACAAAAATTATTCCGCTTGACATAAAGCACTTTGCGTAGCAAAGTGTATTCATGTCTCTCTCCCCAAGCGCCCTCTGGCGCCTCCACTTCTCCCGTCGCTGGTCCTTGGAGCTCCCCCTTCCCGCGGACCCGGCCTGGCCGCTCGCAGAGCGCCGTCTCCTGGCCGGCTCCCTCCGGCAGTTCCAGTTGGGCGAAGGCTCCGACGGCTGCAACCTCCTGCGCTTCGCCCGGACCTTTGCCCGCCGCATCGGCGACCAGGATCTGCCCGAAGCCGTCGCCGGCCTCATCGCCGAAGAGCAGCGGCACTCCCGCTGGCTCGGCCACGTCCTCCGGTCCCACGGCGAGCCGCTCCTGGGCCGCCACTGGGTCGACGGCGCCTTCCGTTTCCTGCGCCGCACCATGGGCTTTGGCCTCGAAGTAGCCGTACTCGTCTCGGCCGAAGTCGTCGCCGTCCCCTACTACTCGGCGGTCGCGCGCGCCACCACGCTGCCCTCGCTGCGGGCCATCTGCGCCCGGATCCTCGAAGATGAAGCCTTCCACCTACAGTTCCAGGCGCATAACCTGAGTCTCGTCATCCGCGATCACTTCGGCCTGCGCCACGCCCTCCACCGGGCGCTGCAGCTGGTCATCAACCTTGTCGTCTGGCAGCAGCACGGCCGCGTCCTGCGGGCGGGCGGCTACTCGTTGGCTTCGTTTTGTCAGGAATGCGATGCGCTGCTGCTGGGCGTGCAGCGTAAGAGTTATGCTAGTAGGCTTCCATGTCAATTCGATTCCGCCTCAGCGTCATGATGTTGTTGGAGTATATGGTTTGGGGAGCCTGGTATCCGGACTTCTCAGCCTATCTGGGCTCCGTTTTGAAGTTCACCGACGGGCAGGTGGGAGCGATCTACGCCCTCCTCCCCATCGGCTGTATGGTGGCGCCCTTCTTCGCCGGCCAACTCGCCGACCGCTACTTCTCCACCGAAAAACTCCTGGCCGTGCTGCATCTGCTCGGGGCGGTCCCGCTCTATGTGGTCGCCTCCGCCACCAACTACGACGGGGTCTGGATGTGGATGCTGCTCTGGTCGCTGCTCTACGGCCCCACACTGGCGCTGACGAACTCCATCTGCTTCCACCATATGCCCGAGGCCGAAGGCGAGTTCGGCCTCGTACGGGTATGGGGCACGATCGGCTGGATCGTCGTGGGGCTGTTGCTGGGCGTCGGCCTGCGCGAAGGGGCGCCGCTCCTGCTGGGGCAGTTCCAGGGGTTTGACGGGATGTGGCTCGGCGCGGGCCTCTCGGTGCTGCTGGGCCTGTTCTGCCTCCTCCTGCCCCCCACCCCGCCCGTCCGCAAGAGCGGTTCGCCCTGGGCCTTTCTCTCCGCCCTCAAGATGCTCAGGGATCCCGAGTTTGCCGTCTTCCTCGGCATCGCCTTTGTCGTGGCCACCGAGCTGATGTTCTACTTCGTGCTCACCGGCCCGTTCCTGTACGCCGTGGGCATCGCCCCCGGCTCAGCGCCCGCCTGGATGGCGCTCGCGCAGGCCGCCGAAATCCTCACGATGATCGGCCTGCCGTGGATGCTCAAGCGCTGGGGCATCCGCGGGACGATGATGGTGGGTATTCTCGCCTGGCCCATCCGCTACGGCATCTTCGCGCTGGGCGGGCCGCTGTGGCTGATCCTGGCCTCGTTGACGCTGCACGGCCTCTGCTACGTGTGCTTCTTCACGGCGTCCTACATTTACGTCGACCAGGCCGCGGAACCCGAAAACCGGGCCTCCGCGCAGGGTCTGATCACGTTCGTCCTGTTGGGCGCCGGCATGGTGGTCGGCAGCTGGTTCGCCGGCTTCATCAGCGACCTCTATACGGTCGTCGACGCCGCCGGCGCCCGGACGGTCGACTACTCGCGGATCTTCCTGGTCCCGCTGGGCCTGACCGTCCTGTGCGCCCTGCTGTTTGTCACCTTCTTCCGGCCGCGGTCACGCGGTACCGAGTAACTCCTGCAGTTCGGTCACCCCTGCGTTGACGGCATTGCGGTAGACGGCGAGGTCCACGCTCCAGCTCAGGATTCGGAAGCCGATCTCGTGCCACTGCTTGGCCTGCGCCGCGTTGCCCGGCTGGATCGCCGCCACCTTGCCGTGCCGCGCCGCGGCCGCCACCACCGCCGCCAGAGCGGCCAGAAAGTCCGGATGCTGGAACTCGCCCGGAATGCCCATGGCGCTCGACAGGTCGTAGTGTCCCACCCAGAGCACGTCCACGCCCGGCGTCGCCGCAATCGCGTCCAGGTTGGCGAGCCCGGAAGGCGACTCGATCATCGTAATCACCGTCGTGTTCTCATTGGCGCGGGCAAAGTAGCCCACCGGGTCCGGCACCAGATAGTCCGAATGCGCCGTGCCGAGGGCGATGCCGCGTTTGCCCATGGGGGCATACTTACAGGCGTCGACAATCGCCTTGGCCTGTTCGGCGTTTTCGACGTTCGCTACCATGATGCCGAGCGCGCCGGCGTCAAGGGTGCGCGCGCAGAAGTGATAAAGATTCTGCGGAATGCGCACAAACGGCGCAATGTCGGTGGCTTTAAACCACGCGCAGAGGTCGGCGACGTGACTCGTGTCAAAGCCGGTGTGTTCCATGTCGATCATGACGAAGTCGACCGGCGTCGAGGCCAGAATCTTGGCCACACCGCGGGTGCCAAACTCCATGATCATCGTGCCCACGGCGGAGCCGCGGGCGGCGAGGGCTTGCTGCAAACGATTGGGTTTCATAGGTATCTCTGCAATTTGTTCTGAAAGCCGGGCCGGTTTAGCACCGCCCGGTTGACGACACCGCCCGGCGCCTGCCCGCGCGCGACGGCAAGAATGTTGTCACACGCCTCCAGGCCGTTGTCGCGGGCGATCTCCTCGGTCCAGGGCAAACCGTGGGGAGTGACAATCACGTTGTCCATCGCAAAGAGCGGGTGATCGGGCCGGGGCGGCTCCTGCTCGAAGACGTCGATGCCGGCGCCGGCGATCCAGCCCTCCGCGAGCGCTCGGATCAGCGCGGTCTCATCGACAATCGGGCCGCGGGCGGTGTTGATGAAGTGGGCCGTAGGCTTCATCAGGCGGAAGAGGCGTTCGTTCACCAGGCCGCGCGTCGATTCGTTGAGCAGCGTATTGACGCAGACAAAGTCGCTCTCGCGGCAGACCGTTTCGAGATCCACCATCTCGACGCCTTCAACCGCGTCGACGTAGGGATCGTGAGCCAGCAGCCGGGAGAAGCCAAACGGCTGCGCGAGGCGAAACAGTTCCCGGCCGATGTTGCCGCAGCCGATCGAGCCGAGCACCTGGCCGCGGAGGTTGCGGCCAAGCCGCGGCAGGTCACCGCGCCATTTGCCCTGCCGCGTGAGGCGGTCCTGGATGAGCAGGTTCTTGGCGAGCGCGAGCACGAGAGTGAGAATCGCCTCGGCGACCGGGGTGCGGACGGCGTTGGGGGTAATGGCCAGAACCGCATCGGCGGCCGTGAGCGCTTCCGTGTCGATGCGGTCGTAGCCGACGCCCCAGCGCGCGACGATGGCCAGGCGGTCCACGCCGCGAAGACTGGCGGCGTCGATCTTCGTCGACAGCGCAAACACAGCGTCGTAGCGATTCAGAACCTCCGGCGTGGCGTGGTTGCCGGGCATCTCGGGCATGGCTTCCCACTCGAGATTCGGCACGGCGAACTTGGCTTCGACGACGTGTTCAAAGCGCCCCTTGGCATCGACATAGAAGTCCGGGGTGACCCCGACTCGGAACGGTTGCATCCTGAGAAGCATACAATATTCGGGTGACTCGCCGGATTTTTAATGCTGCGCTGGCTACTGGAGCGCTGACTGCCGCCCCTGCCAGGCCGAACGTCGTGATTGTGCTTTGTGATGACCTCGGCTACGGAGACGTGGGCGCGTTCTTCCCGGCGGCGAAGGTGGCGACGCCGCGGCTGGACCGCTTGGCGCGGGAGGGCATGCGGTTCCTCGATGCGCATTCCCCGTCCGGCGTCTGCACCCCGACGCGCTATGGCCTGTTGACGGGCCGCTACTGCTGGCGGACGAAACTGACGCAGGGCGTGCTGAACGGCTATTCGCCGGCGCTGATCGAGCCGGGCCGCCAGACGCTGGCGGCGCTGCTGCTCGCGCACGGCTACCGTACCGGGGGCTTCGGCAAGTGGCATCTCGGGTTGGGCAACGAAGCGAAGGTCGACTATGCCCGGCCCTACGCGCCGGGTCCCCTGCAGTACGGCTTCGGCGAGTACTTTGGCATCCCCGCCTCGCTCGATATGCCGCCGTACGTCTATCTCGAAAACAACCGGGCCGTCGAGCCGCCCACGGCGAACATCGCCGATAACGGCGAAGTGAAGCGCGGGCCATTCTGGCGCGGCGGCCCCCGCGCGCCGGGCTTCGTGATGGAAGAGGTGCTGCCGAAGATCACCGAGCGGGCCGAGCGGTTTCTGCGGGGCGCGGTGAAATCGGCCGGGCCGTTTTTTGCCTATATTCCGCTGCCGGCCCCGCACACGCCGTGGGTGCCGTCGAAGCCGTTTCAGGGCAAGTCGAAGGCGGGGCTGTACGGGGACTTCGTGGGCGAGGTGGATGCCGCCATCGGACGGATTGCCGATGCCGTGGCGGGGACGAATACGCTGCTGATCGTGACGAGCGACAACGGCGCCCCGTGGGAGGAGCGCGATGCGCGCGAGGCGGCCGGCCACCGCGCCAACGCCACCTGGCGGGGCCAGAAGTCCGATATTCAGGAAGGCGGCCACCGCGTGCCGTTCCTGGCCCATTGGCCGGGCCGCATTGCGCCCAACAGCATCTCGACCCAACTGGTATGCCTGACGGACCTGTATGCGACGGTGGCGGAACTCGCCGGCGTGAGGCTCGCCGCGGACATGGCCGAGGACAGCATCTCATTCGCTCCGGCGCTCCGCGGAGAGAGGTCGCCGCGAATGCGGACGGCGGTCGTGCACCATGCCGGCAACGGGATGTTCGCCATCCGCGACCGCGAGTGGAAGCTGGTGCTGGGCCGCGGATCAGGCGGATTCACCGCGCCCGTCAAGGTGGAGCCGGGAACGAGCGAGCCGGAGGGAGAGTTGTATCATGTGCTCTCGGATCCGCATGAGGACCATAACCTGTACGCCGAGAAGCCGGAGGTGGTGGCGCGGTTACGGGATCAGTTAGAGACGTGGCGGCGGCAGGGGCGGAGCCGGTAGCTTAGAGGCTGAGCTCCAGAAAAAGGGCGCCGGGCACCGGGTTGAGGGTGTACGGCTCGATCTCCCGAAAACCCATGGCGCGGTAGATCGCGACCGCCGCGGCCATCGAGGCGAGCGTATCGAGCCGCAGAGCACGGTCGCCGGACTGCCGCGCGGCCGCGACCACGGTCGCCGCCAGCGCCTTACCCAAGCCCCGGCCGTGAAACCGGGGGCGCACGTACAAGCGCTTCATCTCTCCGATCCCTTCCGCCCACGGGCGCAGCGCGACAATCCCGGCCAACTCCCCATCGGCTTCCGCCAACCAGATGCCCGTATACTTGCCCGGCAGGCCGGCGAGTTCCTGCTCAAAGTTCTGGAAGCAAAGGTCGATGCCGAGGTGCTGTTGGTACTCGCGGAAGAGGAGGCGAACCGTCTCTATCTCAGACGGCCGCGCCATGCGGATCACTTCTGGTAGGCCGGACCATACAGGGCGCGGCCGGGGCGACTGGCGAGCATCTTCGATGCTTCGAGAACAGGGACGCCGTTGACGAGAACGTGGACGAAGCCTTCGGCGTACTGATGGGGATTGACGAAGTCGGCTTTGTCGATGACGCGGGCGGGGTCGAAGACCGCGATATCGGCTTTCATGCCGGGGCGCAGCAGACCGCGATCCATGATGCGGAAGCGGGCGGCGGGGAGGCTGGTCATGCGGCGGACGGCCTCTTCAAGACTGATCACGCCGCGTTCCCGGACATAGCGGCCGAGAACGCGGGCGAAGGTGCCGTAGCTGCGCGGATGGGGCACGTCGACACCGAAAAACGGGATGCCGCCATCGCTGGCGACCATCGTGTGGGGATAGCGAAGGATGCGTTCGACGTCCTCTTCGGCGATGGCGTGGTAGACACAGGAGCAGCCGCCCTTTTCCTGCAGTTCGATGGCGGTTTCGGCGGCGTTGGCGAAGTTGACTTCCCTGCCCCGGGCGCGGGTGATGTCGGCGAGGGTCTTGCCGGCCAGGGAGCGGTCGGCGGCGCAACTGGCCATCACCACGTTTTTGGGGTCGCCGGCGCCGCGGTCGGTTTCGATGGCGGTGGCAATTTCGGTGCGCATGCGGGCGCGCTGGCCGGGCGCGGCGGCCCGCTCGAGGAAGGCTTTCTGGCCCGACTCGAGGGCCCATTTGGGGAAGAGGGCGGCCAGACCCGTGGAGGAGGCGGTGTAGGGGTACTGATCGATGGTCACGTCAATACCGCGGGAGCGGGCTTCGTCCGCCAGGCGGAGGGTCTCTTTGCTGAGGCCCCAGTTGGCCCGGCCGATGACTTTGTGGTGGGTGATCTGCACGGGGATGGCGGCCAGCTCCCCGATGCGGATGGTCTCTTTGACGGCGTCGACGATAGCGGCGGCTTCGCTGCGCATGTGGGAGGTATAGACACCACCCATCGCGCCGGCCACCTTGGCGAGAGCGGCGACCTCTTCGGTGGGGGTAAAGGCGCCCGGGAGGTAGAACAGGCCGGTGGAAAGACCAAAGGCGCCGTCCAGCATCGCCTGGCGGACCATCCCTTCCATGCGAGTGATCTCTTCGGGGGTGGCCTTGCGGTCCTTCAGCCCGATGACCTGTTCGCGGACGGTGCCCTGGCCGAGCAGAAGGCCGAAGTTGGTGGTGGCGGGCACCTTCGAGAAGCGGTCAAGGAAGGGCTTGATGGGGTAGGGAGAGCTGCCGTCGGGTCCTTCGATAATGGTGGTGACGCCCTGGCGGATCTGGTTTTCGGCCGAGGGGACGTCGAAGACGCCGCGGCGGCCGTGGGAGTGGGTGTCGATGAAGCCGGGGGCCACGGTGAGGCCCTGCGCGGATAGGGTCTTTTTACCCACCTTCCGGGTGGCAGGACCCACATAAACCACCGTATCCCCGACAATGCCAACATCGCCGAGGAACCACGGACTCCCGGCCCCGTCCACAATACGACCGCCGGTAATCAGCAGGTCGAAGTCAGGCGATTGAGCGAGAACAGGAAGCGCAAGCAGGAAGAGGAGCCGACTGATGCGGAGCATCTCCTCAGTGTAAGCCAAGGTCCCGCCGTGGCTACGCTGTGGCGCCAGGGCTACAGGGCTGTATCGGGGTGACCCGCGTCGTTCATGGCATCAAGCGAGCCCGCAGCGTGCGTGGGGGCTGACGAAAGCATAGAAAAGAAAAGGCCTAGGAGCAGAAATCCGGCGATGATGGCGGTGACAAGCATATCTCCCTCTTTGCTGTTGTTAGTGCAATCGGACGGCCAAACGTTTCCCGCTGACCCTCTGCTATAACAACGCGCAGAACCGAGCCAGGAGTACGCAAAAAAGTTCGGGCAGGGGGACAAGAGCCTTGGGGTATCGTAGATTTGATGACTGTAACGATGGCTTTTGGCAAGACGGGTCTCGCGCTGGAGTTACCGGCTGGCTTGCCGTACCAGGTACTCGAGGCGCACTCGGCCCAGGGATTGGCGGATGAGGCGGCGGCGCTGGCGGAGGCGTTGGACCGGCCGATCGGCTGCGCGCCATTGTTGGAGTTGGCGAAAGGCAAGCGGACGGCAGCCATCTCGGTTTGTGACATTACACGGCCCGCCCCGAACCGGCGGGTGCTGCCTCCGGTCCTCGCGCGGCTGGCGGCGGCGGGTATTGGGCGGGAAAACGTCGTGATCCTGATTGCCACGGGCTTGCACCGGGAGGCGACCGAGGCGGAGATGCGGGAGATCGTCGGGCCGGAGATTTACGGGACGGTGCGGGTGGAAAACCACCGGGCCAAGCACCTCGACGAGCACGTCGGCCTGGGGGCGACGGCGGCCGGGACACCGGTGTACATCGACCGGCGGTTTATCGAAGCGGACCTCCACATTACGCTGGGATTTATCGAGCCGCATCTGATGCTGGGGTTTTCCGGGGGGCGGAAGCTGATCGCGCCGGGGCTCGCGGCGGCGGAGACGATCAAGGTAATCCACAGCCCCAAGTTCATGCGGGATACGCGGGCGACGGAGGGCTCGATCGCAGATAACCCGCTGCACGCCGAACTGCTCGAGATTGCGCGGATGGCGCGGCATGACTTTCTGGTGGACGTGGCGCTGACGCGGGACCGGCGGATTGCGCGCGTGTTTGCCGGCGATCCGGAGCGGGCGCATGCGGCGGGAGCGGCCTACGTGGGACAGACCCTGCTTGAGCGCTTGGCCGAGCCGGTGGATGTGGTGATCACCTCGGCGGCGGGCTATCCGCTGGATTTGACTTACTACCAGACCGTGAAGGGCGTGACGGCGGCGAGCCACTTTGTGAAGCCCGGGGGAAGGATTCTTACGCTTTCGGCGTGTACCGAGGGGGTGGGCGCGCCGGAGTTTGCAGGGATGATGGAGCAATTTCGGGAGCCGCGGGGGTTTCTTGAGGCGATACTGAACCGGCCGGTGGAGGTGGACCAGTGGCAGCTGGAAAAACTGGCGCTGGTGTGCGCCAAGGCGGAGCTGCACTACTATGTACCCGGGCTGCCGGAGCGCTATCAGGCGGTGTTGTGGGGCCGGTCCTACGCCACTTGGCAGGCAGCGGTAGACGGGGTGCTTGCGGGCCTTGCGCCGGGGGCTCGCGTGGCCGTCGTTCCCGAAGGACCGTATGTGCTGGCGCGGGTAGTTTAAGCGTTTCTTTACCGGCCGACGCCGGCGGCCGAAGCCAGGCACCTTCGCCCCGCTCGAGGCGAGGGACCATACAGCCCTCCCACCGGATTGCCGCGCGGTAGCGCTAGAAACGGAGTGCGCCGCGCACGGGACACGTTCTCGAATTAGAATCCCACTTACAACCCGCTCCTGCCCTGGGAGCAGCTGCCGGTTTGTCGGTGCTGCCACGAATGCCCCAACTCTCATCACCCGGAGCCTCGGCAACATCGCGCGAAGCAGAGAGCGACGGCGGCAAGTCTGAATCCGTTCTCCCGGGCGGCACAGAGTCCGTCGCAACGGTTGGATTAGCGGTTGAGGCGCCAGATGGCGAAATTCAGAAAAGAAGCAAAGCTGACCCAGCCGAGGTAGGGGAGCAGGAGGAGTGCGGCGGGAACGGAGTAAGTCCGAAACGCGGCGATCGTGGCGGCGATGGCCAGCCAGAGGAGAATGATTTCGGCAAACGCGGGGCCGGGTGACTCCCAGGCGAAGAAGAGAAACGACCAGAGGGTGTTGAGCGCCAACTGGAGCCAGAACAGGAGCAGCGGGCGGCTGCGGGGGGACTGTCCCTGCCGCCAGACCAGCCAGGCGGCCAGGCCCATCATGAGATAGAGCGTGGTCCAGACGGGCCCGAAGAGCCAACTCGGCGGGGTCCAGGCGGGTTTTTGGAGCGACGCGTACCAGGTGGGAATTTGGGAGATGGTCGCGAAACTGCCGATGCCGCCGGCGGCGAGGCAGACCGCAAGGAAGGCGACGAGAGCGAAGGCGTGACGGACGGCGGAGGGGCGTTGCACTACGAGCATGGTATCCCGGCGCGTCGACTGAGCGGCTCCGATCCCGCCCCGTTCACGCGCTCGTCCCCTGGGCACGGGGCGACTGCGTCGCCAGGAAATCGAGAAACTCCCCGGGCGGCAGCGGCGGGCTGTAAAAGTAACCCTGCACGACATCGCAGGCGGCCTGGTTGAGGAAACTGACCTGCGTCGGGTTTTCGACTCCCTCAGCGATCACCTGAATGCCGAGCGAATGCGCCAGCTTGATGATACCGTCGACGATAGCTTCGTTGTGGCGGTCCTGTCCAACGCCGGCCAGGAACGAAGAGTCGATCTTCACCACTTCGATCGGGAAATGCTGCAGGTAGCTGAGCGAAGAGTAGCCCGTACCGAAGTCGTCGAGGTGAATCCCCACCCCGGCGCCGTGCAGAGCATGCAGAACCTCGCGGACGCGGGCCGAACGGTGCAGCAGCACGGTCTCGGTGATCTCCACTTTGAGACAACGGGGCGGCACGCCGCAGTTCTGTAGATTCTCCATCAGGATGGCGAAAACATCCTGCTGGTGGAATTGGACCGGCGAAAGGTTCACGCTCAGGTGCAGGTCATAGCCGCAGCTCCGCCAGCGCAGCAGTTCGGCCACCGACTCGCGGATCACCCACTGTCCGATCGACAGAATCAGGCCGCATTCCTCGGCAATCGAAATCACCTTCGAGATCGGAATATCGAGCGCCAGATTATTCCGCCAACGCAGCAGCGCCTCGGCGCCGATGATCGCGCCCGACTGCAGATCCACCTGCGGCTGCAGGGCGATCGATAGGTCCTTCAGCGAAATCGCCCGGGCGAGGTCCCGCTGAATGAGGACGCGGTCACGAATCTCGGCCTCGAGACGCTGGTCGAACCGGCGGAACCCGCGCCGGCCGTCGGCCTTGGCACGGTACATGGCCAGATCAGCGTTGCGCAGCAGTTCGGCGCCGGACTTCGCATCGTGCGGGAACACCGCCACGCCGATCGACAGCGTCACCTGCAGCGGCCGTCCTTCGAGGACAAAGGGCCGCGAGAAGCTCAACAGAATCTGCTCAATCAGGGCTTCGGCCTCGGCCGCCAGCGGCGGTTCCACGAACAGCACAAACTCATCACCGCCAAAACGCGCCAGCGCGCTGACGCCGTTGCTCGCCTGCCGAAAGCGCTGCGCGGCCTCAATCAGAATCTGATCGCCCACCAGATGCCCGAAGGCATCGTTGGTATCCTTGAACCGATCCAGATCCATGAACAGCAGCGCCACCGACCCTTCGGCCGACGACTGGCGCCCGATGGCCTGATCGAGTTTGGCGAGGAAGCTCTTCCGGTTCAACAGCCCGGTCAGTTCATCGTGGCCGGCGATATACAGCATCTGGCTCTGGGCCACTTTCTGCTCCGTGATATCCACTAGCGTGACCAGGAAATGCGTAGGCGCACCGTTGTGCACGGGGATCGGGGTCAGGGTCTGCTGCGCCACAAAGGTACGGCCGTTCCTGGCCCGCAGCGTAACTTCGGCGGGGATCGATTCGCCGGTCAGCTTGGCCTTGTTAAGGCACGACGCCAGCGAGACAGTATTGCCGGGAGCCTCCAGATTACTGGCCGGCTGCTGAACCAGTTCGGTGAGCGTATAGCCAGTAAGATTCAGATAGGCATTGTTGGCCCAGTCGAAGCGCCCGTCGGCATCCAGCATGAACATGGCGCTGGGTGTAGCCTCAAGCACGGAGAGCTGGCGGATCAGGTGCCCGTCGCGCTCCAAATGCTCGCTGACATCGAGGTGGGTCACCAGCGCCCCACCTGGGCGCTTGTTCCCCAGCGGGCTGATCACACACAGGAACCAGCGCATCTCCTGCGGCGATGGGCACCGGTAGTACATCGAAAAGTGCGGTTCGCTGCCCAGCAGCACACGCCGTAGTCCTTCCGCCACCCGGGCCGCGTCGAGCACCCCCCGTTTGGCCGATTGCTCGCAGATATCGAGGTAGTTGAGTTCGACGCCGCCCTTGCTCGACGAGAGCTGATTCTGGTCGGCAAAGCGCCGCCAGGCATCGTTGACTTCAATGATCTTGCCGTGGGCGTCCAGCACGGCCAGTTCCGTCGGCACGGCGTTGAAGGTGGCCTGCCGCCACTCCATCGTGCCGCGCAGACGGGTTTCCGAGCGCCGCAGGCGCCCGTTGATCTTTACGAGCGAGGTGACGTCGTGGAAGACAATCACCACCCCGACATGCGCCTTATGCCGGCCCTGGTAAGGCCGTAGGCGAACCCGGTAGTGACACGAGTTCAGTTCCTGCCGCATCTCAGAACTCTGGCCGGAACTGATCACGGACTGAATACGCGCCGCCAACTGGGTGGCAAACCCGGCGTCGTTCGGAATGATCACCGGTCCGCCGAGTTGGTCCGACGTCAGGCCCAGCAGCCGGCGGGCGTCATCGTTCATATGCCGAAGCAGTCCGCGCGAGTCGGCCACCAGCAGCGGCGAATCGATACTATTCTCGATGTTCTCCAGATCTTCAATCAGAAAGGCCAGTTCGAGCGACTTTTGCTCGAGCTCCTCGTTGACGGTGAGCAGCTCTTCGTTGGTCGCCTGCAGCTCTTCGTTGGAGGCGTGCAGCTCCTCGTTGGTCGCCTGCAGCTCTTCGTTGGAAGCCTGCATCTCTTCGTTGAGAGCCTGCAGCTCTTCGTTCGAGGTTTCGAGCTCCTCAACGGTCGCCTGCAGGCTCTCGCGCGTCGCCTGCAGTTCCTGTTCAAGCTCCCGCACCTGAATTTCGCTGTCGGCGGGAAGTTCGCTGGAAACCTCGCGGGTCTTGACAAGCGCGGGCAACTCCCGGAACGCCACCACGAAATGGCGGCTGGCGCCCACCGGCCGCATGGGAACCACCGTGGTTTCCAGGCGGCCAAGCTTCCCGGCGATTTCAAACGGACGGCTGGTTGACCGCAACGTATTCCCGCTCCGCGCCGCCCGCTGCAGCAGCGGCCGCAGCGCCGCACCCACGGCCTTCGGCAGCATGTTGGGTAAGGCCAGCGTCACCTTGCCCTCCGGCACGGAGAGATAGCGGTTGACGCCGCCGAACGATTCCAGAATCCGGAAGGTCTCGTCGATGAGCACCGCCCCGGGAGCGAAATTGTCGATGAGGATCTGCCGCAGCTGGCTGCTGCCGGTGGCTTCGGCCGGACCCGCCCCGTTCGTCCCGCGATCCGATCCAGCCCAATCGCGCGTGACCGGCAACCGCCGCTCCAACTCCGCCATGGGCCCGTTGACAAAAATGCGCCAACGCCGGTCGACAATCTCAAACGCCTCGGACTGAATGTTTTCGCTGCGGCCAAGAAACAGCAGACCGCCGGGGTTCAATGCATGGTGAAACTTCCGGATGACCTCCTCCTGCAGATGCGGTTGCAGGTAGATCAGGAGGTTCCGGCAGGAGACCAGATCAATATTCAGAAACAACGGGTCGCGCAGCAGGTCGTGCCGGGCAAAGACGACCTTTTCGCGAATGCGCCGGTCCACCTGAAACCCGTGGGCCGATTCAAGAAAGTGCTGGGCGCTGAACTCCAGCGGCACGTCCTTCATCGCGGGGGCGGCATAAATCGCCTTGCGGCCGAAGGCAATGGCGGCTTCGTCCAGATCGGTAGCGAAAATCTGCACGCGGCGATGCGGCAAAGCGTGCGTGAGCGCGATGGCCAGCGTGTAGGCCTCTTCGCCCGTGGCGCAACCCGGCACCCAGACCCGAAACGGGTCCGACACCACCGACTTATAACGCTCCTTGACGGCGGCCAGTAGGCTGTCAAAGGCCAGTGAGTCCCGGAAGAAAGTGGTCACCGAGATCAGGCAGTTGTGGGCCAACTGCTGGATCTCTTCGTGGTTTTCATCAAGGAAGCGGAGATAGGCAGCGTAGGAGGAGCACCGCGTGGCCACCAGACGCTGCTGAATCCGGCGCGTAATCGTGTTCGGTTTATAGCCCCGGAAATCGATGTTGGTGGACAGATTGATCCGCTCGAGAATCTGATCGAACTCCGATCGGGTGTGCGGCGCGGGGCTCGCCATCGCCGTGTGGCCCCGCTGATTCAGGTAGGCGCCAATCTGCTCGGCCAGCAGCACGCAATCGACCGTCGTTGCCGATAAGGCGGCCTGTGGCATCGACGAGTACTTGGCGGTCTTGGGATCCTGCACAATCACGACGCCGCCCGCCGACTTCAACTGCCGGCAGCCAAGACTGCCATCCGATCCGCTGCCCGACAGAATCACCGCCACGGAACGATTAGGTGCGTTGGCCGCGAGTGAAAACAGCAGCGTATCAATGGATGGCTTCGGCCCGCGCTCCATCGTCGGCTGCAGGACAAAGCGGTTCTGCTCGTAAACGATGTTACGACCCGGCGGGGTTACGTAGATCACGCCGCCAAGCACCTCGGCGCGATTGTCTACCTGGACTACTTGCAGCGTGGTTTCCCGCGCCAAAAGCGTGGTCAGCAGACTGACGTGATGCGGCGATAGATGCTGGGCAATGACGAAGCAGGCCTCTTGCATCGGCGGCAAGCCGCGCAGCAGGAGCCGCAGAGCTTCTAATCCACCGGCGGAACTACCGACCGCTACAATTTGAACGGGAGTGGATGCAGACAAGGTCGAGTCTGTGCCGACGGCGGCCATAACGGGCGCCTCCAGCGATTCACCAACAGGGGTTACGGGTGTCAAGCGGGGACATTCCGTATCTTATGGCTAGAAAACAAAATACGCAAGCGGAAGAAAGTATTTTGTACAAATTATGTATAACGAGCACAGGTTGTGCACCCCACGCAGTAAAGGCAACGGGTGGGTGAGCGGGAATCGGTATTTGGGAATGTGTTTCTGCCTTCGATAGCCCTCCTTTCCGCCCTTCTTTGCGCCGGCCCTTCTTTGCACCGGACGGGTTTTGCGCCGGACGGGGGCGCAGTGCATAAACCTCTATTTGCGCAGCAGCGGCTTGACAACGGGCAGCAAGCCATTCACGTTTCGCTCAATCGACCGCAGACCGGCCATTAACCGGTCGAAGTGGGCGTTCTACTCGTATTGCGAGCCGAAATGAATCTCCGCCTGCCCACCCTCGCGCGGGATCAGGGCGGCCAGATACCGCAATCGCAAACGCGTCGCGGCAATGGTTCGGTGGTGGTTGTTGGACTCTTTAATCAGATTGTCGACCGCCCCGCCAAGGTAGCGGCAAGCCAAGCCATCGAAGCGTCCAATCTGATCCGGATTTTCCGCGTCCGGCTCCGGCGCCTCATAGCGCCGGCCCACAAACGGGTATTCCCGATCCCAACCCTCCGGCCGATAGCGGAACGGGCACTCAAAATCCGCGTGCCTATCGGGCGAAGGCCGCCAGTCCGCTGCCTGTAACTCGCCCAGTAACCGCTCCGTCTTCCGCCTACGATCAAAAATTCGCAGTTCCAGTCTGAGAACGTTTTCACCGCCGCGCCGCAGTATAAGGCCGCGTCGGCTCGAGCCCGGAGGATCACGGCTATTTCCCCGCTTTGGCGATCAAAGTCAGCATTACTCGCCACGCCGCCCATCTGGTCTCCCTACACCGTGTGCACTGTCGCGTCGGTGTCGAGCGTTAACTCTTTCACCCATAACTTAGCAGTGGCCCAGGCCCGTTCCCGCAGGCGGGCGATCCGCCACGCTAACTGCCGTAATGCAACGACGACAAAAAACACCCGAAGGTACTCTGCGCCGCTGCAAACGAATATTCCCGGCAGCATCCCTGGAAACTGCGAGAAGCCAACATCCACTGCCAGAATCGTGCCGAGCAGAAACTCGCTGGGCTTCATGGCCCTTGGCATCCGCGGCAACTCCAGATTGACGGACTCGCAAGCCCGTTCGCGGAACTCCAACCTCTCGAGCATCGCCGCCACCGGCAGCAGTCCTCCGTAGGCGGTCAGATTCCTGCCTGTAAAACCATACTTTGCCGGGGCGCTGATTTTGACTTTTGGGCTGGCACCGCCTCGGCAACACCGGCACGGCCTCACATCGTTATTCGTAGGTTCGCGAACACGGGCCCCGCCATCATGCTCCTCCGGCTCAAGCCGTCAGACGCACGCCGCATGCACAATCGAGGTGTTGCCTCCCCGGCGAGGCCTCCGGGCTCAAAGCCGCTTCCGGTATTGCTCGTAAAGCCGAGTATGGCGATTGTCGAGGCTCACCGCCTTACCCTGAATCCACATCTGGCGAATCTGGGTCCGCGGCTCCAGCGGATCTCCATCGGTCAAGATCAGATCCGCGAGTTTACCCGCGTCCAGCGAGCCTAACCGGTCCGCCACGCCCCAGATCTCGGCCGCGCCCAGCGTAAGCGCCCGGAGGGCTGCCTCGTGGGACAAACCTTGACCAACGGCATTGGCGGCCTGGAAAGGCAGATTGCGCGGCCGTTCCACGTTATAACTGCCGAAGGCGAACGGGATACCCGCCTTGGCCAACCGCGCCGGCAGATCGAGCGGGTCATCAATGCTCGCGTCCTCTTCGAGCGGCACCTGGTACAGGTCCGGCAGCACGATGGGAATCTTCCGGCGGGCGATCTGTTCAAGGAACGGATCCACCTCGCGCACCCCGGCCAGCACAATCCGCACCCTCTCCCGCTCCGCAAAGGCCAGCGCATCACGAATCGCCCGCTCCCGCGGCGCCACGATCATCAGCGGCGTCTTGCCAGCCAACACCGGCAACATGGCTTCCATCCGAAGATTTGTCTTGAAACCAAGCCCCGGATTCGCCTTGCGCGCCTGGTAAGCCCGCGCCTGTTCAAAGAACAGGCGGACCTGCTGCATCTGCTCTTCGTACCGGCGGCGAACCTCAGCGTAGGGCCGCCGCCCGGCCCCGAAAGCCCGGCCCGTCACGGTCGTCTCCTGCGAAGGCAGCCGCATCTGCATCGCCGCCGAAGGAACAACGGTCATCTCCTCCCACGTCCAGCCGTCCAGATGCATCAGCGCGGCCTGCCCGCCAATAAAGCCCCCGGCGGGCACAACCAGGCTGGCCGTAATCCCGCTCGCCCGGCTCACCGGAATATGCTCGCTGCCCGGGTTGACCGCAATCATCGTCCGCAGCTGCGGATTGAAATCGCCCAGCTCTTCAATATCCTGCGTCTCCCGCACCGAGCCAATCTCACTCAGCCCCAGCACACTGGCCGAATCGATCATCCCCGGGTAGACGTGCAGCCCCTTGGCTTCGACGATTTTGTGGCCCTTCGGAATGGGAAACTTCGCGCCAAAGCCGGCGATGCGGTCTCCCGTCACCACCAGCACCGCGTTCGGCACCTCGGCCGCACTAATCGGATGCACGGTGACACCGCGCAGAGCGAAGTTCTCAGCGTGAACCAGAGCAGCGGTCGCCAAGGCCGCCGCCAACATAAGTCGATTCATTAGCGGGCCCCCTTCTTCTGCGCCGGCGGTGCGGCTGGCTTCAGCTTTTCAATCAACGCCTGGCGGCGCGCGGCACGTTCCGCCCGCTCCCGGGCGTCCTGCTCGCGGTTGAAAAACATCTCTCCGTCGATAAAGACCTTCTGCACTTTGGCATAAAGCGAAAGCGGATGCTTGTCCGTGAGGACAATGTCGGCGTCTTTGCCGACCTCAAGCGAGCCGACGCGGTCATCGATCATCAACTGCCGCGCCGGGTTGATCGTGATCAGCGACAGCGCTTCGTCATCGGTCAACTGGCCGTAGCGCAGGGTCTTGGCCGCGTCCTGCAGCAGATGGCGCTGCTGCGTCACCGGCGCGTCCGTGTTGAGCGAGGTCAGCACACCCGCCCGCAGGCAAAGCGCGGCGTTATAGGGGATGGCATCGTAGGCTTCAATCTTGTAACTCCAGGAGTCAGCGAACGTCGATACGCCAGCGCCGTGTTTGGCAATCTCCTTGGCCACTTTGTAGGCCTCGAGCCCATGCTGCAGCGTGCGGATCCGGAAGCCGAACTCCTCCGCCGCCCGCAGCAGCATCAGAATCTCATCCGAGCGATAGCAGTGCGCATGCACGAGCCGTTTGCCCTCGAGCACCTCGACCAGCGGATCGAGCTTCCAGTCCCGCCGCGGCGGCAGCACCCGCTCCCCTTTGGCTACCCGCGTCTGATACTCGTCCCGCTGCCGCTGATAGGCCCGCGCCTCATTGAACGCCTCGCGGACGACATCTTCGACGCCCATCCGGGTAGCCGGATAGCGCAGCGCGGCTCCCAGGTTCGTGCCGCCCCCCGCGCGCTTCACGTTCTCGCCCAGAGCGAACTTGATGCCGGGCCTTGCCCCGGCAAACACCATCTGCGCCGCCGACCTGCCCCAGCGCATCTTCACCACACTGCACTGCCCGCCGATCGTGTTCGCCGACCCGTGCAGCACGTTCGACGTGGTCACCCCGGCCGCCAGCCCCCGGTAGATCTGCACATCGTCCGGCGCCAGCACATCTTCAATCCGCACCATCGACGAGACGGAGATGGTGCCTTCGTTGATCGCATCGGCGCCCACGTGCGCATGGCAGTCGACAATGCCCGGCATCAGGTAGCCGCCGCCCGCATCAATCGTCACCGCATCCGCCGGCGCCAGCACCTCGGCGCCGAGCGCGGCAATGCGCCCATCGCGAATCAACAGCGACCCGTCAACCCGGCCCTTGGTCACCGTCAGGATCTTCGCGTTCTTGATCAGCGTCGCCCCCGCCGCCGCGGCAAGCGAGGGCGCCAGGGCCAGCGAGGAGAGAAAGAGTCGGCGGTTCATCGGTTGGTCTCCGGGGCGGTTTCGGGCGCCGGTTCGTACTTGACGCCGTCAATGACGGTAAACTTCAGCTTCGCGCGGTCATCAAACAAATCGCCGGCGATCACGGTCAAATTGGCGATCTTGCCCGGCTCGAGCGAACCCAGGCGATTATCGAGCCCGAAGATCTGCGCCGGGTAAAGCGTTAACGCCCGCAACGCCTCGTCCTTTGACAGGCCGGCATCCACCGCTTTCTTGATTGCCTTGCGGAGATCCGCCGGCCGCTCCACGCCCCCGGAGTAAAAAGCGAACTTCACCCCGGCCTTGGCCAGGGCGGCCGGCCCGGTGGGCGCCAAATCCCGCGTTTCGAGTACCCGCAGTGAGTCTTTGACGAAAGGATCGCCATCGCGCTCCGCCTCCGGCCAGCGGAGATTGATCAGCATCGGCACCTTGGCCGCCGCCAGTAGCGGTGCGCCACGGAAGGCCTCGGCGCCGCCATAGAGCACCAGCGGCTGTTTCAACTCCTGCCCAAACCGGATCATCCGGTCGATCTCCGCCAAGCGGCCGGCCGGCAGCAACAGCCGCGGCGAAGCAATGACGCCATCGAGCGCCCGGTCATACGGCGGTCGCGGCAACCCGCGCGGATCCTTGGCGTAGAGCGCCTGACTGGCCCGGTAGTGATCGACGTCGGAATAGATCTGGCGGATGTAGGCGATGATGCCCATCAACGAGCCCGGAAAGCCGCCGCCGAAGCCCCGCACCGGAAACGTGATCATCTGCCCGATGCCGTCGGCAATTACCATCTGCCGGCTCCGTGCGCCCGCCACGTTGTAGGCGCTCCCCTGGCCGGAAAACACGTTGCCCGAAGGGAATCCGATCGCCGTTGTATAACCGGCGTTCCGGGCCGCTGTCAACGCCGCCTGCCGGGGGTCCAGCAGGTCGGCGGCGCGTACCCAACTGCTGTTCGAGGGCCGCTCCTCCGGGCCCCCGTCCTCCAGCGTCTGAATCGACCGTTCCAGCACCGCGGGCGTCGCGGGCGATGGGGCCGCATTCGCCGGCGTCGCCGCTCGCCCCGTCGCCGCCGGCAGTCCCCACGTGCTCAGCGCATCAATCAGACCGGGATAGACCTGCAAGCCTGCCCCTTCCACGACAAAAGCCTCGGGCGGAATCGGAACGTTCGGACCGACGGCTTCAATTAGCCCGTTGCGCACCACCACGTTGGCGTTCGGCAGTGCCGGGCCGCTGGCGGGGTGGATGTGCGCCCCGCGAATCGCGAATACCCCGGCCCCCGGGGGTTGCGCCACGCCCGCAACGGCCAGCAGGAGGATCGACCCCAAAAGTTTGGTCATACCCTGACAGCATAGCAACGCTCGCCGCGGCCGCTGGCTTCGTTTCGCAAAATGACTGCGCGCGCTTATGGCGCGGACGCGCTGAGCCACTCCCGGACAAGACCGCGTTCCTCCAGATGAGCGATGGCCAGAGTCCGGTAGTTCTCTTCCACCCCGCAGGTGGCCGCCGCCTGGCGCAGCAGGCCGTAGCTATCGCGGTCCGGTTGGCCGCGAAAAACCTCCCAGGCGATCGCCAGCGCCTCGTCCGGCGGCACCCGCTCCATACACAGCACGGCGAGGTCCAGCAGCACGAGGTCCGGCATCGGCGCCCGGAGCGCTCGCTGCAATCCCGCCCGCGCCATCGTCAACGCGGTGCTCTCGTTGCCGGCCCGCAGAAAGCTCGTCGCCGCCTGCAGATACTCGGCGGCGCTGTCTGCCACGGCCGCCAGAATCTGGGCGGTTTCCGTGGCGCGGCGGACCGGGTCCTCCTGCGCCCGCGCCCAGCCCAGCATCTGCCGGACCGTTTGCTGACGGCGGGACCAGAGCATCGGGGTGTTGCTCTCAACCGCACGCCAGTGCGGCTCCATCGCCGTCCGGTAGTGCGAAAGCCCCTCCTCCCCCAAGACGTCCTGATATTCAAACGCCGCCTCGCGAAACAGTCCCGACAGCGCTCCCTTTTGCCCGGCCTCGACCAAAGCGACAGCCAGCTGCTCCCGGTCCGGCCGCAACTCCATCGCCGCCCGCCGGTGCAGCGCCAGCAGATCCGCCAGCCGAGGCTCCAGCTTCTCTCTTGCCCCCCGATTGGTCAAAATGAAGTCATCCACACCAAGTAGCGCCTCGCGGGCGATGACCATGACGATCGAGACCCGGCCAGCCACAAACTCGGCCTCCAAGGCGTCAATCAACTCGGCCAGGTTCTGCGCCGCCTCGCTCGCGCGCTTGCGCACGTTACGGTTTCGCATGCGAAACAGCCGGCCGAGCGCCGTCCGGTAACGCGTCAGCGCCAACTCCTCCGGAACGTGCCGTGCCGCAAACAGCTCCAGTCGCTTGCCCAACTCCGGGATCGCCTTGGCGCTGGCCGCCAGCCACGCGTGCAACTCCCCGACCGGGATCTGACTTAAAACTTGAGTTAGGGAGGACGGCGCGGCTCTCCTGGCCATCAGGCAAACAGACTCCGCAGCTGCAGCAGATCCTTCCGCATCGCGGCAAACACCTGCTGGGGATCCATGGTAATGCGGGTCAGCCCCTTGTCCGCCCCGCCGAGGTCATACTCGAAATGGACCTGCAATGGCCCCGTAAACGCCGCGGCCCGCAACATCGGGACAAATTGATCAAACCGGACCATTCCTTCGCCCACCGGACACCACGCCACTCGCCAGCCCCGCGGTCCCCGCTCCCAGCGGAAGTCCTTGAGCGCCAAACCGCGCGACAGCGGCAGCGCCAGCCGCGCGCTGTGCACCCAGCCGCCGAGACCCCCTTCAATCGTCGCGTGAGCAATATCGTAGTTGAAACTCACCTCGGCAGGCTTCTCGTCTTTTAATAGGAGCCACAGGTCCCACATCGAAGCGCCCACCTGATTCAGCCCCGAGTGCGTATGATACATCGCCGTTAGTCCCAACTCCCGGTTCAAGGCGGCCAGTTCCCTCACCTGTGGACGCAACTCGCGCAGCTGGGTCTCCGGCGGCGGGCCCGGATCGCGATAGCGGAATCCACCCCACCGATAGTGACGAATCCCCAGTTTGGCGGCTGTGCGGAGTACCGTTTCGGCATGGGGACTACCCGGATGAACCACATCGGAGGTAATCATCGTCAGAGGAAGTCCGGCGCGTTCGATCGCCTCCTTGGCTTTCGGCAAATCCTCCGCCGCGCGCTCCGGCGCCACGTGCCCCCCCTTGCGCACCGTCAGATCGATTCCGTCAAAGCCGATCTCCCGGGCCGCGCCGGCCATAGCGGACCAGTCCAGAAACTGCAGGTGTTTCGAAAAAACGCAAAAGCGGGCCGGCGGAGCGGCGGCCAGGGGCACGGCCGCGCCGGCGGCCAGAAAACTGCGGCGGCTGACAGGCATCACAGCTCCTTACTGTATCCCAGTTCCGGCCTTGCCCCGGGGTGCTATAGTCACCCTTGCAATGTCTGAAGCCGGACTCCGTTTCGAATGCCAACCCGGGTGCGTCCGCTGCTGCGATACCCGCGGATTTGTTTACCTGACCGAGGAGGACCTCGAACGGGCCGCCGCGCACCTCCGCCTAACGCCAACCGATTTCGAAGCCCGCTACGTCTACCGCACCGCCCACCTCCGTCGCCTCCGCAAGCCGGCCGGCCGCCAGTGCCACTTTCTTGAAGCAGGAGGCTGCCAAATTCATCCCGCCAAGCCAACCCAGTGTCGCCTTTTTCCGTTTTGGCCCGAACTGGTCGCTGACCGGACATTGTGGCACGATACCGGCCGCCGCTGTCCTGGCATTGGACAAGGCGCGCTGGTTCAAATTGGAACGGCAATCGAGATTGCGTCAGAAATGGAACGCGCCTACCCGTCATTTTATGGTCAACCATGACAAGGTATTAGCGCCGTTCCGTTGAAGTGGTGGCGGTTTCCGCCAATGGCAACCAACGTGCTTAGTATTGGGTGCCATGCTAGATCGGATTGCCGCCTCGAAAGAACACTATCTGAATCTGTTAAGCGCCCGCCAAAAGCTGGTGGCCTCCAACATTGCCAACGTCGATACGCCCGGCTACCGGGCCAAGGATATTGACTTCCAACACGAGTTTCTGACGCTGGCCCACGGCGCCGACCCCAATGTGCGCGAAGTGGAAGGATTGCCGGCGGGAAACGACGGAAACAACGTGAACATGGAAGAGCAGGCCCGCCTACTGGCTGAAAATGCGATTCGCTTCCAGTTCGTCTCCATGTCGATCAAAGGCGAGTTTAAGGACATCAAAATGGCCCTGCAGGATGGGAGAAACGGATGA
>JADCJL010000134.1 GCA_020247055.1 Acidobacteriaceae bacterium | reverse complement strand
GAAGCGGCGGGCGAGCGGGCGGCGCCCGGTGAGCCCGGTTTCCGCCGGGGCGGCTGGGACGTCGATGCCTTCGATGCGGAGGCCGGCGGCGGTCAACTCGCCGCGGAGGGTGAGCGAGCCGTGGCGGAAGCGGAACGCGGTGGGCGAGTCAAACTGCAGATCGCGCCGGCGCAGCACCTGATGGGGCGCGACCTGCCGCGTCTGGTAGCCGTTCAGGGTGATGGCCTTTTCGTGCGTGTTGCTGGGCAGGAAGGGGAAGACCTGCGGGGCCTGGTAGGCGACAGTGCGGACGCCCTGACGGGCGGCGGCGACCCATAGTGGTTCGGCCTGCAACTGGTCGGCGCGGTAGCCGTTGTTGCGTTCGGTGAAGGTATGGTCGCGGCGCGGGAGCCGCGGTTGGCTGTTGGCGGTGATGCCGGAGACGTCGCCGTAGGCGCCGGTCCAGAGCGCGGCGTGGGAGAGGGCCGTAGCGCTGGGGAAGGCCGGCTGGATGCCGTCGGCCTGCGCGCCTCGCCGCGCCAGGCGGTGGAGAGTCGGGAGCGGGGCGGTTGCGAAAACCTGGTGGCCGAGGCCGTCGAGCGAAAAGAGGAAAACGGTTTCGGCCGCGGCGGCGCGGGCCACGAGAAGGAGGCAGAGGGTCGTCCGCGTCATCGCGCCAGCCGGCCGGGCAGGATGCCTTTGGCCAGATCGAAGCCCGCGCCCACGGCGCCGACGACGCTGTGCCGGCGGCCAAGGCCGAGGCGCTCGCGGAACTGATAGACCGGCTCGATGCCGGTGCAGTGCGAGCCGACGAAGTTGGCGAGGCCAAATTCGCGGAGCTTACCGGCGGTCCAGGCGAGCGTCTGGTCGTTGGCGTCGAACAGATGGAACCCGCCGATGGCGGCATGGATCGGGGCCTGCCGGATGGTGGCGCGGGCGTGTTCGAGGGTGTTGATGATGCCGGAGTGGCCGCAGCCGGACAGAACCACGAGGCCCGCGGCGGTATCAAAGACCAGGGACATATCTTCGGGCACGGTGTCTTCCACCTGTCCCTTGGCCGTGACGATGCGGCCTGAGCCGCTCCAGTTGCGTTCGGGATACTTGCGCGGGACGGGGCCGGTGAGCCAGACGCCGGGGTGGATTTCGGTGGGCTTGGCGATGGTGACGAACTTGCCGCCGGAGGCTTCGTAGGCGGGCTTGAGCAGGAGCGTCGCGTTGCCTTCGCGTTCGTCGAACTGGCTCGCGCGCCGGGGCAGGAAGATGCCTTCGCCGACGTAGCAGCGGCCGAGGGCGGGGGCGACGGCTTTGCGGAGGGTGAGCAGGCCGCCGTTGTGGTCGCCGTGGAAGTGGCTGAGCATCATCTCGTTGACGGCGAGGTCCACCTTCAGTGTTTTCGCGTTTTCGAGAACGGTGTCGGGGCGGGTGCCAGCGTCGAACAGGATGCGCTGACCGTCGGCTTCCACCATGGCGGCGAAGCCCCACTCGCCGATGCCGGCGTCGGCGAGCATGGTGGAGAGAATCTGAATGCGGAGCGATTGCACCTTGCGGCCCGGCGGTTGGGCGAGGGCGGCGAGCGGGAGGCCAAGCAGGTGACGGCGGAGCATACCGCGATTGTAAGCAATCGGACCGCTGGGGGACACTGAAAAGATGTCTGTGCTTCCCGTTGTCAGCCTGTGCGGCGCGCCCGCGGCCGAGGCGCTGGTGCGTCCGCGGCTCGAACGGTTTCCGGGGCTGCGGCTGCAGTCGCTCACCACGGTGGACGCGCCGGTGTCGGAGACCTGGGAGGAGGGTTTGGACGCGACCGGGGTGGTGGTGCTGCTGCATCCGGATGCGATGCCGCCGCAGGCCTCGCGGCAGTATTGGGGCGGGCTGATCGACTATCCGGGACCGCGGCCGATTGCCTATGTGCACTGCGGCGCGCGGGCCTACCCGCCGGTGTTTGAGCGGCGGAGTTTTTTCCGCTGGCCGGCGGACCAGCGGGCGCTCGAACGTTGGGTGGTGGGCCTGCTGCCACGGACGCCGGCTTCCACCGTGGCGCCGGCCGCCGCCGAGGTGCCTGAAGAGTTGTGGAGCGTGCTGGTGGACGGGGCCGGGGTGTATTGGATCACGGGCCGGCCGGCGACGGGCAAGAGCCGCATGGCGCAGGCGTTTGCCCATGCCGTGCGCGGGCATTTTCAAGCGACGCTCTGGATTGGCTGCGGGCGGCGTTCGGCTGCCTCGATCCAAAACGAGATTGACCGGCGGCTGCCGGCGGGCCGGACGCTGCTGGTGCTCGATGATCTGCGGGAGCCGCTCGCACTGCCCGGGGCGCCGCACTCGGTGCTGGTGACCGGGCCGGAGCTGTTGGGCGAAGGCGAGTGGCTCGACCTCGAAGAACGGTTTCCCCTGCCGCCGGCGGGGTGCTCGCCGGGGCTGCGGGAGGCGATGTCGGCGTGCGTGGGAGCGGATTTTCCGCTGAGTCTGGCGCGGGAGATTGCGGGCGAGCCGGAGGCGCTGCCGGGCGAGGCGGCCGAGGTGGTGGACGCGGTGCGGGAGCGCTACCGGCTGGTGCAGCCGGTCTCCGTGGGGCCGGATGTGGAGGGACGCCACTTTGCGGCCGTGCTGCACCGGTTTCGCTACTGGCGAGCGCGGCCGGAGGCGTGTGCGGCGGCGGATTACGAACTGGAGGCGGCGCTGGCGTTTGGCTTCGCCGAGGCCTGGGAGGAGACGATTGACCTGTGCCGGGCGGCGTTTGACTGCTACTCGGAGGGGGGCCGGCAGCGGGAGGCGGTGGCGGTGATGGAGCGGCTGGAGGCCGAGGCCGAAGGGCGGGGCGACCGCGCCACGGCGGACGTGGCGCGGGGGAAACTGGTGTTTGTGGTGGACGGCGACGGCGAACTGAAGAGCTTTGTCGGAGAGGGCGAACAGCTATCGCTGTTCTAGTTCCAGCGGTAGGCGGCGACGCCGGTCAACTCGCGGACGAAGATCTCATCGCCGGCCACGGCGATGTGGCCCCAGGTTGTCGTATTGGCGATCTCCTTCGTGTCCAGGAGTTCGAACTTGGCGGGGTTAGCGCGAATGAGCAAGAGCTTGCCGCTTTCGTCGAGGGCGAGGATCTTGCCTTCGCGGACGGCCATCGACCAGTACTGGCCGAAGGGTTCGGTGGTCCAAGTGGTTTCGCCGTTGCGGAGGTTGATGCAGGTGAAACGCTGGTTGGTGAGATGGAGGTAGGCGTAGCCGTCAAGGATGACGGGCGTCGACATGTAGCCCTTGGCCTTGTTGGTCCAAAGCGGCTTGATGCCTTGCTTGGAGACCTGGTAGGCGAAGGAGTCAATGCGATGCGTGCTCGTGAAAATCGTGTCGCCGAAGGTGGTAGGCATCAGGATATTCATGCCGCGGAAGTTCGGCACCTCCTGCGACCAGAGGACCTCGCCGGTTTCGGGGTCGACGCCGTGCAGATGGATGCGGGCTTGCACGAGCAGCTGCCGGCGGCCGGCGAGCGTGGCCATGACAGGCGAAGAGAACGCGCCGCTTTCGCCCACCCCACCGGCGACGGGCAGGATGCGCCAAACCGTGGCGCCCGTGCGCTTGTTGAGCTTGACGAAGGAGTTGGCGGCTTGGACGAAGATCGCCTCGCCGTCGACGAGCGGGGAGCTGGCAAAGCCGAAGTCGGGCTTCGGGGTGCCGAAGCGTTTGGGGAAGTCGACGCGCCAGCGCTCCTTGCCGGTCTTCACATCGAGGGCAACGAGCACCTCCTCCATGCCGGCGACGTAGAGCGTATCGCCGTCGAGGGCGGGGGTGGCGCGGATCCAGTCGCCGCTGCGCTTGGCGTAGAAGGGCACCGAGATCTGCCCGGGCCAGGAGGCGCGCCAGAGTTCCTTGCCGGTCTTCCGGTCGAGGGCGCGGACGACTTCGGTATCTTTGTTCGCGGTCTCGGCAACAAAGACTTTATCGACGGAGACAACCGGACCCGGGAAGCCCTTGTCGAGGTCGACGCGCCACAGCGGCTTCAGGCCCGCGAAGTTCTCCGGCCAGGTTTTGCCCGGCGCTACGCCCGAGCGCTCCGGGCCGCGGAACTGGGGCCAGATGTCGGCGGCGAGCAGGGCGGCTGGTAGCAACAGAAGAAGCAGGCGCATACTCAAGCCGATGCCGCCGCGCGGTTGGCAGCGCCAGGAAATCTGAGTGTGGCATCCTCGTAAGTTAGGCCCATGTCCTTCATTCACGACGATTTCCTGCTGACGACCGCCGCCGCGCGGCGCCTTTACCACGACTATGCGGCTCCCGAGCCGATTCTCGACTACCACTGCCACCTGCCGCCGAAGGACATCGCCGAGAATCGCCAGTTTGCCAATCTGTTCGAAATCTGGCTTGAGGGCGACCATTATAAGTGGCGCGCGATGCGGGCCAACGGCGTGGCCGAACGCTACTGCACCGGCGATGCCACGCCCTACGAAAAGTTCGAAGCCTGGGCCCGCACCGTGCCGCACACGCTGCGCAATCCGCTCTTCCATTGGACCCATCTCGAACTCAAACGCTACTTCGGCATCGACGAGTTGCTCGACGAGACGACGGCGCGGAGCATCTGGGACCGGGCCAACGAACAGTTGGCCGGCGACCGGCTGCGCGTGCACGGCATCTTTGAACAGTTCCACGTGCGCGCCACCTGCACGACCGACGATCCGACCGATGACCTGCGCTACCACCAGCAGATTGCCGCCTCCGGTCTGCCGACCAAGGTGTTTCCGACGTTCCGGCCGGACAAGGCGCTGACGGTTCACTTGCCGGAGGTGTTTCTGCCGTGGGTGAGCAAGCTGGCCGCCGCGGCCAACGTCGACATCACGAACTACTCGCGGTTTCTCGACGCCCTCAAGAGCCGTCACGACTTTTTCCACTCGCTCGGCGGGCGGTTGTCCGATCACGGGCTGAACCACTGCTACGCCGATTTCTGCTCCGAAGCCGAGGCGGCTTCGATCTTTGACCGCGCGCTGCACGGCCAGGCCGCTTCGCCGGCCGAGCAGCAGCAGTTCGCGGCCAACCTGATGCTGTTCTTCGGGCAGCTCGATGCGGCGCGGGGCTGGACCAAGCAGCTGCACCTGGGCGCGCGGCGGAACAACAGCACTCGGCTGTTCCGGACCATCGGGCCGGACGCGGGCTTTGACTCCATGGGCGACTGGTCGCAGGCCGAGGCGCTGGGGGCTTATCTCGACCGCCTCGATCAGGACAACTCGCTGCCGCGGACGATCGTCTATAACGTCAACCCGGTGAATAACTACGCCTTTGCGACGATGATCGGCAACTTCCAGGACGGCACCGTGGCGGGCAAGGTGCAGTTCGGCAGCGGCTGGTGGTTCCTCGACCAGAAAGAGGGCATGGAGATGCAGATCAACGCGCTATCCAACTGCGGGTTGCTTTCGCGCTTTGTGGGGATGTTGACGGATTCGCGTTCGTTTCTGTCCTATCCGCGGCATGAGTACTTCCGGCGGACGCTGTGCAACCTGGTGGGGCAGGACGTCGAGGCGGGCCTGCTGCCGGACCGCGAGGACTGGGTGGGCGGCATGATCCGCAATATCTGCTACCGGAACGCGAGCGAGTATCTGAACCTGGGAGTTTAAGTTACCGGCCCGGGGTTGAAGGGCGCAAGATCGTTGTGCAGGCCCCAGTGGTCGGCCCAGGTTTGCTTGCGCCCGCTGGCGACGTCGCGGATGAGGTGGAACAGCTCCCAGCCAACCGATTCGATGGTGGCCTGGCCGGTGGCGATGCGGCCGGCGTCGAGGTCGATGAGGTCGGGCCACTTTTCGGCGAGAGTCGTGCGGCTGGAGACCTTGATGACCGGCGCCATGGCGAGGCCGTAGGGGGTGCCTTCACCGGTGGTGAAGATGTGCATGTTCATGTGGGCGGCCAGTTGCTGGGTGCCGCAGATGAAGTCGCTGGCCGGGGTGGCGGCGAAGATGAGACCGCTTTCGGTGGGAACTTCGCCGTGGGTGGTGACCTGGCGGAGGGCCGAGGTGCCGGACTTGGCGACCGAGCCGAGCGCCTTTTCGACGACGTTCGAAAGGCCGCCGCGCTTGTTGCCGGGCGTGGGGTTGGCGGAGCGGTCGGCGCGGCCGGTGGCGAGGTAGTCGTCGTACCACTGCATTTCGCGGATGAGCGCTTCGGCGACGGCGGGGGTGGCGCAGCGCGGGGTGAGGAGGTGAACGGCGTCGCGGACCTCGGTGACTTCGCTGAACAGAACCGTGGCGCCGGCGCGGACGAGAAGGTCGGCGGCGTAGCCGACGGCGGGATTGCAGGTGACGCCGGAGAAGGCGTCGCTGCCGCCGCACTGGAGGCCGACGACGAGGCCGGAGGCGGGACAGGGGACTCGGCGGCGGCGGTTCAGCACGGCGAGGCGTTTTTCGGCGGCTTCGCAGAGGCGGGCGACGGTGGCGGCGAAGCCCTGGTTGTCCTGGAGACGGATGACGTGGTCGGCGGGTTGAAGGCCGGGCAGGGCGAGGCGGACGGGTTGGAGTTTTTCGCAGCCGAGGCTGACGACGAGGGGGTCGGCGCCGAAGTTGGGATGGCGGGCGAGGTTGCGGATGGAGCGGATGGGGACGGCGGCGCCGGGGGCGTCAATGGCGACGCCGCAGCCGTAGGAGTGGGTGATGGCGACGACGTCGTCGACGTTGGGGTAGCGGGGCAGGATTTCGGCTTTGATCTTGCGGACGGCGTAGGCGACGGTGGGCGCGACGCACTGGACGGTGGTAGTGATGCCGAGGATGTTGCGGGTGGCGTAGGTG
>JADCJL010000133.1 GCA_020247055.1 Acidobacteriaceae bacterium | reverse complement strand
TCCCGGATCAGTGCGGGTTCCAAGGTGTCGATATGATTGGTGGCGGCTACGATAAACAAGCCTTCAACGTTCCGGCATTCGTCGATCGACTGCATCAACTGGGTCACGATCGTGTTGTACTCCCGGCCGGCGCCTCCCGAGTCGCTACCGCCTTGTAACGCCTTCTTGCTACCGATAGCGTCAATCTCATCGAGGAACATCACGATTGGTCGATGGGCTCGCGCCCAATCGAATGCTCTTCGAATCTCGGTGGTTGTCGAGCCGATCATTGGCCCCAAGAGTTGCGGACATCGAACGTGATACCAGTTGGCCCCAAACTCACCGGCCGTAGCCTCCGCAAAGAAATTCTTTCCCGTCCCTTGTGGACCATATAGAAGCACTCCATTGCGAACAATGCCACTGGTATTTGCTAGGAATCGATTCTGCGCGACGATTCGGATCTCCGACTTCTGTTGGTTAAAACCGCCGACGTCCTCGAACCGAACTGTGGGAACTTGAGCCCACTTGTCGTCATATGAAGCCTTGGCAGTAGCGGGAGTCGCCTCCTGCCCTTTGCGCCCCATGAATGTGGAAAATGGCCAGAGAAGGAGCGCGCCACAACCCAACCAAAACGGAAGCGCCATGATTTTGTCCCATTGGTTCGCCGAACCTGGGAAGACGGTTGATGGCCAGCCCGTCGCAATCGTCAAGCACATCGCAGCCGTCACAGCGACGGTCATTCTGGATACGAAAAGAACAAATCGAGGAGTGAGCTGAGGTAGCAGCAGAAGGCCGATAACGCTAACGCCTAGCGCTGCAAAGCGGTTTGCGCCCAGCAAGCCCATGAGCCACCAAGTGGCCACCACAACGCCGATACCAATGAGCAGATTCAGTTGACCGCCAAGTCCCCAAGCGCCTGCCGCATCGATCACACCTCTGCCTGTCCGTAATCGCGGGACGTTGCTTTCATCACTCGAATTGAATCCAAAAGGCGGCATGGACGCTCTCCTGGGCAGGTAAGCCCAGAGTATCTGATTTCTATGCCGCTCCAAAGTGATTCAGGAGGAGTTGTCTTCAGTAAAAGTAGCGCAGGATTATCGATTCTCCGGAGTGGGAATCGCCGGCGACGCCGGCGAACTCTCCAAGAACCTGTTCATCTGGCGCATCTCGTTGCGCAACTGCCGCAGGTCCCGAATCTCTTCGCTGCTTAGAGTCTCTTGAGTTCCGGCGTTCGAAGCTCTTGAGGCCATCCCGTTTGTCTTGATGGTGCGTTTTGCGCCGTTGAACTGCCGCGTGTCCTGTGTATGGAGCACCAGAAAGAAGCGCGTGTTCGCCGGGACCGTGATCACGATGTTTTGCTGGTAGGCGAGCAATGCAAGTTCCTGTTCCCCAGCCATCGCGATATTGGACGCGAGCCTTTCCCTGAGCAAGACAGAGCTGTCGATTCCGGCGGCGCCATTACCCAATCCGCGGCCACCTACAGCGTAAGCGGCAATCGTGCCGACGCCCGTTAAGGCCCGCGTTAGAAACTTCCGCCCACTGTTCCTTCCGTTCACTTCGCCCTTCAAGAGTCCGCGCTCCATGCTCAATGCCGAAGCGGCAATCTCTTCCTGCCGCCCATCAGGCCATTCCAGTGTGTGGAATTTGAAATTGACCCAGCCTTGCGGAGTCGCCTGTGAAAGCTCACCGTAGACCTTTGATCCGGCTGGGACGACCACCTCTCCATCCTGCTCATAGTTGTACTCAATCACCGCGACGATCGGCACTTTGGCCACGGAACTGACAGCTTGCTGCAATCGCGCAACCAGGACGCTGCCTTGCGGCAACAGAGGATGCCCGCTTTGAGGCCCATCCTGTCGGAAAACTGGTGCAGCACCGGGAACTGTTGTGCTGCTTCGTACGAAGACGATGGATGACTTCTTGAGGAGATCGGTGGTGTTTGTCGCCGAAGTTTGCGCCAATTTTGCCGGTGGCTCCATTTTCGAAGGGACCTGTTGACTCGCCTGAAGCTCAGCAATGGCCCTGTTCCAATCTGTGGGCTGCACCACACGTTTGGGTGGCGTCGTCCCGGTGCGGCGGTACGCATCGGCGAGTGCCGGATCGTCCACGTCAATCTGACCAAGTTCCTGCGCTGTTCCGGCCGCTCGTGGCACTGACTCTCTCGTCATCGGCGACTCGGTGCCTCGATTGCGCATCGTCCCAAGGACATCTTTCTCAGTCAGTTCGCCGGACTCTTCCCCTTGAGAAGGATTCACGCTGAGCTGCGGCACAGTGAAGCGATTGGCCGCATCAGCATCAGCCTGCGGTTGAGCAGGGCGACCCAGGCTCGGCCCACTCGGGCGCGCCTTCTTCGACGAATCGATGTCCGTAGTGAACAAGCCAAAGAACAGGAAAATCCCACCAATCGCAGTAAGCCCTAGCAGCACCAGCCCTCGTGTTTTCTCAGTGGACTTTGCATCTCGATTTTGCGGCGTTTCCTTTGGCTGTAGCCGCTCGGTAAGCCGTGAGAACCAGCCCATTTGTTCCTCGGTCTCTGGATCGTCAGCCGTATTGGGGCCATCTGCGGCATCACCGGAGACACCCTCCCTGCCTGCTGTTTGCTGGTGGGCGGATGCTTCAAGATTCGCATCTCGCTCATCGTGCAACTCCTCGTGATTACTCATCGCCACGTACCTCCTTACGAATGGAAGACACCCCAAATCCGATTGGGGCAAGTGCAGGCCTATCCACTGCTCCGCTTTCCGCGATCTGCAAGAACACTGCCTCATTCGATTGCTTGAAGTTCGGCCTGTCGAAAACTGCCACGCCGTCCGCTCTTTCTCCTGCCCCAAGTCGTCGACGGCTGAGACGGAACTCTTTGACGGCGAGTTGCTCGCTGCTGCGCCAGCGCCTTCGCTTGAATAGAGTTCCAGACTGTATGCGTCCTGCCAACTGGATTTGAGGGGCAAGTAGTTCGATGGCCTGGCTCTGCGGATTTACAACTGAGAAAAGCACCAATACCTGCCGCCCCTGGTCGATTACTTCCGAAACTCCCGCCTTCACGTAGTCATGCTTCTCTTCTGGCGATGGCGAACGCTGCCCGTAGAGCGGGGGCAATACGGTCCGCCTTTGCCTTTCAAGCAATGAATCAAGCGGATTCGCTGGTCCCATTTGATTGGCCGATCTAGGTCCCTCCTCGATCTGGACGTTTCGCAATTGCTCGGTCCTGGCTACCTCGTGTGTCCCTTGTCCAATCTCCTGCACGAGAAAGGTGCCGCCCGTTCGAAAGCGCACCGCGAAGTCAACCGAACCGCTTGCCGCCCCAACGTTCTTCAGGACGAAGCTGATCTGTTGGCCGCGGGATGTAATCAACAGCAGGTTCGACTCGCAGGGATCCTCCGTGATCGGTTTCACGACAACAAGAGAGGGCTCCTTGTCTGAATGTTCGGCCAGGAACTTTGAGGGATCGCCGATGATGACGGAGCTAATGGTTTCGGGCACACGAATGGCCGTCGCAAACCGCGGTGCCAACCGAATCACATGCACCTTCTCAGTGATCTCCCGCAGGGTCAGACTTGGCCTTACCTGGCCTTGAACTTCCAGCAAGGACAGTGCCATCAATACTGTAAAGCGCCTCCAAATGGACCGCATTAGATTGATCCTCCTCCCAATGGGGCTTCTCTCTGAATTCGCCTATAGATCGCCAGTACGCGCCGCACGTAGGCGATTACCGGCTCTGAAGAGAATCGAAGTCCCTTCGCCCGCACTGCTCCTGGACCGGCGTTGTACCCCGCCAGAACAAGCCGAAGATCCTCTCCGAGAATCGACCGAAGCGATGCCAGATAGGCGACTCCGCCACGAATGTTTTCACACGGCTCGAATCGATTCCGCACGCCAATGGAGGCAGCTGTGGCCGGCATTAACTGCATCAATCCTGCGGCGCCAGCCACCGAAACAGCGCGGGGATTCCACGCGGATTCAGCCTCGATGATGGCGTAGACAAGCCGCCTATCAATCGCGAACGATGTCGCCCATTGGTCGGCGCAGCGCTTCGGCTCAGATGGCTGCCCGAGGCAGCCCAGAGAGAGAATCAGAAAGAAGGAACTCAGCCTCATGAAAGTTGGGCCTCCAAAATGGTCTTTCCGTCCCTCATGACGGCCAATGCCCGCTCCTGATACTCCCGCGCTGTCGCGACAAGACTTCCGAAGCCATCCCTCAGCAATAGGCGCTTCACGTCTTCCTCCGTTTTGGCGAGGAAAGGCAATAGAACATCGCGATCCTCCACCCTCACCTCAGTCCTTCCAAGAAGTTGAAGTGCTCGGACAAACTGAACGATCTCATCTATGGACGGCGGCTTCACCAAGTTGTACCCCCTCAACGCCTGAGCCATACCGACGGCTTGTGCCTTCAGTTCCAGCGGAGCGTTCGCGGTTCGGATGTCCAGAATCTCCGCTTCCTTCTTCACATCGGGATGTTCGATGCGTTGATAAAGGCTCCTTCGCCTGAGGGGATCTCCCAGCCGACGCTCCTGGTTGGACGTCATCACAACGAAAGGAACAGTCGTGGCTTTGACAGTGCCGAGTTTGGGTATCGTGATCTGCCAATCGGAGAGGATTTCCAGCAGAAGAGCTTCAAACTTCTGGTCAACTTTATCCAGCTCATCGATCAGCAGCACCACTCGGCGAGGTTGCAGCACTGCTTGTAGCAACGGGCCGTGAGTGAAGAAGTCCAACGAGTGGAGATGACTGCGAAGGCTTTCCCATTGACGATCGATTACGTCAGCCTGAGTTTCCAAAAACAACCGTTGCAGCGCTTCATCAAAGGACCCAATCGCCTGCCGCTCGGTGATGCCTTCAAAGCATTGGAGCCGAATGAGGTCGGTCCGGGCCGCTGCCGCAAATGCCTGCGCCAGGAATGTCTTCCCTGTACCAGGTGGGCCCTCAATCAAAATCGGTTTTTGCATTTCCGTCGCAAGCCAAATGATTTGAACCAGCACTGGGTCGGTTGCGTAACCCGCTGATCGTAGTCCGATCGCTACTTCCTCAGGTCCTGAGAACATGAAAGCAGCGTAGAGCAGGTTCGGAGTTCCAAGAAGTCACCTGAGCGGCGCCTGCTGTTACACTCCTGGGCCGGCCAAAGGCAAAGCGGCTCTTCTGCTATTCTTCAAACCCAACTTTGAGCCATCCAACAAAACAGCGGCTTGTTATGGCCAGCCATCCCATAAGCTCGTCGAACTCGCTGTGAAGAATCGCAAATGAAGATTAGATTCATGCCATGAATCAGCAGATTGACCCCGCATCCTTGGCGGGCATTCTTCGGAACCGGCCCGCGATCACGCTGGAAGAGCTCGCCTTCAAGTCCGTTGCCCTACCCGGCGAGGATTACTTGTCCGCGGCGATAGAGAAGCGCCAACTGCCAGACGGTGGATGGTCAGAGCATGCTGCCGTACCGCTACCAAACGCCTACAGCACCGGTCTGGCCTTGCTCTCCCTGGCACGGTCAAGGAAGGCGGGGGCCACGAGTGTTGAAAACGGGTTCCAGTGGTTGTCAAAAACAGTTGGCGTGGAGTCGCACTGGCTCTGGAAGTGGAAGTTCCGCTTCTTCGACACCAAGGTCCGCTTCGATCCCTCAAAATCAGGCTGGCCTTGGATTCCCGGCACTTTGAGCTGGGTGGCTCCGACGGCGGTCTCGCTGCTCGCGCACGAGGCGTGGGGGCGAACTTCCCCTCGAACTGCAAACGCCAGAGAAATGCTGCTGGATCGATGTTGTAAGGGGGGTGGCTGGAATGCCGGGAACGCAGAGGCATTCGGGGTTGCCTTGACTCCCCATCCAGACTTTACGGCGATGGCTGTGATGGCCCTGCATCATGAGAGGTTGTCGCACGCCGCCTTGCTGGCATCCTCGCTGGATTACCTTTGGCGGTGCCTATCGACAGCGAGTTCGGTTTACTCTCTGAGCCTCGGCGTCATCGCGATGAGGGCCTACTCTGACCCAAGAGCCGCCCGCCTGAATCAGCGACTGGCTGATGCCGTCGTGAAGGTGCTCCCGAATCTTGCCACCCGCGAACTTGCATTGGCAAAGATCGCACTTGGGTCAGACAGTTCTGGAGTGAGCAATCCATGAACCGCCGGAACTTGCTCTCGGTCGGCGCCCTTGCAACGACGGCCGCGTTCTCCTTGCACCAGCAATCGAGGCCCTCGGTTCCATTCCGACGGAAGCCCAAATCCAAGGTAGCGATTCTGAAGTGCGCAAGCTACGAATCCGCGCACGAGGTAGTTGATGAGGGACTCCGCCTCATCGAACCGACCGTCAAAGGGAAAAGCGTACTCCTCAAGCCAAACCTGGTTGAATATTCACCGAATACCTGCATCAACACCCATCCCACGGTCATTGCTGCCGCAGTCGATTCGTTGTACCGTTTGGGAGCGGCGTCGGTAGTCGTCGCAGAAGGCCCGGGCCACGTTCGCGACACGGAGATGCTCATCGAAGAGTGCGGCCTCAAGAAGTTGCTGAAGGAAGTCGGGCGGACGCGGTTTGTCGACCTCAACTTCGATACTCCGAGCCGAGTGAAGACTACAACTTCCCTTACAACGCTTCGGGAGCTATGGCTACCGAACACCCTCCTCGCGGCAGACGTTGTGATCTCGATGCCGAAGATCAAAACGCACCACTGGGCGGGGGTAACGCTCAGCCTAAAGAATCTCTTTGGAGTCGTGCCCGGATCAGTCTACGGTTGGCCAAAGAACATCTTGCATTGGCAAGGAATCGACAATTCCATCGTTGAACTGGCATCGACCGTACCGATCCACTACGTGATCGCCGACGGCGTAGAGGCGATGGAGGGCAACGGGCCGCTTCATGGCCGACGGAGACATCTAGGATGCCTCGTGTTCGCGAACGACCCCGTTTCTGCAGATTCAACTTGTTGCCGCCTGATGGGTCGAGATATTGGAGAAATAATCCACCTTGCGAAAGCCAAGCCACTGGGAAACCCAGCTGAATCGAAAATCGAATTGCTGGGCGAACCCGTTCCGGAAATGAGACAGGTATTCAGTTAAAGGCAAAACCTGCCCACTGTCTCACCCGTGATGTACGCACTTTCTGGAGCCAACGGTTGAAGCGACACGCAGTTTTCGTATGAGCATGTTTTCGCCACTTGGAGCTTCAGCAGGTTCCTGTTCTGGCAAGGGAGTGAATCGCTCCTTGACAGAGCTAAAGTGGAGTGAAGGGTTTACGGAGTAGTGCTGGAGTAATGCGGAATCAAGCACGGATTCACGTACGGTTGGGAGGTTCACAACTGCCAATGGAACCACCTTTACCAAGACGAAGAATTAACACGAAGTAACATCAAGCACGGCGACTTCGGGCTGAGGTGAATGGTGACTTCCTCCGCTAATCTGTCTCGCGCGCTCTTGCAGCCGGGCGACCACCTCAGCAAACGCGAGATAGTGGCCGCTCACCTTGTCCTCCCAACCCATTGGACGCGCCTTTTGGTGGACGAGGAGGAGGACGCCGAACCGCCCTCGATCCGACCTTAAATACCGTCCGCAGAGTTGCACCTCGAGGGCGTCAGCTAACTCCTGCAGCGTCCAAGACTCCACAACCTTTATTTCCATTGAAACATTAGCATCTGTCTCCTTGGCCCTTATCCTCACGTCTGGTTCCTTCTCGTCCACGACATGCGGTTCACGCTCAACGGAATAAGATCGACCTTGCTTCACGCGTAATCTGTCAGCCACCCACTTCTGAACTTCTCTCTCGGGGCTGAGACCTTTGAGCGTATGCCCCTGCGAAAAATCGTCATGAAGAAGCTCATGTTGCATATCTTCGATACGGTTAACAAGCACTGAACGTAAATCCTTGCCCGTCCGCGGCGAAGTTTCGGCGGATTGCTCGAACGCATACGCCTCATGAGGTAGCCAAGGAGCGCTTTCTGAATCTTCAAGAGCTCGTTGCTCTGCAAGCGCGCGTAACCGGGTGGGCGATACGGGAAACGCAGGGTCCTGTTGAAGGCGACGCAGCGCATCATAAGTGGCAATACCCGGCGTTTTCACAAATCGAGTAAAGATTGCACTGCGTGCTTCCTCGACGTAATCGCGATTATCCATCTGATACACAACTCCGGCAGGCCGCCGAATTGCGTCTACTTGCTTGAGGCTTTTGAAGCTTAGCAGCATCAACTCTTCAATGACCTCAGCTGGAGGAGCAGTGATCGAGTTGAAGCCGCTGCGTGACATCGAATCGCCAAAGCAAGCAGTCAGGAACTGACCGACTAGATTCCGTTGGCCATCTTCGTCCAGAGTGCTTGCCTTCTGAACGAGTGTTGCGGTCGCAGCTGCGGGGTTAATACTAAAAACAAAAGCCAAGTATTGAATGGCCAACGAAACCTCAGCCTCTTGATCAAATCTGGAAAGACCTAGTTTCTCTTGCCGCTGCCTGTCTGATTCTGCTAAACCACTCAAGAGAATCTGGAGCACCAGAGCGACGGCCCCCTTCGGCAGGGATAATCCGGCCTCCAGATCTTGCAACAATGGAGGGGCTAGAACAAGGGCGAGCGCTTCATCCGAGTACCTGATCGCGCTAAGCGTCTCGAAAAAAGTTAGGTCCTGGCGCGTCAGTTCATCTGTGACCTCACGATGAAGGACTGCTCTAACTTCGTCAGGATGGAATGCGACAAGATCGGAGAGCCATCGAGGAAAACCGTTGATTTCCAGCGTCGCAAATTCTGTTGCCCTTCGAGCCTCTTCAGTAGACAACCTCGACGCCCATGTGGCGCCTCGGGCCGCCTCCAACGTGATGCCTGTCAACCCCATAAGATCGAGCCACCGTACCGAGTTGCGTTCTTCGGGTTTCCTTCGGCTGCGCACCAATGGCTCGCATATCCGCCAATGCGCGATAAGGCCATCAACAACAGCGTTGGCAACTTCCGGACCAGCGATCCGTTCCAACGGAGCAACCGAATCGACGGCGTAACGAGATTGAACTCCTGAGAAGTGCAGAAGTCGCCACAAATCCATTAACTCTGAGCGAGTATCGACCGGGACCGGAAGCCGCAGCTTTGCGATACGACCCGAATCAGAACGGAGCCCTCGAATGAAGTCAATCCACCACTGATCTCGTCTATCCGCCTCAGCTTTATTCCGGGCCTGAATCGCCTCCAGCTCTCGTTTCGACTCCAACTCCGCCTCAGACGGTATCCGCGGTGTGTTCCATTCCCGAAATGTACCCCGCGCGACGGAGTCGGACTGCACCATGTCCGAGATTTTTGCAAGCAGCGATGCGGACTGACCCTGAGACTGATAAACTGCCATCGCTGTATTGACAGCCAGTTGGCAATCCGCAGGTCCACGAGAGGGCCCGTCTGCAAGCAACCAATCGACATCTTCGACCTTGAGACCTGTCGGATATCCCAAGAACTCAACCTGCCAAAGTTGAGCGACGTCTTGCTTGCTAGAAATCGTTCGCAGGTTGGAGACCACGTACCAAAACGCTTGCCTTCTTCGCTCAGGCGTCCGGTGTAATTCGACTAACGCTTCGTTAGCCGTCTGAAGCCCACGGGTGCCGTGCTCACGTCGATTGCTGATACGCATGATGGCCTCGATCGCAGCAGGTGGAACCTCGTTGGCATCAACTCTCTTCAATAAGCGAAGCGCGGACTCTGCCATTGCAGGAAACAAAGCTTCTTCCCGTTTCGTCGGAGGATGGTGCGCATGGTCACCAAGCTTCGTCCTGAGTTGCCCAAGCAACCCGACGAGAAACTGTTCTTGGTCAGCAGCAGACTCAAGCTTTGCTGCCAACCTCAAGCCGTCTCGGGCAAAATCTAGACCGTTCTGATCATCTTCGATTTTCAGTTCGGACAAGAGCTGCACAAGGTCTGAGATGGAAAGCAACGTGGGGAAAAACTCCAAGATCGCGTCACGAACCAACCGCACGGGAAGGCTCACCGCGTTTGCAACTACTAGAGCAGCATAGTCGGCCCGTATCTCTGCCGACGACATCGCCAGGAGGGCCCTGCCAGCAAACACTCGAAGCAGGGGTTTAGCCCCGCTGTCAAAAGCGATTTGGCCTGCTAGCGGTTCGCATTCCCTCAAAGAACCGAGCCAAACTAATCGCATCAATAACTCTGACGCCTCACCAGAAGTTCCATACTTTGGCCATAGCTCCAAGACTGTATCGCCAAGATCGGATTGCGCAAATCGACGAAGTTTATCGTTATCCCACCACGGCCATTCTTGGTCCCCATTCGTCAGCGCTTGTAGGAGCGCCGTGAGCGCTGCACTTCGCACGCCCACCGATAGACTCGCCGGATCACCCGCTGCCAAAAGAAGACCTGGAGCGCGCCTGACCACCTCGCTGGCAACGTCCTTGTCCCACAGGCAAAGCCATGCCGTGGTCTCGGTCAGGGATGGCTTCACTACTTCGAGACCGTATGACGTAGAAAACAACAAGCGAAACAAGTTAGCGGTCGAGAGGTGTGACTTGCGCAGCCGCAACAACCACCGAGCTGCCAAAAAACTTCGAACCGTCCCATCGTTGTCGTTGTGAAAGCGAACTCGGGCGAAGGTGGCAGGGTCGAAAATGGGCCTGGTCAGCAAGCGAATGCGATCATCTCCCGACCAATCCGGCAAAATGTCCGCCAAGTCGAGCGAGGAGTCTGAAGCCAAGGCTGCTTCACGATCCGGTATCGAAATGGTAGTCTGGCGTCCTAATACCATTGCTGCGCCAACGCGTTCGACGGCATGTAGCATCGCAACATTGTTTAAATCATCCGCCCTGCTTCGGTCCGGGTTGGGTTCTTTTAGTCGCTCGATAAGGCTACGCTCCACCATCTCTTGGAGCGTTCCCAACCGCCCTTCTGATCTCCAGAACCGCACGAGCCAGTCGAGGTCGAGTGGCCGTCTGGCAAAGTGCCAAAGATCCGCGCTATCGATCGCCTTGAGAAACTGTTCGACGTCCCCAATTCCAGCGCCCGCAGCGAATATGCGAACTCGCTCTCGATCAAGATGCGCCATGATTGCGACAAAGGGATCTTCGTCGGGCGGCGATTCCTCCTTCGGTTTCCGTTCACTTCGGACGATCCTAAGAAGCTCCTCTTCTGGCGTGGCTTCCAGTTTCGCTATCACTGAAGAAACTGGAAGCCACTTCTTCAGGAGTTCACGATCTCGTTGTGGTTCCCAATCAGTGACCCGACCCGACAGGACAATGTGGCACCGGTCCTCGGCACCATGAATGCCCTCGGCAAGCTTTCGTACGACGCGTTCGAACTTGACGCCGGCAACTTTCGCTTCGTCAACTGAATCAATAAAGAACCATGCCACGTCGATGCCTATCTTCCATTCTGTGAGCTTGGTCCGTGCCTCCACCGATAAGGCATCGTCGAGTCCATCGCGGCCCACGTCCTCGACACTCGCGTGGAAAACGAATCGGTTGGTGAGGCCTACCACTCGGGCTCTTTCAGCGAACTCGGTAGTTTTGCCACTACCTGCCTCAGCCAGAACAACAGCACGCCGTTTTGTGATCAGTTCCGGCCACCCGATCCCCCCATCGTCCAATCCCCAAACGCGAAGCGTCTCGGGATCAGGACGCTCAGTATCGTTCCATTCGTGAAAACGTCGATTGAGGTCAACGATTGCCACTTGATGCTGCTCCGATTCTGCACGTTATCATCGGTGTCCTCGGAATTGGCTTGCGATTCCTAGCAGGGGCCCATACAAATGACGTATCAATGGAATCATCTCTATCGCGTGCACCTCAACGCAGAGCCAGTCCTTGTCGGAGCGAATAGAGCCTGGGGTAGTGGCGTGATGGATTGCGTTACACACGTTTAGCCATATTGCCACACAGCGGCTCAAAATCTCCACAGAAGGCAGTTAGGTGGTTGCTGTCATTGCAGGCCATGAATCTCAATGTTTAAGGTTCATCTCCCTCAATCAAGCAACCCACGAATACTGGGTCCCTGAACCCTCATCGATGGGTCATGAAATCCATTCAGCACCAGCCACTCTTTCTGTTCGTTCTTCAATTTCTCGTACGGCACGAGCTCAGGATGAGAGCGCAGAAAACCCTCGAACGAACTTTCCGCAATTCCGTCCTTGAACCGGCGAAGCAGTCCGCGCTTCACGTAACGGTGGATAGTCATTCTCGACACGCCCAGGCTCGCGGCGACCTCAGTTGCAGTCAATGTCGCGCGCACCTCTTCCGCAGCTCGCTCCCTGCGGCGCAGAAACTTCCTAACTGCGGAGTTGCTACGGCCCTCCGGCTGTTTGCCTCTATCCAAAGCAACCATCTCATCGGGGTTCCAGCGCGGTTTCTCCTTCCAGGGTCGTGCACCTCGCGGAAGGCATCGTCGAATGTACTCCTTCACTGCATCGGGCGTGCGATTCAGTTGGCGAGCGATCTGTTCGACTGGGGGACGATCGGATTCCGAGGATTGCGCCCAATCCAGAACGAACTTGACGTCTTTGGTTGTCCAGTTTTTCATGCGGTCCTCACGAAGCCAGTTGCTTCATGAGTTGAGAATAGGGTCAGTGGATTTCCGCAATTGGTGCGAAAACTGAAGCGCCCCGCACTCGCGGCGACTCGTAAGCATCGCTATTTCAATACGTTGCAAGACACACGGACAGCCAGACGAATGCTACTGAGTGGGGGCTTCTTTTGTTAATGCTCATTTTTGCCCCCTCCCCAGAGGCATCCTTGGATCGGCAGTCGCGGATATCCCAAATCTCGAAGCCACACCTTCACCTCGGGACTCAGCCGGTCGAATGTGATCTTGTCCCAATGAGTCCGACAAAAGGTTGCGAAGGACGCTTCGGTGATTCGGCCATTCACGCCGGAAAGGTATCCCTTCTCACGCCATCGTCGGATTTGGCGAACACTGACTCCCAACAGTTCGGCCAGGTCTTTCGATTTGAAACCGCCCAGATTGTCTTCGCACCGGCGGATGGCCTTAACCTTAGTCCGAATGGAAGCTTCTGATCGGTTCAAGCGGGCAGCTATCTCAATGATCGGAACCTCCGAAATCATTTCGCACAGCAACTCGACATCGTCGTCAGTCCATGGGCGCCCCGTGCTCCAACTGGAGACCCGCAAGCGCTGACCGATATCGGACCGAACAGTCCGCGGCAACCGGAGGTCCGGTGCATCGACAAGTGTTGACATCCTGGACCTCCTTCCTGGGGGATGGGTAATGAAGTCACAGACTAATGGCGAGGAGTCAAGTAGGCCGCTTGCAGGCGAAGCAGCATTCTGCGTCCGGCAACAAAGGCGCGCTAATCCTCGGAGCAGTGAGGAATAGCCCTACAAGAATGAGGCTCTACAACTTCAAAAGCTCAACGGACAACCCACATTCGTTGGGCTCCGCCGAGTCCGCTTGCTTTAATCAACTTTTGGGTGAGGAACAGCACGCTTCGAAACTCTTGCACAATAGGGGAAGAACCCCTTGGCAGGCACAGGTCACTTTCATGGAGGATCAGCGAGCGGGCCATCAGAGGCTCTGGATCAGTAGCCCAGACGATGACGGTAACGAGGTTCATCCGATGGTCCTCGAAGCTGCTCATCGAACGTGGGATCGCGCACGCCTGGTTGTTGTTCGTTTTATGGGCGAAGATTCGGAGGCAGCGGAAATCGTTGAAGAGGTTGCGCAGGCCACGTCAAGATCCATGGAAGTGAATGGGGCCGTTCGATCCATCGAGTCTTACCTGCTCAAATCGGTCGCCCGGGAGGCCATTCGAAGAAAGAGGCGCGCCGGCAGACTGGTTTTGGTGGAACCTTCAAATCTCGAGATACTCTCGGGATCGACAAGCCAGAGTTACGAAGAGCATCTTGATCGAGATCGATTTATTGCTCAACTCCGAGGGGCGATGGACTCTAAGACCCTCGCGTTGTTCGAGTATCGACGCCTCGACTACTCATGGAAGGAAATTGCATTGGCGTTGAACTACGCCAATGCGCACAGTGCTGAAGTGCAGTTTCAAAAAGGGCTTTCAAGGGCGCTGAAGCGGATCAAAAGCTATTTCAAGCCGCCCCGAGAGAATGAGGATTAAGATTGTAATGGCCGATGCAGAGAGACCTGTCTCAATGAAACAGGCGGATCAACTGGTTGAGCTCGGAAAACAAAGCTCCCGGTATGCAAACCCAAACCCGGATCGGGTGAATTGTCCCTCAGACCACACTTTGCGTGCCATGGCGGTGCGCAGCAAAGATCTGAGTCTTGCCCATGCCCCCATTGCCCACGTCGCCAATTGCTCGCCTTGCTATCAGCAGTATTGCCGATATCGCGAGGAGGAGATTCAACGTTTACGTCGTCGGTATGCGGCCTTAGCGATTTGGGCAGCAGCGGCGATCATCGTGGCGGTGCTGATTGGGCGCAACGTCCTCCGCAGTCCAGCGGGTGATTCCAAGCCAACCATAGTGGACCGGCAGCCATCGCAGGAGAAGAAGAAAGGCCCTGCAGCCGAGAGATCGCAACCTCAGTTGTTGGCGCTAGATCTTCGCCACATCTCCCCGTCCAGGGGCGAAGATGAACCGGCACGGAACTCAAGCGACGTGATTCTACCTGCAAGACCTCTCAAGCTCGAGGTTGTCTTGCCCGTAGCCTCACCGGCAGGCTCCTACAAACTGGGAATCTTCAATGATGCCCACACCTTGCTCAACTCGTCGCAAGGAACAGCCACACTCGAACAGGGTGTCACCAAGCTGTCGGTCTCAATCGACCTTTCAGGTCTCAAGTCGGGATCTCACTTAGTCGGAGTGAGGACGACGCTGAGCGATTGGATGTTCGCGCCAGTCACGATTCGCTGAGAATCCGAAGGGCGGCATCGAGTTGGTTATCGCGGCCCAGGCGATGCTCTTCAATGGACCAATGAACATGGTGATCCGGAGCTATGCCTTGCCCTTCGAAGGTTCTGCCCTCCCAAGTGATGTAAGCGGCCCGCGGAAAAATCGCCACATAGCCGTGGCCGACTTTGAAGCCGGATCCGGGAATGAGGCGTCCGGCAGTCTCAGTGCCGACTATTGTCGCCAACCCTCGTTCCCGAGTGAATGCACAAACCATTTCGCCGGCGCTGACGGTTCCTTCGTTGGTCAGAATTGCAATTCGGCCTTGGCACTTTTTGGGGCCGAGGCCTTCGCTAACAATTGCCACAGAAGGGTCCCTCCACCCGAAGCGAAGTGCCAATCCCAGGATCCCCCATGTTTTCGATTTCGGAAGTCGATCCAGCATAGGCAGATCATCTTTCGTCAGCCCCTTCTCGGCCGCCTTCCGGGTAAGCGTATAGCCAATTGGCAATCGATGCGGGGTAAGGTGGCTCATGAGTCGCAGGACCCCCAAGCCGCCCCCGAGATGGCCCCTCAAGTCCAAAATCAACGCATTGCTAGCGCTGATTGCGGAAAATGCCGAATCGATTTCCTTTGCGACATCAATTCCAATCAAGCCCGGCAGAATGCTGACCTTGATGTATCCAACGCCGCCAGGAAGCAGCTTCTGGACCACACTTTGCGGTTCTGAATACGGTTGTTTTGTTGAACGTGGTCGAGGGATCGCCAACTTTAGATCAACTGGATTCCCACTCCGCAAAACTTGCAGTGAAACCGATGTTCCCATCGGCAACATGGGCGGCGAATCGCTCTTTATGGGTTCTCCATCGAGGGCAACCAGTTCATCACCCGGTTCCAGACCGGCAATGGCGCCGGGGCCCCGCTCATGAACATCGCGGACGACCCATAACGTTGAATCGGACTTGGGCTGACGCGTGCACGTTACCCCGATCGCAAGCCGATACGGTACACGGCGGACGGACTCATGGAAGAAGCCCGTATGACTTGTACCGAGAGCTCGAAAGATCTCATGTATCCCCGCCTCAAATTCAACCGGGTCGGCACGGGAAATCGCATTTTCGCGATGCTTGGCCACGTGCTGTTGCCAGTTGACGCCGCGAAAGGCTGGGTCGAAATAAAGCTTTGCTACTTTCGAGCAGGCTTTATCGAAGACCTTAGCGCGTTCTGCTTGTGATAGCCGCGGAGGGCCCGAGGGGAGTTCGCTTTGTGCCATCGCCGATTACCGAGAAACCCGCCCAATAGTATGGCGGGAACTGCTTTCCGAAATCTTGAATCATCTCCAGCTGCGCGTCTCTGAGCGCATCGCTTACGCTTTTCCCTTTCGAAAGTTGGCTGTAGAACTTGCCCATGAGTGTGGCGGTGGAGCGGTCGTCCACCATCCAGAGACTGGCGGCCACGCTACCAGCCCCAGCCGCCAGAAAGGTCCTGGCCAGGTTGATTACACCTTCTTGCCCCTCAAGTTTGCCAACTGCCGTTTGGCAGGCCGACAACGTTACGAGGTCCGCTTGCAACCGTTGCCGGCGGATTTCTCTCGGTTGCCAGAGTCCATCCTCACTCACCGATCCCGGCTGAAGAAGAAGACCGGAGCGTTCTGGGTCCTTTTCGCTGACAATTGCGTGCGCAACGATATGAATGATCTTGAAGCGATCCAGCGCTTGCCGCTTTAACTCGGCTTCGTTGGCCTGCTGATCAACAAACAACACGCTGTTGGGCCCGGCAGCATTTCCGATGGTGGCAATTTCTTCTTTCGCAAAAGGCAATGGCCCGAGCTTGCTCCCTACTTCTTCGAAGAACCCGCGCGTGGTTGAGACATCCTTGGACTCCCGAGCGACGCCCGGGGAAGATGCAAGCGCAAACAAGGGTTTGAGTGCTCCCTCTACCGGGCCATTTCCCCGGACAACAGACAGAACAGTTCCCGAAGGCGCATAGCCGATGCTCTTTGATTCAATCAAGTAACGTCCATCGCTCTCGATGAGGGCTGCGAAGGGAAGCGCGTGCAGCTTTCCGTCCGGAACGATGATTAGTCTTCGCGTCGCTGTCGAGGAAGAGCAGGAGAGCAACAACCGATGAAGCTGACGAGCTTTTTCTTGAAAAGACTCCTTCCGCTTGATGGCTCCAACCACGGCGTCAACAGCGGTCTCAATCTTTCCTTTTCCTTCAAAACTGTGTATCCTACTTCCCGTTCGCTTGATCTCGATGCAATAGGAGCTTGGTTCGTCCAAGACGTACTCCAGGATTGTCTCGTCGGGAGCCAACTGCCGCTCCAAGACGCTCAGTGAGACTGGCTTGCTTCCCAATAGCGCCATGTCTTGGAATGCTTTTCGATTACGCGGCGACTCAAACCCGGCCAACTCGAGCTCCGCTTTCTCCAACTCGACCAGCAGTCGCCGCAACTCAGCCTGCGTCCGGCTGGCGCGAATCCTCCGTTGCACCCCGATAATCTTTAGCTCTGACGGACTGGGAGTGTCGCCCGGCCGACGGGCTCCAAAGCGTAGGGAGTCTGCAACGCTTCGCCCTCTTGCAGTCTCGATGATCTCGAAGGCTTTTGCGACACCATCCGGGCGGGCCGCAGCCAATTTGAACTGCCCCATGTAAACCCGGCTCATCACCGCGATCAGCGAACTCCTGGATGGGGAACTCGGCATGTTCACCAGCATCCCTTCAATCAATTGGCGTGCTTCTTCGTAGATCAGTCTGGCTTCATTCAGGCGCCCAAATTTCGCGTCGAGTTCCGCCTTCCGGGCAAGGTAGGAAGGAAGGTCATAGATCTCTCCTGGTTGCCGGACAGTTGCAATCGCTTCGTCTGCCATTCGCAGAGCAGCCTTCGCATCTCCCTTGGCCGAGTAAACATCAACGAGGTTGCCCAATGCAGCAGCGAGCATTCGTGGCAGGCTCGCTGCCCGCGCGACCTTTGCCGCCTCCAGGTAGGCTGTCTCAGCCAGCGAAAAGTCTTTGGCATCGAATGCGATCAAACCTGCCTGGACCAGGAGCTCCGCTTGCGCGCCAAGGATCTGGTGCTCGCGGGAGTAGCGGAGCGACTCTTCAATCAACCGCAACGCTTCATCTCGTTTCTTCATAGCTTGGAGCGCACGAACCTTGCCAATAACGGGCATGATGGGATATCCACTGTCGGCAGACTTCGTTCCCAACGCAATGGCATCATCGAACATCGGGAGAGCTTGCTCTGGGCGATTGTTCGCCACGAGGCCGTTTCCGAGGAAGGTTCGAAAGTAGATTTCGGCGGTGAGGTCTCCCAGCGCTCGCGCCTTTTGAATCGCGCTCACCAGGCTGGTCAAGGCTGTCGCATAGTCACCGTCGGCTCCTGCGACGAGGCCCAGTTGTCCGCGGGCACGATTGGCCCATTTTTCGTCTCCGACTCTCTGAGCCAGCTCCGCAATGGTAGTCCAGTCCTTTCTCGCTGCCTTGCCGTCGAGATTCATATGAATGAGGCCTTGAACCGACAGCCCCCGGATTTGCAGCAATGGGTCGGCGGCCACAACCGGGTCGACGAGGCTTTCAGCAATCAGTTGAAGGTAGCTGTCGTAGGGACCTTTCTCAATATCACGGCGAAGCCGACCAAACCTCGCGTGGAACATCTTGGCCCGATCACCACTCTGTCCAAAAAGTGTCTCTGCTTCGGCGTAAAGATCTCGAGCTCGGTTCAGATTGCCCAGTTCGGCCAGGCGATCTGCTTCCTTCAGGAGTGAGTCCGGGTCAATTCCCAGCGCCGGCCGTGGAAAATTCAGAGATACGAGGGTTGCAAAAACAAGGCAGGAAGCGCGTAGGACAAGGTGAAGGCGATGGCCCGAGAGCACCACATTCGGCAGGCTTCCGGAAAGAGATGCCTTTGGTCGGTGAGAAAGCGTAATCCCGCCCATACCGTTAAGAGGAAGAGCGGTTCATAAACCTCACCACAATTTTCAAAAAAGCTCGGGGACTTCAGGCACTCAGCCGCGCCATGCCGTCATTTCTCAACTTGAGCGTTGGATGACTTTTGGTGGTGCGTTTCGGCACCCGTTCCCCCCCAACTCACCAAGCTACCTCAGCGATGCCTTCGGTTTGCCAGTCGGAGGTCTCGGGTGAAAGCGTGTGCTTTGGCCTGTGACCGTTCTGCAATGAATGCCGCCACTTCATCGCGTCGAAATCGAAGCAACTTCCCCAGCCTCAGGCAAGGGAGACGTGGCTCTTTCGAAGTCGCGTGATCTTGTACCCAATCAACCGAAACGCCCAGCCAATGTGCTACATCTCTGGGGGTCAATAATCTTTCCAGTGGGGGAAGTTTAGTCTCCATGGCTCTTTATGCAATGGAAGCCAAAAATCACAAAAGGAGCTCTTCGGGAAGGACTCAGCGCTTAACGCAGCGTTATCGCAGCGTGCAGAAAAAACTAGGCTGAAGCTAAGTGATTGAAAATAAATGGTGGGCCTGTGCAGACTCGAACTGCAGACCTCTACCGTGTCAAGGTAGCGCTCTAACCAACTGAGCTACAGGCCCTTCTCGCTCAAAATTGTAGGTTAGCACAGGATTCCGCTCCACGCTAGAATGGAACAAGCTTTTTATGCCCGCCCCGATCCTTTCCATCGTCATACCGATTCACAACGAGGAACCAGCGATCCTCCGCCTCTACGACCGGCTCACCCGCGTCCTTGAGTCCGTGGGCAAGACCTACGAAATCCTCTTCATCGACGATGCCTCCACCGACCGATCCTTCGACCTGCTCGCCAATCTCGTCGAAACCGACGGCCGGCTGAAAGTGATCCGCCTCCGCCGCAACTTCGGCCAGACCGCCGCCCTCGCCGCCGGCTTTGACGAAGCCGCCGGCTCCATCATCGTCTCCCTCGACGGCGACCTGCAGCACGAACCCGAAGATATCCCCCTGCTGCTCGAAAAAATCGACCAGGGTTACGACATCGCCAGCGGCTGGCGCAAACACCGCATCGACAACGCCGTCACCCGCAAAATCCCCTCCCGCATCGCCAACTGGCTCATGGCCAAAGCCAGCGGCATTGAACTGCACGACTTCGGGACCACCTTCAAGGCCTACCGCGCCGAAATCCTCAAAGACATCAACCTGTACGGCGAACTCCACCGCTTCATCCCCGCCCTCGCCAGCTTCTACGGCGCCCGCATCGCCGAAGTCCCCATCAAGAACGTCCCCCGCTCGGCCGGCGCCAGCCACTATGGCCTCGGCCGGACCATGAAGGTCTTCTTCGATATCATCACCATCCGCTTCCTGCTGACCTACTTCACACGGCCCATGCACTTCTTCGGCAAGTGGGGTCTGCTCGGCCTGCTGACCGGCGGCGGCGTCATGGCCTATCTGCTCCTCTATAAAATCCTCGACTTCCGGCGGGATCTGGTCTCCGAACACGGTCCGCTCATGGTCATGGGCGGCATTCTGCTGCTGGCCGGCCTGATGCTCTTCTCCACCGGACTGCTTGGCGAAGTGATGATCCGGACCTACTTCGAGAGTCAGGGCCGCCGCATCTACGCCGTGCGCGAAGTCCGCGCGCGGAAAGACGGCGTCCCCCACGACTCGAGCCGCTGAGGCTAGTAGAATAGGCGCATGATTCTCGGCGCCGTCACCTACAACGTCTGCAAAGACTGGGACCTCGACACCCTACTCACCAAGCTCGAAAAGGCCGGATTCGCCGGGGTGGAACTGCGCACCTCACACGCACACAAAGTCGAGCCCTCGCTCAGCGCTGCCGAGCGGCAGGCCGTCCGCGAGCGCTTCGAACGCAGTAAAGTCCGCTTGGTCAGCTTCGGCACCACGGCCGAGTTCCACTCGCCGGACCCGGCCACCCGCGCCCGCCACGTGGCCGACGCCAAAGCCTTTATCGAACTCGCCCACGATACCCGCGCCTGGGGTATCAAGGTGCGGCCCAACGGCTTCGCCCCGGGGGCCGACCGCGACGCCACCATCCAAAACATCGGCGCCTGTCTCAAGGAACTCGGCGAGTACGGGGCCGGGCGCGGCGTCGAAATCTGGATGGAGGTCCACGGCCGGGAGACGCAGAATCCTCCCGTTTCGGCCGCTATCATGCGCGCCGCCAACCATCCGAACGTCGGCGTCTGCTGGAACTCGAACCCGACCGACCTCGTCAACGGCTCAATCAAGCCAAGCTTCGAACTGCTGCGGCCCTGGATCAAGAACGTCCACATTAACGAATTAGCCAGCGGGTATCCCTACCGCGAACTCTTTACCCTGCTGCGCCAGAGCGGCTACGACCGCTACACGCTGTGCGAAGCGCAGGAGAGCAAGGAGCCCGAGCGCTTTCTGATGTGGTACCACGCGCTCTGGCGGGAGTTAAACCGCCCGTAGGTCCTCGTCATCATCGTCCTCGTCGCCATCGACCTGGGCAAGGTCCACCGGAAGGTAGCGCCGGGGTCCCCAACGTTGCCAGATGGTAGGCGCCAGGCGCACGCCGGCATAGGTGACCATCATGGCAAACAGGGCGAGCGAGCCGGCAATCGCACCGTAGCGGCGAGCCGGGCTGGCCATAAGCGGCGCCGTCGCGGCGGCCGGCTCCGCGCCGAAATCCAGCTCGAGGCGCAGATCCACGAGGGCGTAATCCACCGTCTGCTGGCGGTTCTCCACGGTAAGCCGGTACTGGCCCGCCTGTTGCAGGTTCACGCGGTGTTGGCCCGCGCTGGCGTACCCGCTGTCGAAAACCGTCGCCCCGGCATGAGGATCCGCCACCACAATGCGGACGGCCTCACCGGGCGCCTTCACGCTCCAGCGCAGCTCAAGGACGGCCTTCTGTTGGGGCAGCGGCAGTTCGTAGCCGCGCGCGCCCAGCGCCTCAAGGCGCACCAACTCTTCGAGCAGCACCACCCGACGCGGCTCGGCGCCGGCGAAACCGAGAAATAACGCAACGACGCCAAGGCCGCGAATGCCTCCCGGAACCCTCATTGCGCCCCGAACACGGTGCGGCCCCCCAGCACCGTCATCCGCACCCGGATCTTCGGAATCTCCAACTCCGGCACGGTCATCAGGTCCTGTTCAAGCACCAGGAAATCGGCCAGCTTGCCAGGTTCGAGCGAACCTTTGTCGCGCTCCTCAAAGGCGGCGTAGGCGCCGCCCAGGGTGAAGGAGTGGAGCGCCTCAGCCCGGGTCAATTTCTGGTCCGGCATCCAACCACCGGCGGGAAACCCCTTCTGGTCCTGCCGCGTGACGGCGGCAAAGAGCCCGTAGAAGGGGTTGGGATCTTCAACCGGGAAGTCCGAACCGTTGGCGAACTTCACCCCGGCGGTGAGCATGCGCCGCCAGGCGTAGGCGCCCATCAGGCGGTCCGGCCCCATCCGCTTGACGGCCCAGCGCATGTCGGAGGTGGCATGGGTAGACTGCATGGAAGCAATGACGCCAAACCGGCGGAACTTTTCAAAGTCGGGCAGCGAGATCGCCTGGGCGTGTTCGATGCGAAAGCGCTTGTCGTTGTTCTCGCCGAGCACGGCGCCGTAGGCGTCTAGAGCCACACGGTTGGCGCGGTCGCCGATGGCATGGGTCGCCACCTGAAAGCCCTTGGCGGCGGCCTGACGGGAGACGCGTTCAATGGTCTCCTGTTTGAGAATCAGCAGGCCCGCGTTACCCGGGTCGTCCGAGTAGGGCTGCCAGAAAGCGGCGCCGCGCGAACCCATGGCGCCGTCGGCCACGAGCTTGATCGCGCGGACCGTAAGGAAGTCGCCTCGTTCAGGTCCTTTGCGCAGATACTCGTCCCAAAGCGGCCCCTCGCCGCCGATCATGGCGTAGACGCGCACCGGCAGCAGCTTCGCCGCGACCAGCTGCTGATAAGCGCGCAGCACCTGGGCCGAGATGCCGGCGTCGTGCACCGAGGTCATGCCAAGCCGGGCGCATTCGAGCGCCGCGGCGCGCAGGCGCTGGCGGATCTGCTCATCGGTAGGAGGGGGTATTTTCGAACTCACGAGACCCTGGGCGCGATCAATGAGAATGCCCGTCGCTTCGCCCCGCGCGTCGCGGACGATCTTGCCGCCCATGGGGTCGGGCGTCTCCCTGGTGATGCCGGCGATCTGCAGCGCTTGGCGGTTCACCCACGCGGCATGGCCGTCGACGCGGGTGAGAAACACGGGGCGGTCCGGCGCGGCCTTGGAGAGCGCGGTGTGATCCGGGAACTCGCCGCCCCAGTTGGTCTGATCCCAGGAACGGCCCTGCACCCAGGCTCCCGGCGGCAGCGCCGCTGCGCGCCGGGCCACGATAGCGGCCACCTCGGCAATCGAACTGACGCTGCGCAGGTCGAAGGTCTCCACCATGGCGCCGAAGCTGGCCATATGCACGTGGCTGTCAATCAGACCCGGGATCACGGTCGCACCCCGCGCATCCAGAACCTGCGTGGCCTGGCCGATGTGCGCCGCCACGGAGTCGCCCACGGCCAGAATTCTCCCGCCCCGCACCGCCATCGCCTTCGCCCGCGGCTGCACGGGGTTGACCGTGTAGATATTAGCGTTCACCACGGCCAGCTCCGCGATCTCCGGGGCAGCGGCGAGGCCCCCTGCTAAAGCCAGTAAAAGCAGTAAAATAGGGAGCATGGAAAACAGTATGGCACAGGCTCCGCCTGTCTCCCTGCGCCTGGACCAACCCGCCTGGCAGGCCGTTGCCAGCTGGATTTGCGCCATTCTGATCGGCGGATTGTTCCTGATTGCCGGAGCGTGGAAGCTTTCCGACCACCTGGGTGCCGCCGCGCGCATGACCCAGGCCCTGGTGCCGGCCTCGCTGAGCGTCTTCACGGCGATGTTCTTCGGCATGGCCGAAGTGTTCTCGGGAATTCTCATTCTGATCCCCCGCTACCGGCGCTGGGGCGCCTGGCTGATCGGCCTGATGCTGATCGCCTTCATGGTCTATATCGGGGTGTTCTACGACCGGCTGCTGGGCGCCGACTGTACCTGTTTTCCGTGGGTGAAGCGCGCCGTCGGGCCGATGTTTTTCTATAGTGACGCGGCCATGCTGGCCCTGGCGGCGCTCGCCGGCTGGTGGGCCAAGCCGAGCGAAGGCCTGCGGAACGCCGTCCGGATCGCCGGCGCGGTAGCGGTGCTGGGCGGGGTCGCCTACGGCATTACGGAGATGCGGCAGACCGGGGCGCGGGCGCCGGAGACATTGACGGTGGACGGTCAGACGGCTTCCCTGCAGCAGGGCAAAGTTCTGCTCTACTTTTATGATCCGGAGTGCGCCCACTGCGACCAGGCGGCCCGCCGGATGGCGAAGCACACCTGGAACGGGGTGAAGGTCTACGGACTGCCCTCGCGCGTCCCCCAGTTCGGAAAGTACTTCATGGATTCTACCGGGCTCAAAGCCGGCAACTCGCCGGAACACGATGCGTTAAAGAAGCTGTTCCCTTTTGGCGATCCGCCCTACGCCGTGGCCCTGGAGCACGGACGGCAGAAAGCGGCCTTGTCCCGCTTTGACGAAGCCGAGCCGGAAGCGACGCTCCGGCAGCTCGGGTTCATCGAGTAGACGATGCTCCCGGCGGCCGCTCCCCGCGCCGGCATCCAGGTCTCGCGGCAGCGCTTGGCTCCCCTGGCCCCCCCCGGCAATCACGAGACCGGGCGCACCGAGGCAACGGCGCCCGCCAGCGAACAAAATTGCTTTCGCGGGAATCCGCCCGGACGCGGGGCGTTGGTCGCGCAGGCGCAGCGGGCCAGGCCGATGCAGATCTCAGCGGCCGAATCCGTCCTATCGGGGGGGAGTTGATGAGGCAGCTGCCGCCAGCGGGGCCGGAACGGGAGCATTGGCTCGAAGGGCTCCCGGAGGGCGCGGCCGTGTTTGTCCTGCGCCTCCGGGAGGGCCGGCCGTACGTGGGCCGCACCGCGCTGCTCCGGCGGCGGTTGCGGCGGCTGCTCACCCCGGGTCTGTTCGGCACACTGGCGACCGAGGTAGAGTACTGGCCGGTGGCCTCGCGGCTGGCCTCTTCGCTCCAGCTCTATGCGGTGGCGCGGGAGCACCATCCGGACCGCTATCTGCAGCTGATCAAGCTCCGGATGCCAACGTACGTCCGCGTGCTGCTCCACCAGGAGTTCCCCCGCACGGCCGTCACCAACCGGCTGAGCCGGAGCGGCTTATTCTACGGACCGTTCCCGTCGCGAATGGCGGCCGAGGCGTTCGAGGTGGCGGTGCTCGAGCACTTCCAGGTCCGCCGCTGCGCCGAGGAGCTGGCGCCTTCACCCGCCCACCCGGGCTGCATGTACGGCGAGATGAACCAGTGCCTGCGGCCCTGCCAGGCGGTGGTGTCGCCCGCCGAGTACCGCAGCGAGGTCCGGCGCCTGACGGAGTTTCTGACGACCAGTGGCCGGAGTCTGGCCGAGGTGGTCGAAGCGGCGCGGGACCGGCTTTCCATGGAGATGGAGTTTGAGGAGGCCGCGCGGCAGCATCAGCGTCTTGAAAAGATCGCCGCCACGTGGCGGCTGCGGGAGGAGTTGGCCGCGCCAATTGACGCCGCGCACGGGATTGCCGTTACCCCGGCCGCAGCCCGGCAGGCGGTGGAACTGCGGCTGTTGATCGCCGGCGCCTGGCAGCCGGCCGAGGAGATCGCGATCACCACCGAGGCCGCCGCCGACAAGCCGGTGTCGCTCGACCGGCGACTGCGGGAAAGGCTGGAGCGGCCGCTGCCCGCGGAGCGGCCCTTGACGGAGCGGCAGGAGCACTTGGCGTTGCTGGCGCGCTGGGGTTACTCCAGTTGGCGGGACGGAGAGTGGCTGCCGGTGGAGGACTGGTCCCGGATCCCCTACCGGCGACTGGTGAATATGGTGCACCGGGTGGCTACCTCAGAACGTCCCTAAGGCGAATTGGCTAATCTTCGCCTGATCTTCGGCCGATATTCTCCTTATGACGGGCGTGGAAGTCGTCGCTGCCCCCGCGGCAGCGGAAGTGAATCGAATCAAGCGGAATTTCCTGGCGAGTCTCAACCATGAGCTGCGCACACCGCTCACGGGCATTCTGGGCATGCTGGACCTGCTGACAGAGACGCCGTTAAACGAAGAGCAGAGGGAGTTCGTGAACTCCTCCCGGTCGTGCGCCGAGCTCCTGCTTGAGTCGATTACCAACGCCATTGAGTTCTCCTCGCTCGCCAACGGTACCTCCGGCCACACCGAATCCGAGTTCCGGCCGGCTGAACTGTTGCGGGCCGCCGTTTCGGCGCGCGAACCAAAGTCCCGCGCCAAGGGGCTGCCGCTCAGTCTGCTGCTCGATCCGCAGATTCCCGAGGTCGCACTTTCCGATCCCCACCGGATCCGTCAGGTGCTCGATGTGCTGCTGTCGAACGCCGTCAAGTTCACCGCGGCCGGTGAAATCGAGGTGGTTGCCAGCGCGGCCACCCGGGCCGACGAGCGGACGTGGCTGAGCGTTTCGGTACGGGACTCCGGGCCGGGAATTGCGGCGGCGGATCTGGCCGAGATCTTCGGCACGGGCGTCTTGGCCGACAATCCGCTCGTGGATCCCTCGCCGGGGCTGCGCGTTGGTCTCTCGCTGGCCCGGCAGATTACGGAGGCGATGGGCGGGTCCCTCGAAGCCGAGTCGTATCCGGGCGAGGGCAGTCTGTTCACCTTCTCGATTCCGATCAGCGCCGGGAAACCCGCAACGGCCGCCCCGGCCCCACCCGTCACCCCCGAAAAGACCGCGCCGCGCATTCTACTGGTGGAAGACAACGCCGTCGCGCAGCGGTTTATGATCACGCTCCTCGAACGGCGTGGCTATCAGGTGACCCTGGCGCCCGAGGGCCTGAGTGCTCTGCGGAAGGTGGCCACGGTCCGGTTCGACCTCATTTTGATGGACCTGCAGATGCCGGGCATCGACGGAATCGAGACTACGCGCCGGCTACGCCAGCTCGACGCTACGGCCGCAACACCGATTATTGCCTGCACGGCCAACCCGTCCTCGGAGGTGCGCGCGGAGTGTACCGCGGCCGGGATGGATGATTTCTTGTCCAAGCCAGTGAATCCCGAAGAGCTGTTCACGGTGCTCGCGCGCCACGGTGGCCTACCGGTGAATCCGCCGCGCCAGTTGTAAGTGCGATGCGGGAGGCCCGCGCCTAAAAGGCGTCCCGCAAATACTCCACTTTCGTTTTGTCGCCCATGACGAGACTGACCACGTCGAACCGTACCGGCATGCCCGAAAGATCGGCCATGCGCAGATACTCCTCGGCGGTCCGGCCGATCAACTTCTCCTTGGCCCGGTGCACGGCGCGCTCCGGCGTACCGATCTCCGCGCTCGATCGCGTCTTGACCTCGACAAAGACCAGCGTATCTCCCTCAACGGCGACCAGATCGATCTCCCCCCGGCCGCCCTTGCGGCGGTAGTTGCGCGCCACGACCGTCCAACCCATCTCCTGCACAAATCGCTGCGCCCAATCCTCCCCCTGCTCGGCCAACTGCAGATGAGCCGGCAAGCCCCGTCGCCGGCGGGCTGCCTGGCGCTGGCGGTCCAGCCACCGCCCAACACGAAGCCAGTTCCCACGCCAGATCCTGCCCCAGATCCTGAGCCAAAGCTTGAGAATGATCGCCACGTCAACTAGTGGCTGCCGTCACCTCATCCTCTCGCCGGATTCGCTCGCCCTTGACCACCTCAAGAAAAGCGCGGGCGGCGTGCGAGAGTGCCCGCCGGGCAGGATAGACCAGATGCACCTTCCGCTCGACGGACAACTCCTCTACCTGGACCTCCCGCAAGAGTCCCCGCTCAATCTCGGCGTCCACGCACATCTTCGGCAAGAACGCGACTCCCTCGTTGCGCTGCACCATCTGCCGGATGGTCTCCACCGTGGGCATCTCAACATCCATGTTGAGCGGCACCCGGTGACGCTGAAACTCCCGCAGGACCACCTCACGGTAGGGGGATAAAACGTTGTGCGCGATAAATGTCTCCATCCCAAGTTCGGTAATCGACACGCTCGACCGTCTGGCTAAACGATGCTCCGGACTGACAACAAAAGCCAGATGATCGGTGGAGATCACCTGCGATTTCAAACGGTCGTCCTGCGGATCAAAGGAGATTACGCCCAGTTCGAGCTCTCCGTCAATCAACTGGCTGGGAATCTTACTCGACAAACTCCGCCGGACGCGCACTTTTACCTTCGGATACAGGCGGCGATAGCGCACAATATGCTGCAGGACATAAAGACTCGTCGACTCGTTCGCGCCGACAATCAGCACCCCGGCCGAGTTGTCCCGCATCTCGGCCAAGGCCGTATTCATTTCATCGATCAGATGTTCAAACCGGCGCGAGAAATCAAAGGCGATCCGGCCGGCATCGGTCAGCAGGAGCTCCTTGCCGGAACGGTCGATCAACTTTTCGCCAATCTCCTGCTCCAACCGCTGGACGGCGAGAGAGATAGCCGGCTGGGTCCGCGACAGTTTTTCGGCCGCCCGGGAAAAACTCTTTTCGAGGATCACGGTCTGAAACACACGCAGCGAATAGAGTTCCATGGATGAATAGCCCCAGCATATCGCATCATTAGCGCTTATCGAATACGTGAAATAAATTAATTTGGTAAATTGCAAGAGGAGTGCAAGAATCGTATATTGACAGAGGTCCCTGGCTCATGAATCAGCGCGTTCAAATTTTCGACACTACTCTGCGCGACGGCGAGCAGTCTCCCGGCTGTTCGATGACGGTTCCCGAAAAGATGAAGATGGCGGCCAAACTCGTTGAGCTTGGTGTGGACATCATGGAGGCCGGTTTCCCGATCGCCAGTCAGGGCGATTTTGAAGCGGTCGAGTCGATCAGCCGGGAGTTTGGCGGCTCGGGGGTCACCATCGCGGCGCTCGCCCGGTCGACCGCCAAAGACGTCGAGCGGGCCGGCGAAGCGCTTCGGCATGCCAAGCGCTCGCGTATCCACACGTTTATCGCCACCAGCGACATTCATTTGCAGTACAAGCTCAAGAAGAGCCGGGAGCAGGTGCTCGAAGAGGCCGTCAAGGCGGTCGAATTGGCCCGCAAGTACACGGACGACGTCGAGTTTTCGGCCGAAGACGCCAGCCGGACCGACCCGGCCTACCTCGAGCAGATTTCGCGGGCGGTGGTCGCCGCCGGGGCCGGCACGGTCAACCTACCCGATACGGTCGGCTTTTCCATTCCGACTGAGTACGCGGCATTTATCCGGAAGGTTGTCGAGGCGATCGGCAGTCAGGCGATCGTCTCCGTGCACTGCCACGACGATCTGGGCCTTGCCGTGGCCAACTCGCTGGCGGCGGTTGAGGCTGGCGCCCGCCAGATTGAATGCACCATCAATGGCATCGGCGAGCGCGCCGGCAACTGTTCGCTCGAAGAGATCGTCATGATCTTCAAGACACGGCAGTCGGTTTTGCCCTACCAGACCGATATCCACACGGAGCATCTGTTCAGTGCGAGCCAGCTGCTGACTTCGATCATCACCTTTGGTCCGCAGCCGAACAAAGCGATTGTGGGCGATAACGCCTTTGCGCACGAAGCGGGCATCCATCAGGACGGCTATCTGAAGAATAAGTCGACCTATGAGATCATAGATCCGCAGAGCGTCGGGGTGCCCCAGGGCAAACTGGTGCTCGGCAAACACTCCGGGCGGCACGCGCTGGCGGATCGCTGCGGAGAACTCGGCTTTCCGGATTTCACCAAAGAAGAGATCGACGTGTTGTACCAGGGCTTTACGGCGTTGGCTGACCGCGTCAAGGGCGTTCGTAACGACCAGATTCTCGCGCTGTGCAAGGAAATTGTGGCGAAGCGCGCGCCAAGAACGACTTAAACAGACATGCAATTGAACGTATTGATTCTCCCCGGCGACGGCATCGGGGTCGAGGTGACTCGGCAAGCCGTTCGCGTTTTGGAAAAGGTGTGCACCACCTTCGGCCATAGTCTGCGTCTGACGGAGGGTCTGCTGGGCGGCATCGCCATCCACCAGACCGGCACCCCGTTCCCGGACGAGACGGCGAAGCTGGCCGTCGAGGCCGACGCAACGCTGATGGGCGCCGTGGGTCTGCCGGAGTTCGACAATGCCCCGCCCGAGCGGCGTCCCGAAAAGGGGTTGCTGGGCATCCGGAAGGTCCTGGGCGTGTACGCCAACCTGCGTCCGGTGCGGGCCTATCCGGCGCTCATTGAGAGCAGCCCGCTCAAGAACCACCTGGTGACCGGTACGGACATGATCATTGTCCGCGAGCTGAACGGCGGCATCTATTACGGTACGCCGCGCGGCATCGAGGGCTCCGGCGACACGGAACGTGGCACCAATACGATGACTTATACGCGCGCCGAGATTGCGCGCATCACGCGCATGGCGTTTGGTCTGGCGCGGAACCGGCGCAAGAAGCTGGCGAGTGTGGATAAGTCGAACGTGCTCGAAACCTCGCAACTCTGGCGCAAAGTGGTCAACGAGGTCGCCCCCGAATTTCCGGACGTGGAGCTGGAACATATTCTTGTCGACAACGCGGCGATGCAGCTGGTGCTCAATCCGCGGCGGTTTGACGTGTTGGTCATGGAGAACATGTTCGGCGACATTCTTAGCGACGAGGGCGCGGTGCTTGCCGGGTCCATCGGCATGCTGCCGTCGGCCTCGATCGGGGCGCAGCGGCCTTCGGGGGCCTGGGTGGGTCTCTACGAGCCGGTGCACGGCTCGGCGCCGGACATCGCCGGACAAAACAAAGCCAATCCGCTCGGCGCCATCGGCTCGGTGGCGGCGATGCTCGAGTACTCGTTTGGTCTGCTCAAGGAAGCCGCTGCGGTGAACACAGCCATTGAAGCGGTGTTGAACTCCGGCCGGACCACGGCCGACCTGAAGCCGCAAGGCACCCCGGCCACGACGACGGAAGTAGGAGAGGCGGTAGCCAATGCCATCGAATAAACCCCGCACGATTATTGAAAAAGTTTGGGACAACCACATTGTGGCGCAGCGCGAGGGCGCCCCGGCGGTCCTCTTTATCGACCTGCACCTGGTGCACGAAGTGACTTCGCCGCAGGCATTTTCCGGCCTGCGCGAGCGCGGCGTCCGGGTGCGGCGGCCCGATCTGACCTTCGCCACGGTGGACCACTCCACCCCGACCACGCCCCGGAACCTGCCGATTGTCGACCAGGTGGCGGCCGCACAGGTGGCGCAGCTTGAAAAGAACGCCGAAGAGTTCGGGATTCCCTACTTTGGCTTTCAGGACCGGAATCAGGGCATTGTCCACGTCATCGGACCGGAACAGGGCCTGACCCAGCCCGGGATGACGGTCGTCTGCGGCGATAGCCATACGGCGACGCACGGCGCCTTCGGAGCGCTGGCTTTCGGCATCGGGACCAGCGAAGTGGAGATGGTGCTGGCGACGCAGTGTCTGCTGCAGCGGCCCTCGAAGACGTTTGAAGTAAACGTCGAAGGGACGCTGAAGCCGGGCGTCTCGGCCAAGGACATCATTCTCGCCCTGTGCGCCAAGATCGGCATCGGCGGCGGGACGGGCTGCGTGTTCGAGTTTACCGGTTCGGCCATTCGGTCGCTATCGATGGAAGAGCGGATGACGGTGTGCAACATGTCGATCGAGGCCGGGGCCCGCGCCGGACTGATCGCCCCGGACGAGAAGACCTACGAGTACATCAAGGGCCGCAAGTTTGCGCCCCAGGGCGAGGCGTGGGACCAAGCGGTTGCCTTCTGGAAGACGCTGCCCACCGACGAGGGGGCGACTTATGATCATTCCGTGCGCATCGACGCCGATACGCTCGAACCCATGATTACCTTCGGCACCAACCCCGGTATGGGGATGGCGATTTCGGGCGCGGTGCCCGACCCAGCCGCGCAGCAGGACCCGCTCGAACGGGAGTCGCTGCGCAAGGCGCTGCAGTATATGAATCTCGAAGCCGGCCAGCCGATTGCGGGCCAGAAGATCGATGTAGTCTTCATCGGTTCCTGCACCAACTCGCGGATGACCGACCTGCGGGCGGCGGCCAGCGTGCTCGCGGGCCGGAAGGTCAATCCCGGGGTGCGGATGATGGTGGTACCCGGTTCGCAGGAGATTAAGCGGCAGGCCGAGGCCGAAGGACTCGACCGGGTGTTTCGCGAAGCGGGCGCCGAGTGGCGCGAGGCCGGCTGTTCGATGTGTATTGCCATGAACGGCGACCAGTTGTCGCCGGGGCAGTACAGCGTCTCCACCTCCAACCGGAACTTCGAGGGCCGGCAGGGCAAGGGGGGACGGACGTTCCTGGCTAGCCCGTTGACGGCGGCCGCGAGCGCCGTGACGGGCGTGGTCACCGACGTGAGGAGCCTATAACCATGCAGATCCATTCGACGGTAGCCGTGCTGCCCAACGACAACATTGATACCGACCAGATCATTCCGGCGCGGTTTTTGAAAACGATCTCGAAAGAGGGTTTGGGCGACCAGTTGTTCTTTGACTGGCGCTACAACGCCGATGGTTCGCCCAAGGCCGACTTCGTACTGAACACCCCGGCCGCCAAGGCCTCCAAGGTGCTGTTGGCCGGAGATAACTTCGGCTGCGGGTCGAGCCGGGAGCATGCGCCCTGGGCGCTGACGCAATACGGGCTCCAAGCCGTGCTTTCGACGAGCTTTGCCGATATTTTCAAGCAGAACTCGCTCAAGAACCGGCTGCTGCCGATCGTGATGCCCAAAGAGGCACACACGGCTTTGTTTGCGGCGCTGGGCGAAAACCCGGCGCTGGCGGTCACCATCGACCTGCCCGCGCAGACGCTGACGTGGCCCGGGGGCCCGGTGGTCACCTTCCCGATCGATGCGTTTGCCAAGGACTGCCTGCTGCAGGGTGTCGACGAGATCGGCTATGTCCTGAAGCAGGAGGCGGCCATTGCGACCTTCGAAGCGGGACGGTCGCTTTCTTTAAACACATTAATCTGAGATTTTTCCTAGGCAGCGGACACTCTCTTTTCGTAAGGCGGCGCGGCCCGCGCTGCTGCTGAGAGTTCCTTTCCATTCCCAGGATTAAAGAAGACCCGGCTCCCTCGCCGGGTCCTTTTTTTTGCCCAGGTTTTTTGCTCCGGAAAAGAGACGTCAGACGAAGAAGCGATGGATGGCCTGGCGGGTCCTCTCGATATCCGCTTCGGTGTGCGCGGCACTGACGAAACCGGCTTCGAACTGACTGGGTGCGAAATAGATCCCTTCGCCGAGCAGATGGTGGAAGAACCGGGCAAAGCGCGCGGTATCGGAGGTTTTGGCCGTTTCGTAGTCGGTTACCGGGGTTTCGGTAAAGAACATGGTGAACATGCTACCAACGCGGTTGACGGTGACCCCGGGCGGCGGGTTTTCGCACAGGCGCGCGGTGATCTTTTCAAGATACGGGTAGATCTCCGGATGCGCCTTGATATGCCGGAGCATGGCTAGCCCGGCGCTGACGGCGAGCGGATTGCCGCTGAGGGTGCCGGCCTGGTAGATGGGCCCCACGGGCGCCACCTTGCTCATGACATCGCGGCGGCCGCCGTAGGCGCCAATGGGGAGACCGCCGCCAATCACTTTGCCGAAGGTGGACAGGTCGGGCCGGATGCCGAAGCGCTCCTGCGCACCGCCGCGGGCGAGGCGGAAGCCCGTCATCACCTCGTCGAAGATCAGCAGAGCGCCGTGTTTCCGGGTCAGCCGCTGCAGGGCGGCGAGGAACTCGGGCGTGGGGATGACGCAGCCCATGTTGCCCACGACAGGTTCGAGAATCACGGCGGCAATCTGGTCGCCGCGTTCGGCGAAAGCGACTTCGAGCGCTTCGACGGAGTTGTAGGGGAGCGCGAGGGTGGTATCGGAAAAACCCCTAGGGACGCCCTGCGTGTCGGCGATGCCGAGGGTGGCCATACCGCTGCCGGCCTTGACGAGGAGGCTGTCGACGTGGCCGTGGTAGCAGCCCTCGAACTTGATGGTGAGGTCGCGGCCGGTGAAGCCACGGGCGACGCGCAGGGCCGACATGGTGGCTTCGGTGCCGGAGTTGACCAGGCGAAGCATCTCCATGCTGGGGACGGCGTCGATGATCTCTTCGGCCAGTTCGAGTTCGAGTTCGGTGGGGGCGCCGAAGGAGGTACCGATGGTGAGGGCCTTCTCGATCGCGGCGAGGATATCCGGATGGCGGTGGCCGATCAGCATGGGTCCCCAGGAGCCGATGTAGTCGATGAACTCGTTGCCATCGACGTCGAACAGGCGGGCGCCTTGGGCGCGCGCGATGAAGCGGGGCGTGCCGCCGACGCTGCGGAAGGCGCGGACGGGCGAGTTGACGCCGCCGGGAATCAGGTGTTGGCCTCGGGCCAGCAGGGCTTCAGAACGGGTGGTAGACATATTTTTCAGGGGGTGACCATGCGCCGCAGAAAGGCGTTGACGGCAATCTCGGCCACGGTGGAGTGGAAGTTTCCGCGGATGCGGGTGCGCAGGTCCCGGTAGCTGAGGGTGCCGGCGAAGAGTTCCTGCAGGATGCCATGCAGGTGGCGGCTACGGCGGACGAACTGCAGCAGGCGGGTCGTGTTGGAGCCGCCACAGAATCGGCCGAGGTAGACCCGCTGAGCGAGGGTGGCGGCGTAGGCCAGATCGTCGGCAAACTCGGAGCGAACCGCGGCGGCGTACTGTTCGGGGCGTCCGTCGGCCAGCAGTTGGCCGGCCAGATCACCGGAGCGCATGGCGTAGTAGATGCCTTCGCCGGTGACCGGGTCAACGAGTCCGGCGGCGTCGCCCGCGGCAAGCCAACCAGGGCCGGCAAGCCGGTTCGCCGGCCAGGAGTCGAAGTCCAGCGAGGGCAGCATGTGGGCGTAGAATCGTCCCTCTTTATAGGAGATGCCGCGGCCGCTGAGATAGTGTTCGAGGCGCTGGCGCAGGGCGGCCGCCGCCTCCTGCTTGCCGCAAATGCCGGCCGACAGGTGGCCGTTGCGCGGAAAGACCCAAATGTAGCCCTCAAGACCGGTAAAAAAGCGGATATCGACGTGGTTCTGGGCGGACGGGATGTAGTAACCGAGGGCGATCATCGCGTCGGCGGCGGTCCAGGCGGTGCCGACTTCGCGGAGGGGGTTGCGCGCGCCGGTGGCAACGACCAGGAAATCGGCCGTCAAGGGGGTACCGGAGCGAGTGGTGATTCGCCAGCCGGCGCCCTGCCGGTCGATGGCCGTCACGCGCGTTGCCACGAGGTCGGCCCCGGCAGCGGCGGCGCGATCGAGCAGCAGCTGATTGAGTTCCCGGCGGGAGAAGATCAGCAGCGGATGATCGAGATCGAGCCGGAGCGGTCCGGTGCCGTCAGCCTCGAGGAAAGTGGCGGAGACGGGATGGGATAAGGCTGCGCGCAGAAAGGGATAGCGACTATAGGCCTTCCAGGTGACGCCGCCACCGCACGGTTTCTCCCAGGCCAGCTTTTCGTCAATGAGCCGCGTCTCAAACCCGGCGGTGGCCAGTCGTTCGGCGGCCATGGAACCGGCAGGCCCCCCTCCGAGGACGGCGACCGAACGGATCACGGCTTTCCGGGAGTAGCCGGGATCGGCGGATGACCGGCCGGAAGGTCTTTGCCCACCGGAGCGCTGCCGTCGAATCCTTCATGGACCGGGGCGGAGGGCGTATGCGGATTTGGGGTAGCCGCGGGAGCAGGTCCAGGCTTGCGCTTCACGACCCACTTCGCCCCCTCGGCCTCGAGCGTGTAGGAGATCCGGATCCCGGAACCCGGTGAGTCTTTGGGGCCGATGCTCGCCACCGCTTCGGCCTCTTTCTGTTTGAAGTCGACGCTGACAACCTCTACCTCCATCGAAGAGGCCATCATATCGTCCCGCTTGGCCAGGTAGTCGACAATGGCTTGCTTGACGGCCTCTTTGGTTTGGGGCGCCTTGGCGCAGGAGATCAAAACCAGAAGAGTCGCAAAGAGGAGACGCACCCCTTCAGTATAGTACCGTCGCCGCGATCGCGGCAGCACAAGACCCTCAGCACAATACCCTCAACATAATGGGGGCCGCACCAGACCGGGACGTTGCCGCACGTGCCTAACGGGTGGACAGGGCGGCCGGTGCGACGGACTGCGGAACCGGGAGATTCGCCAGTTCCTGCAGCGAATCGCGGAGGGAGGGTAGGCAGGTCGCCGGGAAACTCTCCTGCTGCGCAACCGCGACAGCGAGGTTCATCAGATCAAATTGGATGCCAACGTTTTCCATGGGAGACATATCGAAAAAAAAATGCCTGTCTTCAGGTTTTCTTGAAGACAGGCAGTAAAAAATGTACTTCGGAGTGAACACATACGGAAAAAACACAAACCGGCGTGACGAAAACCAGGCTGAAGGCTCAGGCGGATCGGTTGGGCGGGGTTGATGGAGGGATTCAAGGGGTTACTGCTTACTGGCGGGTTCAACTGAGGAAACTAGCGAGGAACAACCATCACCGCTTGAGCCCTTCCCGGCTTCATCACGCTATTACTCTTTGCAAATAGCGTGCCAAACGTAGACGGGCGGGAAATCTGCCGATTTCCCGCCCGTCTGCCCGTTTTCTGGGAGGAACGGTACCTTGCCGCTACCGAATCCGGTTCAGTTTCGGTTCTGTGTTCCCTTTTGGGAATCCCGATTTGGAACAGTGCCCTATTGGACGCCTGGAACGGTACTTGGCGGCCGGGAGACGACACCCTGGATCGCCTCTTCCATATTGATGTTATTGGCGGCCAGGGTTTGGCCGGTTGCTCGCTCGAGATCGTTCCGGGCACGGGCGTAAGTGCTGAGCGCCGCCACCTCGTTGGCCTGTGCGGAGGTCAGATCGCGCTGGGCCTGGATGACAAAAAAGATCGTCGAGGCGCCGAGCCCGTACTTTTTCTGCTCGGCGTCGAGGGTCTGCTCCTGCAGCACGCGATTCTTGGTCGCGGTCTGATAGCGGGCCCGGGCCTGCTGCAAACTGATCAGAGCGTTCTGCACATCGACCCGCACCTGATTTTGCTGCTGCTGGAAGCGGACTTCGCTCTGCCGGACGGAGAGTTGTTCACGGACCATGTCCGACTGCGCCGCCCGGTTCCGCAGCGGGACGTTCAGGGTGACACCGACGGCGTAATCGGGAAAGTTCCGCCGAAAAATCTGCCCGAGTGCGGTCCCGTAGCCGCCCAGGAAGAAGCCATCCACCGAGGCCGGGTTCCGTATCAGCGAGGCCGTGTTCGTCGCGCCGGGAACCGGGGGAATCGGAAGGGCGTTCAGCGAACCGGACAATCCGTTGTTCTGAAGGCGGCCGAAGGCGTCAATCGAGGGGCGCAGAGCGTTCCTCGTGCCGACCAGGCCGATCTTGGCGCTTTCAATGTTGATCCGAGACTGCTCCACTTCGGGCCGGTTCTCCATGGCCCGGGCCACCAGATCCTGAATCGGTTCGATGGGTTCGGTTTCCGGAATGCGAATCTTGTCTGTAGCAATCACCCGGGCATCAGCGAGCGAGGCGCTGGCGACGCCGGTGCGCGAAAGCGCGTTTTTGAGAATCGTCTCCTGCTGCAGCAGGTTGGTTTCCGAGATGGTCAACTCCTGCTGGCTACGCGCCACTTCTGCTTCGGCGCGGATGATTTCGATCGGCGCGAGGGTGCCGATCTCCACCTGTTTCTTGTTGTCTTCGTACAGTTTCTGGTTCAGCGCGAGCGCCTGCCGTTTGACCAGCACATCCTCGTTGGCGGCCACCAGGTCCCAGTAGCGGGCGATGACGCCGGCAACGGTGGTAATCACCTGCTGTTTGAAGGCGAGGCCCGAGACCTTCAGGTTATTGCGACCGATCCGGATGTTGCGGTTGTTGACGGCAAAACCAAAACCCTGCAACAGGCGCTGCTGCACCTGGATGCTGGCGTTGACGTTGCGCGCCGGGTTGAAATCGAGACGGCCTGAGTTCTGCTCCGAGATAAAGTTGTTGAAGCCGAGCGAAACGGTCGTACCGGAGACGAAGGCTTTGCTGACGCTGAACTGGGAGACATCCCGGATTGAGATCAGCGAACTGGTACCGGTGTTGAACAGGGTGGTCTGCGGCTGGGTGGTCTTACTGTGTTGAATGGTCGAGGTAAAGACGGGGTCGAAGTTCGCGACGTTCAGGCTGGTACCGGTGGCCGCGGCGGTGACGGCCTGGGAGGTGCTTTCAATGCCACCGCTGCTGACGATACCGTTGCCGCCCCCGCCGCCATCGCCACCCACCTGCACGGTGCCGGTATTGATGAAGTTACCCTGGTTCCGGGCGATACCGCCGGAGATGGCACGATTGAGATCAGCTTCCGAGATCTTCGGGCCGAAGCGCTGTAGTTCTATATCCAGGTTGTTTTCGAGTGCCAGGGCAATCGTATCCTGCAGCGAGAGATAGAGTTTGCCGGCGCGCAGCAGTTGTTCGAGGCGATTCGAGTTGCTCAGATTGGCGGGCGCAATCTCGCGCCAGGTGAAGGGGTCAGTGAAGCGGCCTTGCCACCAGTTACCAAAGGAGCCGGACTTCCTGGTCTGTTGGGGCAGCGCTGCCGGGCTTGCCAGCAGCAGAGCGCAGAGGAGGCTAAGGGGACGTCGGAGTAGATGCATGGATTCGGGTCGGATCGAAAAGAGATATGGATAGAGACGATGTCTACAGGGCCGTTGTTCCAGGAAACACGTCTATGGTAGCGCAAGAGTTACCCATCCTTCATTTTAGGTTAGACAGGCTTTTGAGGTGGGCAGGCGGGTTGGGAATTGCGGGCGGCTCCTGGTATCCTGTCGGGGAATGTCTGATCCTGTTCTGGCGGTTTTCGAGGCTACCGGTGCCTATCTGCGGGGCCATTTCCGGCTCACGAGCGGGCTGCATAGCCCGGAGTACCTGCAGTGCGCCAAGGTCCTGCAGTATCCGGTGCACGCTGCCGGCTTTGGCGGGGCCCTCGGCCGGCAGTTCACGGCCATGGCGGGAGGGAAGAAGATTGATGCCGTAGTCAGCCCCGCCATGGGCGGCCTGATCATCGGGCACGAGGTGGCGCGCGCGCTCGATTGCCGGTTCGTCTTCACCGAGCGGGACGCCACGGGCCAGATGACGCTCCGGCGCGGCTTTGCGATTGAGCCCGGCGAGACCGTCGTCGTCGTGGAGGACGTGATTACGACCGGCGGCAGCACGCGCGAGGTGATCGGGATTCTGAACAGCTGCGGGGCCACGGTGCTGGGCGCCGGGTCGATCATCGACCGCAGCGGCGGGCAGGCGGATGTGGGCGTCTCCCGGATTGCGCTGGCGACCTTACAGGTGACCGCGTGGGAGCCGGCGAGCTGTCCGCTGTGTCAGCAGGGCCTGCCGGTCGTCAAGCCCGGCTCGCGCAATGTCGCCTGAGGGCCGGACCTTCCGGCTCACCATCGCCTACGACGGGGCCGACTACGCCGGCTGGCAGGTGCAACCGGACCAGGTGACGATTCAGAGCGAAATTGAGCGGGCGCTCTGGCAGGCTACCAAGGAGAAGGTCACCATCCACGGCAGCGGACGAACCGACGCCGGGGTCCACGCCCTCGGTCAGGTGGCTTCGTTTCGCACAACGAATCCGATTCCCCCCGAAAACCTACAGCGGGCCGTGAACCGACTGCTGCCGCCGGCCATCCGTATTGTAGCCGCCGAGGAGGCGCCCGCCGACTTTCATGCCCGCTTCTCCGCGCGCGGCAAACGGTATGAGTACCGCATCTGGCGTGAGCGGATCTGCCCGCCCCACCTGGCCCGCTACGTCTACACGCATCCCTATCCACTCGACGTAACGGCAATGATCACCGCGGCGCCGCTTTTTGCCGGCGAACACGATTTCTCCTCCTTTTCGGCTGCCGATGCCAAGGATGCCCTGGGACATTCCAAAGTCCGGCGCATCTGGGTCTCGGAGATGGCCGAGGAGGGGCCGCTGCTGCTCTACCGGGTGGAAGGCAGCGGGTTTTTGAAGCATATGGTGCGGAATCTGGTCGGGACGTTGATTGAGGTCGGTCGCGGGAACCTCTCGGCGGAGGGGGTGCGCGCCCTGCTGGCCACCCCGCAGCGGGCCCGGGCGGGGAATACGGTCCCCGGGCAGGGGCTGTATCTTGTGCGCGTGGACTACTGACGGCGCGGACTGCGAAGCGGCGGTCGCGAGGCAGCCGGCAACGAGAGCGCCGGGGCAGGGATTCGAATGGGCTACGAGGCCCGCACAGCGAAGCACGCGAGCCGGTCCTGATCGCGGACAAACAGGCGGCCATCGGCCACGACGGGCTGCGTCCAAACCGGGTACTCGCCGCGCCCGAGGCGATGCCGGGCCAGCTCTTTGTATGCGGCCGGGGTGGCTTCCGCCAGCGCCAGCACGCCCTCTTCCCCCTGCAGAAACAGCATGCCATCGGCAAACAGCAGTTGACCTTTGCCCACGCTGCGGTCCCGCCAGGCGACCTCGCCGGTGAGCAGCTTCATGCAGGTGAGAATGTTCGCCGAGAAGCCGTAGAGATGCTCACCCACCAGTACGCTCGAGCAGTAGTGGTTGCGCATATCCCGATTGAAGTAGACCTCCTGCGCCTTCACCTTGCCTCCCTCGCCGCTCAATTTCAGCAGTGCGCAGCCGGTGCCGTAGTCGGAGCTGACAAACAGGTGGCCATTGCTATAGAGCGGCGTGGCGATGTTGGCCGTCCGGTTGGCCACTTTGTCGTAGCGCCATAACAGCTCGCCCGTGGCAGCATTCATTCCCACCACGCCTTCGCCGGTAAAGGCAACCACGTTGCGGATACCGCCAAAATCAAACGCGATCGCCGAGGCATATCCCGCGCGGTCGCTGCCGGACTTCCAAATGAGCTTTCCGCTGGTTTTGTCGAGCGCCACGACGGCGGCGCCGCGGCCGCCGGGCTGCACGATCACCCGATTCCCGTCGATCAGCGGCGATTCGCTCATGCCCCAATGGGCGACCTCACCGCCGAACTTATCGACGACGTTCTGCTCCCACTGTTTCTTCCCATCGGCTTTGCTGATCGCCGTCAGCGTGCCATCGGCCGACATGCTATAGAGCATTGGTCCGTCGACGGTCGGGGTGCCGCGCGGCCCGTTGCCGCGGCTTTCGTTGTAGCTGCCGCCGGCCGGGGTCGCCCATAGCTTCCGGCCCGTGGCTGCGTCGTAGGCGAAGACAAACTCCGTACGCCCTTGCTGGCCCTGGGTGAAGAGCCGGCCGCCTGCGACTGAAAATGACGAGTAGCCTTCGCCGAGACCCGTGGCGGTCCACACGACCTTCGGACCGTTGGCGGGCCACTGCCGCAGCAAACCCGATTCGTTCGCCTTGCCGTCGCGCCCCGCGCCCCGCCACTGCGGCCATTCGGCGGCGCGGGCCACGAGTCCGGAGGAGGCGGCGGCCAGGAAGCGGCGGCGCGAGGTCATTTGGTGATCCCCTGAACCATCTGTTTGAAAGCGGCTTCATTGGCGACGACCACTTTTTCCGGGGCCGTGAACTTGAAGAACACGCTGCCCTGCGGGGCTTCCACAATGGCGCCCAGCATGCGATAACCCGGCTTCATGACCTTGTCGGGAGACATCGGCGAGGCCGACCAGGCGTAGGTGCCCGATAAGTCCAGATAGGTAACCGGGAAGCCGGCCACGGTGCCTTTGCTGCGCTTGGTCTGGCCGGTGCGGGTGGGGAACTGCCCCTCCCAGCGGGTGATGTTGGCTTCAACGCCGCCGCCCTGCCCGGGGCCGAAATAGAACACAGCGCACTCGCCCGTTTCCGGAGTGCCGGGGACCGTGTAGGTGGCGGCGCGCATGGGGCGCTCCGGCAGCGCCTTCCAGCCGCTGGGCATTTTCCAGGAGATGCCGGAGGCGCCTTCGGCCAGTAGCAGGGCGGGAAGCAGAAGAGCAGAGAGCAGAAAACGGTGCATACCGTTAGTTTATCGCTAGCGGAAGCCGAAGGCGCCCATGGGAATGCCGAGGCGGCGGGGGTCGCCGTTCAAGGGGCGGAAGGGCGGGGTGACGATAAACTCCACGCGGGCAGCCCCGGCGGGCGCGAGGGGCAGCGGATAGCGAACCGTTTGCCAACCCTGCCGGGTAAACGTGTGGCGGCCGAGCAGCCGGTGCGTACCGTTACTCGATCGCTAGCGGAAGCCGAAGGCGCCCATGGGAATGCCGAGGCGGCGGGGATCGCCGTTCAAGGGGCGGAAGGGCGGGGTGACGATAAACTCCACGCGGGCAGCCCCGGCGGGCGCGGGGGGGAGCGGATAGCGAACCGTTTGCCAACCCTGCCGGGTAAACGTGTGGCGGCCAAGCAACGCGCCATCGAGGCGGGTTTCGAGGGTTACGGCACCGATCTCGCGGATGTAGTCCGGGCCGATGTTCAGCCTCATCTCGAAGCCCAACGCATCGGCGGGCCGGTGCAGGCGGGCGGTGGCCAACGGATGGGTCCAGCGGAAGGCGCCATCGCGGCCGTACCAGCCGGACTCCAGTTGCCAGAGCGGGGTAAGCCGCGACATCTCGATCCACGAAGCATCCGGCTGGCCCGCCACGTGGGCGAGCGCGTCCAGGCGCCGCGCCGGGCCATCCCAGGACAGCAGGGCCAGCGAGCCGTCCCCGGCGGGCCGGTCTTTCGTCGAGAACGCCTCGGCCGGGAGGGCTTCGAGATCGTTCGAGGCAAAGGCCAGGCGCAGCGACCCGGTGACGCCCCACCAGTGCAGGCTCGGCGGATAGCTGTCAATCAGGAACCGGCGAAGCGCCGGCTGCTGGCGGGCGAAAGCCTGCACGGCCGTAAAGTAGGCCCGATGCTCGGCCGCCTGGGCCAGCAGCGTGGAGCGGACAGGCCGCATTTGGATATAGTTGACGCCCAGCCAAAGAGCCAGCAGCGGTGCGACGCGGCGCCAACTGAACCGTTCGGCCACCGCGGCCAGCGCCACGGCCAGGCCCGCGAGCGGCAGGTAGAGGTAAGCGGACAAGGTACGATTCGGCACCACGAACATGGGCGCCAGCAACACCACAAAGGCAGCCAGGCCCCAGCGCACGCGTTTATCCCGGCTGAGCAGCGGCACCGCCAGCAGGGCGAAGCCGGCGTGCGGCAGCAGCAGGATTTTCGTCGCGTAGAAGTCCACGGTCTGCGCCAGCGAAAGCGGCGTCAGGCGCAACCCGTAGTCCCCTTCCCTGCCCCCTTGCACGAACAACGCCTGCACGCCGAACAGCAGAGACACGGCAAAGAAGGGAGCCAGCGCCCGGTACCGCCGCTGGCCGAGCCAGTGCTCATAGGCCAGCAGCACCACGGGCAGCCCAACAGCCAGCTCCTTCGACTTATACGCGCACCAGAACAGCAGCAGCGGCTGCCACCAGGGCCGGCCGGCCACCCAAGCCCACAGCGTCGCCAGGCAGAAGGAGGCGCAGACGACGTCATAGAGAAACATCGGCTTCCAGTAGGCTTCGAGACACGCGACATGGAAGGCAAACAGGCCCAGCCCGCACCATCGCGCCGCCCAACCCACCCCCAGCCGGCCCAGCAGCGCGCTCAGCAACCCGAGATTCAGCACGTGCAATAGCTGCACCGCCAGCACATACCAGCGGAACTCGTAGCCGGCCGCGTGGAACAGGCCCGTGAACAGCGCGTGGGTCACGGGCCGAAAGTTCATGGCATAGAAGGACGGCGACAAGAAGCCGGCGAGAAAAGTCCCGGGCCGCGCCCAGCGCATCCAGGCGAACGAATCGAGATCATCGCCGGCGAAGTACCCCTCCCAGGCTCCTTTATTGACCACCCAAAGGAGCCAGAGCAGGATGAGCCAGGCGGCCGGGGTGCGCCACTTCATTCGGCGGCGAGGAAATCGAAGTCGCAGCCGAGATGCGCCTGCGTGACATGAGACAGAAAGAGCTTGCCGTAGCCGCGGGTAAAGTGTGGCGGGGCGGGTTTCCAGGCGGCCAGCCGGCGGGCGATCTCTTCGTCAGAAAGGTGCAGATGCAGCTGCCGGGCCTCGACGTCGAGCGTAATCAGGTCCCCGGTTTCGACAATCGCCAGCGGGCCGCCGATGGCGGATTCGGGCGAGACATGGAGCACGACGGTGCCGAAGCTGGTGCCCGACATGCGGGCATCGGAGATGCGGACACAATCAGCCACGCCCTGCGCCAGCAGGACCTTGGGCATCGGGATGTGGCCCCATTCGGGGAACCCGGGCGCCCCGTGCGGACCGCAGCCTTTCATCACGAGCACGGTATTGGCGTCGATCGGAAGGTCCATCGAGTCGATCGTGTCGTGCATCTGCTGATAGGTTTCAAAGACGTAGGCCGGGCCGGTGTGCTTGCACAGGTGGGGGCTGGCGGCGGTCTGTTTAAACACCGCGCCGTGGGGCGAGAGGTTCCCGCGCAGGACCACGGTGCCGCCTTCGGCATGGAGCGGGTTCGCGGCCGGGCGAATGACGTCGGTGTTGTGGTTGGGCGCATCGGCTACGTTTTCCGCCACGGTCTTGCCGTTGACGGTGAGCGCATTGCCGTGCAGCTGCGGCAACAGCTCCCGCATCACGGCCGGGACACCACCGGCGTAGAAGAACTCCTCCATCATGTGCTGGCCCGAGGGGCGGACATTAACGAGGAAGGGCGTGCGGCGGGAGATGGCGTCGAAGTCGTCGAGCGTCAGCTTGTTCGGTGTGCGGCCGGCGATGGCGAGCAGGTGGACCACGGCGTTGGTGGATCCGCCGATGGCCATATCGACCGTCACGGCGTTTTCAAAGGCCTCGCGGGTGAGAATGCGCGAGGGCTTGAGCCCCTCGGCGATCATCTCGACCATACGCCGGCCGGCCATTTCAGCCATGGCGAGGCGCCGGGAATCCGGGGCCGGAATAGCGGCCGAGCCGGGTAGCGACATGCCGAGCGCCTCGGCGATGATCGCCATCGTGGAGGCGGTGCCCATAACCGTGCAGTGGCCGGCCGAGCGCACCATGCAGCCTTCAATCTCTTCGAGCTGTTCGGGGGAGACCTCGCCGGTGCGGTAGAGGTCGAAGATCTTGCGGCCGTCGGTTCCCTGCCCGATGGCGCGGCCTTTATAGTTACCCGAAAGCGTGGGGCCGCCGGTGAGAATCAGCGCCGGCACGTCGGCCGAGGCCGCGCCCATGAGCATGGCCGGGGTGGTCTTGTCGCAGCCGCACAGCATGACGACACCGTCGAGCGGATTGGCCCGCACCGACTCCTCGACATCCATCGCCATGAGATTGCGAAAGAGCATCGTCGTGGGTTTCATGTACTGCTCGCCCAGCGAGATGACCGGAAACTCGAGCGGGAAACCACCGGCGGCCCATACCCCGCGCTTGACCGCATCGGCCACCTGGCGCAGGTGGGCGTTGCAGTTGTTCAGTTCGCTGAACGAGTTGCAGATGCCCACCACCGGCTTGCCGTGGAAGGCCTGCCGCGAAAGGCCCAGAGCGCGAATGTTGGCGCGGCGAGAGAAATTGTAGTACTCCTTGCCGTTGAACCAGGAGTAACTGCGGAGCTTCGTCGGATCCATGAAGCTCTTATTGTGTCTTATTCGACGGTGATCTTGGAACCGGTCTTCGGCTTCGGCTCGAGTTCCTGAATCGAGGTGTCAATCAGCAGCCGGAGCCCCTTTAGGAACTCCACGCCGGCCGCGCGGAAATGCTGTTCAATTGCTTCCGCGTTGCAGCCGCACCCCGTGCCGCGCGCTTTCTCATCGCTCATGCTCTCAGTGTATCCTCCCGCCCGCAATCCAGGTGCCGTGCACGCGGCAGCCCTCGTCGAGCAGAATCACGTCGGCCGCCTTGCCCGGGCGCAGACTGCCGAGTTCGTCGTCGACGCCCAGGATCTCGGCCGGCGTCAGCGAGGCCATGCGAACGGCCTGCCAGAGCGGCACCCCGGTCGCGTCGCGGAACACGCGCACCATCTCGTCCATCGCGTAAACGCTCGACGCAAGCGCGGTGCCGTCGGGAATGCGCGCCTCGCGGTTTTTGACGACGGCCACCATACCGTGGCGCGGGCCGAAGGTGTACTCACCGTCCGGCATGCCGGCGCCGCGCATGGCGTCGGAGATGATGGCGAGTTTGTCGTAGCCCTTGTTACGCAGCGCCAGAATCATCATCTCCTTCGACAGGTGCTTGCCGTCGGTGATCAGTTCGCTCGACAGCCGCTCTTCGAGATAGACCGCTTCGACAATCCCGGCCGTGCGCGGATTCGGCGTGCCGCGCCAGCGGTTGTTCATGGCGTCGGTCATGGCGCAGTACAGATGCGTGGCGTGAGCGGCGCCCCAGTCGAGCGCTTCGACGATCTCGTGATAGAGCGCCTCGCTGTGGCCAATCGACGGGATGGCGCCGCGCCGGCGCAGCGCCTCGATCAAGGGGCGAGCGCCGGGCAGTTCCGGCGCCAGGGTCATCGTCGCGAGCGGCCCGCGTTCGAGCAGTTCGCTCCATTCGGCCTCGACCGGGTTGCGGACGTAATCGGGCAGATGGCAGCCGCGCTTGGTCTGGCACAGATACGGGCCTTCGATGTGGGCGCCGAGAGCGCGGCCGTAGCGGTTGCCGCGGCTGCGGTAGGCGTTGATCGAATCCAGACAGGCGAGGATTTCGGCGTGCGGGGCGGTGGCCGTCGTGGGGCATAGCGCCGTGACGCCGTGGCGGGCATGGTAGACGAAGATGCGGTCGACGTCCTCCGGCGTCGCGTCCATGAAGTCGCTGCCGTCGCCGCCGTGGATGTGGATGTCGATCAGGCCCGGGGCGATGTACAGACCGGTGGCATCGACGACGGTAGCCTCGGCGGGAGGCGCCGTCCAGGGACCGGCGTAGGCGATGCGGCCGCCCTCAACCAGCACTAGGGCATCGCGAACCTCGCCCGCGTCGGTGAGCAAGGTTCCGTGGGTAAAGGCAAGGCGTTCAGGCAAGCGGGCGCATCTCCACCACGAGTGTACGATCCTCGAGGCGGGCGCGGGCCGGTTCGAGCGCCGCCATCGACGTCGGCAGGCCGACGTGGCGGCGGAGCGTGCCGATCTCCACGACCAGTTCGTCGCCCTTCTTGAACAGCCCGACTTCGCCCTTGACGGCGAACGGCAGCAGCAGGCGCACCTCGTTCTTGCCGAACGAGTACGGCCGCTCGTCGCGGCTGACCCGCGCCGGGTCTTCGTCATTGCTATAGAGCACTTGAGCAAGCCGGTCCAGCCGGTCCAGCCCCATCACCTCTTCGGCGAACAGCGGCGCCTGCCGCAGCGGTACGGGATCGAAGTAGCCCGTCATCTCACCGATCACCGCGGTCTGCGCCTCGCGCCAGCCCCGGAAGAAGCCATCGGCTTCAGGAGGCAGCACCCGATTGACAATGATGTTGTCGACGGTCAGGCCGTGGAGGGAGAAGTAGACGAACGCCCGCTGCGTTTCGCGCATCACCATGCGTTCGGCGTTGGTGACGAGACGGACGGAGGTCGTCTGCGGGTCTTCGAGCAGCTGATCGATGCCTTCGATGCGGCCGAAGAGTTCGAGCACGTTGGCGAAGTAGGAGTCGTTGGGCAACTCGACCGGCGAGAGCTTGTTGGCAATGGGCCGGATGGCCTTGAGCACGTTCCGCTCGACGGTGAAGATGTGCTTCATGTACCACTCGAGCGTGGTCGGCATGGAGATGAAGCGGAGGCTTTCGGCCGTGGGGGCGCAGTCGAGGACGATGACGTCGTAGCGCTCGCTGCGGCGGTACTGGTTGACGTACATCATCGCCGACAGCTCCTCCATGCCGGGCAGGATGGCCATCTCTTCGGCTTCGACATCGGAGAGGCCGGAGGTGCGCAGGACGCTGGTGACGTAGCTTGAAATCTCGCGCCAATGGCGCTTGATCTCGAGTTGGATGTTCACCTCCTGCACGTCAAGGTTGGGACGGACGGCGTAGGGATCGGCCGTGGCGGCGTCGAAAAGACTCGTCTTGAGGGCAAAGGAGTCGGCGAGCGAGTGGGCCGGGTCGACGCTCATGACGAGCGTGCGGTAGCCGAGGCGCGCCAGATGAAGACCGGTGGCGGCGGCGACGGAGGTCTTGCCGACGCCGCCTTTGCCGCTGTAGAGCAGGATGCGCATGAGGAGTTCAGGATTTGCTGCGGACGGTGCCGAGGCCGCCGTCGACGCCGAAAGTCTGCCCGGTGATCCACGCCGCCTGCGGCTCGAGCAGGAAGGCGATCATGGCGGCGACGTCCTCGGCGGTGCCGAGGCGGCCGAGCGGATGCATGGCCATGGAGGCTTTGGCGGCGGTCTCGTTGGTGGTGATGCGGGCGGTGAGCGGAGTCGCCGTCAGGCCCGGCGCCACGCAGTTGACGCGGATGTTGCGCGGGGCGTAGGTGGCGGCCGCCGACAGCATCAGGCCGATGATGCCGGCCTTGGCCGCGGCAATCGCCTCGTGGTTCTGCAAACCCAGGCGACCTGCCGCCGAGGAGACCAGCACGATGCTGCCGCCTGTGCTCATCATGGCCTTGGCGCCGGCGCGGAGGATGTAGAAGGCGCTATCGAGGTTGGTCCGCAGCACCCCGGCCCACTCTTCGTCCGTCGTAATGTGCGCCGGCTTCAACAGCAGACTGCCCACGCAGTTGGCGATGCCGTCAACCGGGCCCGCCTGCGCGAAGGCATCGGCGACTTCGGCCGGAACGGTCGCGTCGGCCAGCAGCGGAGGGGTGCCCAGTTCGCTCGCCAGAATGGCCAGCTTCTGCGGATCCCGTCCCGAGGCGAACACCCGGTGGCCCGCTGCCTGTAGTTGCTTACAAAGCGCCGTGCCGATGCCGCCGGTGGCGCCGAAAATCAGGTAGTTCACAGCGATCGCTCCTCCACCGAACCCGGCTGCGATGGCGACGGGGCGACACCCTCCTCTCCAGGCAAATCCATCCGGTTCAGATTCTTGATCTGCAGCAGCATGCGCGGATTTTTGGCGAGCACGTCGCGGTGGCGCTGCAGGTATTGCCAGTACATCGTGGTGAAGGGACACGCGCCCTCGCCTTCGCGCTTGGCCGGGTCGTACTGGCAGCCGGAGCAGTAGTTCGACATTTTGTCGATGTACTTGCCGGAGGCGACGTAGGGCTTCGACGCCATCACCCCGCCGTCGGCGTACTGGCTCATGCCGATCGTATTGGGCAGTTCGACCCACTCGACAGCGTCAACGTAGACGGCGAGATACCACTCGTGGACCTGCCGGGGATCGATCCCGGCGAGCAGGCAGTAGAGACCGGTCACCATGAGCCGCTGGATGTGGTGGGCGTAGCCGTAATCGAGCGTCTGCCGCAGCGTCTGCTTGAGGCAGTTCATCTCGGTCTTGCCGGTCCAGAACCACTTGGGCAGCGGTTCGTGGGCTCCCATCTCATTGCGGTCAGCATACTCGGGCATATAGCTCCAGTAAACGCCGCGCACGTACTCGCGCCAGCCGAGAACCTGCCGGATAAAGCCTTCGGCCTGCGCGAGGGAGACCTTGCCCACCCGGTAGGCTGCTTCGGCGGCGGTAACCACCTTCCGGGGGTCGAGCAGTTTCAGGTTCATCGCCGCCGACAGGCGCGAATGGTAGAGCCAGGGTTCGTTGGTCCACATGGCGTCCTGATACTGCCCGAAGTGCGGGAGGCGATGGGTAATGAAGTCGTCGAGGGCGGCGTCGGCCTGCTCCGCCGTCACCGGCCAATCGAAGTTGTCGAGCGAGCCGGGGTGGCGGCTGAACCGGAAATCAACCAGTTCGAGGACGTACTTCGTCGTGTTGTCCCGTTCAAAGCGCAGCGGAGGGCGCAGCGGGCCGGGACCGGACTTGGGCAGGGAGCCGCGGTTCTCGACGTCATAGTTCCAGCGGCCGCCCTCGGGTTCGCTGCCATCAAGCAGGACACCGAACTTCCGGCGCATCTCGCGGTAGAAAAACTCCATGCGCAGCTGCTTACGGCCTTCGGCCCAGCGCTTGAACTCGTCAACCGAGCAGAAGAAGCTCCGGTCCGGACGGATTTCGAGCGGTACGCCGGCCTTCTTGGCCGCCTGCAGCAGTTCGCCCCGCACGCGGTAGTCTCCCGGCTCGACCAGGATCAGTTTCGCCGGACGGAACTGTTCACAGGCCTTGATCAGCTCTTTGCGGAGCGAGTGGGTGTTGTTGAAATCATCGAGCCGCCGGTAGACCACGCAATGGCCCTTCTGGGTCAGCCGCTGCTCAAAGTGCCGCATGGCCGAAAGGAAAAGCGCGATGCGCGCCTTGTGCGACCAGACGTGCGTGGACTCTTCGGCCACCTCCGCCATCCAGACGGCGTCCTTGTTCCGGTCAAATCCATCATAGGCCGACGAATCATCGTTCAACTGATCACCCAGAACGATGACGAGATTCCGCATAATGGAGCGGATGCGCGGCCCGGGCAAAAAGCGGTAAAGTTTTCACGTGGCCACCATTCTCCGCTGGGGCGTCCTCAGCACGTCTAAGTTCTTTCTGACCAAAGTTCTACCCGCCCTGGCACACTGCCGGACCGCCCGCCTGGAGGCCATCGGCTCCGCGCAGGTGGCCAAGGCCGAGACGCTCGGGATTCCCCGCGTTTTCGACTCCTACGCCGGCGTGCTGAACGACCCGGCCATCGACGCCGTCTACATCCCGCTGCCCAACCATTTGCACGTCGAATGGGCCGCAGCCGCCGCCCGCGCGGGCAAACACGTGCTCTGCGAAAAGCCCATCGCTATGAACGTGGCCGAAGCCGAGCAGCTTGCCGCAGTCCAGCGTGAGTGCGGCGTGCAGATCGGGGAGGCGTTCATGGTGGCCACCCACCCGCAATGGCTGCGGGCGCGCGAGTGGGTCCGCGCGGGAAAAATCGGGCAACTGCGGGCGATTCAAGGGTTTTTCAGCTATCACAACGTCGATCCGGCCAACATCCGGAACAAAGTGGAGGCCGGCGGCGGGGCGCTCATGGACATCGGCTGCTACCCGATCTTCACATCGCGCTTTGTCAGCGAGCGCGAACCGGTGCGCGTGCTCGGGATGGTCGAACGGGATCCGGTCTTCGGCACCGACCGGCTAACCTCCGCCCTGCTCGACTTTGACGGTGTACAGGCCAGTTTCACCTGCTCGACGCAGCTGCACCCCTACCAGAAAATGCATTTCTACGGTACGGCGGGGCACATTGAAGTCGAGATCCCGTTCAACGCGCCGCCGGACCGGCCGAGCCGCATCTTCCTGAACGGCGATCCGACGGAGTTGCCGGCTGTTGACCAGTACACGGTGGAGTTCGATGCCTTTTCCGAAGCCGTGCTGGCCGGGGCCCCCGTTCCGGTCCCGGCGGCGCAGGCGGTGAACAACATGCGGGTGATCGAGGGAGTCTTCCGGTCGGCGGCGGAAGGGGGGTGGGTTCCTCTGTGAGTCCGAAAACAAAACTTCTTGTCCTTGTATTGTGCGCGCTACCCGGATACGGACTCGTGGCGTGGTTTGCCCTGTCGATTTTGCGAGTTGGCGCGGTTTCGTTCGGCGTTTTCAGTGTGGTGGTGGCCTGCGGGTATGCATTCTGGCTGGCCGGGGCGGCCCGGGAGTATGCCGAGTCGCCGGAACCGCTGACGCCCGAGGCCCGACGGGCCGGGGAGGAGGCGCTGGCCCGGCTGCGGGCCAAGCAGGCTCAGCGCGGCGGCCAAGCCGCCGACGGTGGTACTTCGCGCGCGGCGAAAGGGTAGCTCTCCCGTCGACCGGTCCTCCGCATAGCTCCCCATCGCGCGCAGTGACACGCCGAGCACCGGCGGCGGCGTCCTGCGCCGCGAAACGGCAGCCCGGCGGTCCCCACAGCGGAGTACACGGTTGAAGAAAGAGACCGCGAAGGGCAGCAGAAACGACCTCCGGTACCAAGAAGCTCTCACGGGCGCAGCAGCGGCCCCGGAAGGGCGCGGGCCTGCCCCGGCGACCCGGCCATCCGCGCGAATCCGCCCCGGGCGGCGTTGGCCCGCCCGTTAAGGCCCGCCCGTTAAGGAACAAAGCGCCCCGCGCCTGCCCGGCCAGCTGCGTCAGTCCTCTCCAGGCAGACGCGGCCGTGCAGCCGGCAACTTCCCCCCGCGCGCGGCGAAATCATAGCGCAAGTCGATCCGGTCGAAGCCGTGGCGGTAGCCCTCCGGCCACTCCGCAATCCGCTCAAATCCGCAGTGCTCAAAAAAGGGGGCAATCGCGGGCGTAGTATCGACCGCAACATAACGGGGGGCCCGCCGCGCCGCCGCAATCCGGGCGAGGCGGAACTCGAGCAGACGCCGGCCCAGGCCGCGCCCGTGATGGCGGCGGTCGACCATACCAAATACGAGGTATGCCACATTGGCAAACTCGGCAACTTCAAACCCGCCGAAGCCGATAACTTCCCGATCTTCGGTCAGAACGAACAGCGGGCAGGCGGCCTCACGCAACACCTGCTTCAGCCAAGGCTCTTCGGCCGCCGCAAAGTAATCCGGCACATTACTGCGAAACACCCGCAGCACGGCCTCCCGATCAGCGGAACGGTAGCGGCGGAAACGGAGCATCCCCCCAGGGTAACCGCTCGGGCAACCAAGGCGCGGCACACCCGGGAAATAGCGGATAATCGAGCGATGCAATGGAGCAGACGGGCACTTTTGGCCGCGGGGACGATCCCGCTGCTCGGGCAGGCCAGGCCGAAGATCAAGGGCTATTCGCTGTGGCCGGTGCGGGCAACCTCCCGAACGGTTTGGCTGATCGTCCAACTGCACACTGACAGCGGGATCAGCGGCCTCGGCGAGGCCTCGGATGCCTTCGGATTCGCCTCCACTTCTGCCGCTCAGGCGCGCGAGATGGAGCAGGCCCTCGCCAGCTTCGCCGCCCTCGTTGAGGGCCACTCCCCCCTGGCCATCGCCGCTTACCGTCGGACGGCCGAGCCGCTGGCGCGGGCCGGTGGGCTGCTCGGCGCGACCGCCTACAGCGCCATCGAACAGGCCCTCTGGGACCTGGCCGGACAAACGCTGGGCGTCCCCACCCATACCCTGTTCGGCGGCGCGCTCCGGCAGCGAATTCCGCTCTACGCCAACATTAACCGAGCAACCACCGATCGCTCGCCGGCCGGCTTTGCCGCCTCCGCGCGCCAGGCCGTGGCGGAAGGTTACACGGCCTTGAAAGCAGCGCCCTGGGACGGCTATCCCAGGATCTCGGCCCGTCAGGGGATCGACTGCACCCGCGCTATCCGCGAGGCGGTCGGGCCGTCGGTCGACGTAATGGTGGATGTGCACAGCAACTTCACCGTAGCCGAGGCCGTGCGCGTCGCCCGGGAGCTCGAGCCCCTGCGGCTGCGTTGGTACGAGGAGCCGGTGGCCCCGGCGCGGGTGGCGGAAACCGTGGAGATCGCCCGCCGGATCCGCCAGCCAATCGCCGGCGGCGAGTTCCTGTTCGGGGTCGATGGCTTCCTGCCCCTCTGCCGGGAAAAGGCCGCCGCGGTGATCATGCCGGACGTCAAACATTGCGGCGGCCTACTGGCGTTGACTCACATCGCCGCCATGGCCGCAGCGCACCAGGTGGCGGTTGCGCCGCATAACCCCAGCGGCCCGGTAGCCACGGTGGCCAGTCTCCATGCGATCGCCGGGCTTGGCAACTGCGAGATCCTCGAGTTGCAATGGGGCGAAGTCAGCTGGCGAGGAGAGTTGCTCGATCCTCCCGAACGGGTCGTCAACGGAGGGCTGGAGATCCCGCTGCGTCCCGGCTTCGGGATCTCCTGGAACGAGAAACTCGCTCGCCGCTACCGCCTCTAACGCTGGATGCGCGCCGAACCGCCCTTGGCCAGAGCGCGTACCTGCTCCACCGTCGCCATGGTGGTATCGCCGGGGAAGGTGGTCAGCAGAGCGCCGTGCGCCCAGCCGAGCCGGACGCACTCCTCCGGCTCTTCGCCCGATAGCATACCGAAGATCAAGCCGGCCGCAAACCCGTCGCCGCCGCCCACGCGGTCCACGACATCGAGCTCACAAGTCGGCGAGACATAGGTCTTGCCATCGATCCAGGCCACCGCGCCCCAGCTGTGGCGGTTGGTCGAATGAACTTCGCGCAGCGTCGTCGCCACGACTTTGATCTGCGGATGCTGCTCCCGCACCCGGTCGATCATCCCGAAGAAGGTCGAAGGGTCGAGCTTGGAAGTCGCCGCCACTTCCGGTCCCGGAATGCCCAAGCCGAGTTGCAGGTCCTCCTCATTGCCGATCAGCACATCGACATTCTTGACGATGCGGCCAATGACTTCGAGGGCACGCTCGTGCCCGCCGAGAATGTTCCACAACTTGGCGCGGTAGTTCAGATCCAGGGAAACGATCGCCCCGGCCCGCCGGGCTGCTTCCATGCCTTCGATGATTAACTCGGGAGTAGTTTTCGACAGGGCGGCAAAGATGCCACCGCTATGGAACCAGCGAACTCCGCCGGCAAAGATACGCTGCCAGTCGAAATCGCCCGGCTTCAACTGCGCCGCCGCTTCATTCGAGCGGTTGTAGAAAACGACCGGCGCACGCATCCCCTGGCCGCGATCACTGTAGACGGTCGCCATGTTGGGGCCATGGACCCCGTCGTGCTTGAACCGTTTGTAGAAGGCTTTGACCCCCATCGCTTTGACCCGTTCGGCAATCAGTTCGCCGATCGGGTAATCGACCATAGCCGAGACGACACCCGTGTGGAGACCGAAGCAGTCGGCAAGGTTGGCGGCGACGTTGAATTCGCCACCGCTCACATGGATGTGACACTCCGTAGCCTTGCGGAAAGGAATTACTCCCGGATCGAGGCGATGAATCAACGCGCCGAGCGCGACAAAATCAAGATCGCCATCCGGACGAATGGAAAGACCATATTTCATAGATGTGACACCAGTTTATAACGGCCCGCCGTGCCGGTGAGCAGAGCCGGCCGTCAAAATTTAGCGAACAGCGATGGTCGTCTGAATCGGCGTTCCGCCGCCCCGGTTCGAGTTACTCGGAATACCCAGATGCAGGATCGCAACCACGATGCTGTTGCCCGGAGGCACCGATTCCGGCACCCTCACATTGAGCTGCCATACCCCGACAAAGCCCGGCGCAAGGCCCGAGAACAGCACCTCGCCATCGGTGGTGTTGATGATCACGCGCGGTCGCAGGGGCGTCGAGACCAGCCGGTTGGTAGGTGCGGGAACTCCATCAGGCGGAGCATCGGGCAGGAAGCCCTGTCCGGTGGCATAGAGTTGGATTACTTTGCCGCGGCCTACCGGATTCGAGGCCGAGTTCACCGTGTTGTCTTCGTTTAGAGCGGCAATCTGGCCCCGGCCGTTTTGCGTCGTCGTGAAGAATCCTGGCGTGGCCACCGCCGCAGGTAACGAGGAACTGGCCAGGATTTGCCCGGTGGACTTCTTCTGCACCAGCACGTCGATCGTTCCTGAGGTGGGCGTACTCATCGGTACGTAAAAGTTAATGATCGTCGGCGAGACGTAGTACAACGGAGCGGCCTCGCCGTTCACCAAAACCTCGATGTCATCCATCACCTTCGGAACGGGAACGCTCGAGAACGTCATCGTATTCTCAGTGAAGCGAATCCCCAAGGGCGCCATGGTCGCCACCAAACCGGGCGACAGGTCGCGGTCCAGGTAGTGCGCCGCACTGATCGCCACCAGACGCGCGTAGTGGAACGCCAGACGGTTCGTCCCGTCCGCCACCACCAGATTATCCAAGGGATCGAGAGCCAGGGCTACGGGCGAGGGAGCATCGATCTTGAAGTTGGCCAAGGGGTTAAAAATGAGCAGGTCGAAGCGGGGGAAGCGAACCAGCCGGTTGTTCTGCCCGTCCGCAACCCAGATTTCTCCGGTGCGCTCACTGACCGTGATGCCCTGAGGGTTCCGCAGCCCGTCAGTAGCACTCAGCGCTGAGCGCAAGACAAGTACCGGGGCAGGATCGTTCGCCGCTGTCGGCACGCGATCGAAAACAACAATCCGGCTCTTTCCCAAGTCGCAGACGTAGACCCGGTCATCGGTATCGGTCGCCAGATGGCCGGGCACGTTAAACCGGTTATCGCCTTCTGTCGTGCCCTGGGAGATGAAATCGCGCTGGCCGAACACCGTATTGGCCGCCTGCCCATTGGTAAAATCGCCGTTGGCCGGACGCCGGAAGTAGAGCAGACGGTTGAGAGCCGAGTCGGACACAATCAGGTGTCCGTCAATCGTGAACGCGATTCCGTACGGCGAACGCATGTTCGTGCGGGTCGGATCCGTGAGTTTGATGTTGAAGTTGCTCTGCCCTATCACCAGGTTGGCCCTCTGCTGCCGGTCGCGCGGTTGATCAAAGGGACGCGCAAAACGCAGCACCCGCCCGTTACCCGTATCGGCAACCCACAGATTGCCCTGCGCATCGGTGATGACCCCGGTCGGATTAAACAGCCCGGTATCGTTCAGTACATCCGGGTCGTTGGCCGGCGAGTTCACCACTCCCGAAAAGCGGTCCGCCTGCCCGATGATGACGTCGGCCAGATCGCCCGGCTTCACCGTCAGAGCGTTGGCAAATCCCAGAATCCGGTTGTTGCCCGAATCGGCCACATAGAGCCGCGGTGGCGAACTCGTCCGGTCGATGGTCACGCCACCGCTCAGGATCGCGCGGCCACCGCCGTTGGGAAGCTCAAACAAGCCCGTGACCGTAAACAGTTCCCGGCCCTCGATCAGATTCCGGGAGTTGTAGGTCAGCGCCAACTGTCCCTGGACCCGGACCGCCGGCTGCAAGTTGTTCGAACTGAACGGGATCACTAGCAGGCGGTGATTGGCCGTATCGCAGAGGTAAAGGTCTGTTCCGGCGACAACGGCGTTGGTCGGCCGAAAGAAGGACGAATCGGTCGCCGACCGTCCGCCCCGGTTGGCACGAAAGCTCAACAGATCGGGCTGACCAAAGACCGCCTTCGCAGGCGGTGACGGGGTCAGTAGCGTCTCCTCGGCCCAGGACTCAAAGGGGTCATAACGGAGAATTCGATTCGCCAGCGTATCGACAATATAGAGATTGTTGTTCAAAACAAACATGCCTTCCGGGGTCTCGAGAGAGAACTCATTCACCGGCGGCCGCGGCGGCTGCCCCTGCACATTGACCACGATTCCCATCACGCGGCTCGCCGCCAACCCGGTCCGCAGCGCACCACTGTAAACTAACACCCGGCCCAACTGGTCGCCCACAAACAAACGGCCACCGCCATCGAGCGCCAACACCCCGGGGAAGCGCAGTCCGCTCTTCTGCAGCGGTCCCAACGTACCCAACTCAAAGGTATTCCGCGAGGAAAAGTCGGACTGCCCCAAAACCAGATCGGCCTCGGGAGCGTTCCCGCTCCCCGAGGCGAGCACCGTGGCCGGATAGCGGAGCACCCGGTGGTTGCCAGAATCGGTCACCCAAAGATTGCCCGCCGGATCAAACAAGAGCGAGGCCCGGTAGGTCTGGCCGTCCCGGGTGAACGCCAGCGTCCGGGCCGAGGCATTCAGTTCACCCTGATTCGGCGCGCTAGAGGTGAAGTTGGTCTGGCCGATGACAAAATCGGGCTGAATGAGATCCCCTGTCTGCTGCGCCGGCCGCGGAAAACGCAAAATCCGGTTGTTCACGGTGTCGGCTACGTACAGGTTGCCAGTGCGATCAACAACCAGACCGGTCGGCGCCCGGAGGCCGATCGTAAATCCCGACCCCGGCCCGCCGGGAAACGTGGTCACCAGATCCCGCTGTCCGATCACCCCGTCCGCCATCTGACCGTTCGCGCTCCGCGCATTCCGCCAGAACAGAACCCGGTTGTTCCCACTGTCGGCCACGTACGTGATCGGCGGGTTCACACTCGTATCCACGGCTACACCGCTCGGGGTGTTCAACTCCCGCCCCTCAACCAGATTTGCTTCCGTCGTGTTCAACGTCTGACGAGCGTGCCCGTAAGTCCGCGCTGGAATCGGACTCAACTCTACCGGGATCTGCCCCCGCATTGGCATCCCAGCCAGGGCAACAACACCCAGCAGGACGATTCGCAAGTGATTAAAAAATTTCATAGGATTCCCTAAACGGCCTCCGGACAAGCCGCAGACTGAGACCACTTCCACCTGAGACCATCGGCAAAATGAGGATAACACTTGATAGGAAGTGAGCGAAATCGAAGGGTTTTCTCGCTCGAATTCCGCAAGACAGTGCACCGCCGCGCCACTTCGCTATCATCAATGAAAGTAGTCTCATGTCCCAGTCCAAGCCTCGCGTCGCCGCTGTCAGCTATTTGAACACCGTTCCTTTGGTTTGGGGCATGCTACAGGGTCCGCAAAAACACGCCGCTGACCTATCGTTCTGTCTTCCCTCCGAGTGTGCCGAACGGCTCCGCGATGGCTCCGCCGACATCGGCCTCCTCCCCGTTATCGAAGCCGCCCGGCAGAACCTCCCCGCCGTCCCCGGCACCGGCATCGCCTGCGAAGGACCGGTTCGCAGTATCCTCCTGTTCACCAAAATCCCCTGGACGCAAATCCGCCGCCTCGCCGTCGATCATGGCTCCCGCACCTCGGTCATGCTCACCCGGATCCTCCTGCGCGAACGCTTCGGCGTCGAACCGGAATGTGTCGCCATGCGGCCCCACCTGCCCTCGATGCTTGCCGAAGCCGACGCCGCCCTCCTGATCGGCGATGCCGCCCTCCGCGTCCAACCCGAACGCCAGCCCTACGAATCGCTCGACCTCGGCGCCGTCTGGCACGATCTCACCGGCCTCCCCATGGTCTTCGCCCGCTGGGCCGGGCCCCGGCTGCCCGCCGATGCTCCGGCTCTTTTTGACGGCTCCTGGCATTACGGCCAGGAGCGCCTCCCCGAGATCATCGACCACCAGGCTGACCGCCGCGGTCTCCCCCGCGGCCTCGTCCGCGAGTACCTCCAAAACCACATCCGTTTTACTATCGGCCCGCGCGAGTTGCAGGGCCTCGAAGCCTATCTCCAACTAGCCGCCTCCCTCGAACCCGCCCTCAGCCTATGAGCCACCGCATCTCTACCGACGAAGCACTCTCCCTGTTTGCCGACCACGATCTGATCGGCCTCGGCATGGCCGCCGACGCCGCTCGCCGCCGCCACCACCCCCACAACATCGCCTCCTACATCATCGACCGCAACATCAACTACACCAACGTCTGCACCGAATACTGCAGCTTCTGCGCCTTCTACCGCGCCAAGGGCCACGCCGAAGCCTATGTCCACCCCCACGAGGTCATCTTCACGAAAATCCAGGAGACCCTCGACGTCGGCGGCACCGGCGTCCTCATGCAGGGCGGACTCCACCCCGATCTCCCCATCACCTGGTATGAAGAGCTCTTCACCGCGATCAAGAAACGCTTCCCCATCCACCTCCACGTCCTGTCCGCCCCCGAAATCCTCAACATCGCCCAGATCAGCGGCCTCTCCCTCCGCGACACTATCGCCCGCCTCCGCGACGCCGGCATGGACTCCATCCCCGGCGCCGGCGCCGAAATCCTGCACGACGAGGTCCGCCACCGCATCGCCCGCCTGAAGTGCAACACCGAGGAGTGGCTCAGCGTCCACCGCACCGCCCACCAGCTCGGCGTCCGCACCACGGCCACCATGATGTGGGGCTGCGGCGAAACCCTGGCCCACCGCGTGCACCATCTCAACGTTCTCCGTCAGCTCCAGGACGAAACCGGCGGCTTCACCGCCTTCATCCCCTGGAGCTTTCAACGCGACAATACCTCGCTCGGCCGCTTCGTCAAGGAAGAAGCCACCAGCGTCGAGTTCCTGCGTACCCTCGCTGTCTGCCGCCTGTTCCTCGATAACATCGTCAACATCCAAACCTCCTGGGTCACCCAGGGCCTCAAGGTCTGCCAGCTCGGCCTCCGCTTCGGCGGCAACGACGTCGGCAGCATCATGCTCGAAGAGAACGTCGTCTCGCAGGCCGGCGCCAACTTCCACGCCTCGGAAGAGGATCTCCGCCGGATCATTCGCGATGCCGGTTTCCTCCCCAAGCAGCGCGATACCCTCTACCGGACCTACTTCCTGAACTGAGCCGCCCAGTCCGCCATCGGCTCCCAGTCGAGCAATCCGCCCGTCGCCCCCGCCACGCGGACGCTCAACGCCCCGGCGGCGTTCCCCTTCCGGGCCGCCTCCCGGATGCTCAAACCCCGCGCCCGCGCCGCCAAAAACGCCCCGCAAAAGCAGTCCCCCGCCCCGGTCGAGTCCAGCGCAGCCACCGGAAAGCCTTCGACCGCCGCGCCCTCCACGGTACATCCCTCCCGCCCTCGCTTCACCACCACAGGACACGGATACGGCCCCGGCACCCGCGCCGCCTCCTCCGCATTCGCCAGCAACACCTCCGTATACGGCAGGCACGGCGCGACCACCGCGCCCCACTCCCCCAGCCGGTCCCAGCCCAGATCGAGCGACGTTCCCATCCCGCGCACCCGCGCCTCCCGCAGCAGCGCCGCCGCATGGCGGCGGACATCGGGCAGCGCAAACGGATTGGCCACATGCAGATGGTCAAATCCCTCCGGCAGGGAAAATGCCGCATCCCGGTTCACCCCGGGGTGGTGAAACAGCTGCCGCCGCCCGTCGGGATGGAACACCCCCACGGTCGAAGCCGTCGGCCCGGCCAGCCGCTGCAGCCAGGTGCAATCCACCCCGGCTTCGCGCAACCCCTTTTCCAGCCACTCGCCCGCCGCGTCGTCTCCCCGCGCGCTTAGCAGCGCCACCCCGTGCCCGGTCCCGCGCGTCAACCGGGCAAACGTGTACGCCGTCGTGCCGCCGTTGCCGCCCAGGCCGGTCGTCAGCGACTCCACCCACCGCGTCGTCTCCCACTCCAACCCTTCCACCGGACCCGCCAGCGCATCCCACACCAGACTGCCCAGCACGAGTAACCGCATCGGCCCCGCCGCTACAGCTGCCCGCTCAGCAACTTCTCCAAAAACGGGCGCTGTACCGGCCACCGCCCCGTCACCACCGTACCCTCCCGGGCGAAGGTCCCGCTCGTCAGAATGCCGCTTAAATCCTCGGGGTTCGGCCTCTGCTGCACGTTTTCGAGATATTTGCGGAAGACCTCCGTTACCCCCCGCAACTGGCTCTCCACCCCCCCGGCCGCACTCTCGTTCGCACACTCAGCCCGCAGCCGCACCTCCGCCCCCGCCGTCCCCGCGTGTAATCCCAGCGTCACCACCTCGGCCTCGCCCAATGCCTTGGCAAACAACCGCGTCCCCGCCGGCAGCGACTCACTCTCCCGCCAGTTCCGCCCCAAACCGCCCGCCCACACCACCGCATCGGGCGCCGCCAGCCGGTTCGGCGCCTTGTTCTGCAGCTTCACCACCGCCCACTCATCCGTCGATACCGCCATCCCGATCATCCCGTTGGTCAACGGCGCAAACGAAACCATCCGCGACGGCGTCGACGCCCGCATCCGGCATACCCCGTTCCAGCACCTGCCGCCCGACCGCACCGTGTGGGCCTGAATCGCCTTCCAGTCAAACCGGCCCGTCGCCAGGATGTAAACATCGGCCCCCGCCCACCCGATCAGCGCCGAATCGAGGTCCGCCCGGTAATCAAATCCGGTCGAAGCGACAAAGGCGGTGTAGTCCGGGTCTTCCGTCACATTCTGCCCCGAAAGTAGCGCCAGCAAACCGGTCTGGCGCATACTCGCCAGATCCAGATACAGCGCACTCGCTCCCGCCGGCAGCCGCTCCATCCGCTCCGCAAGCGTCGGAAGCAACCGGGAACGGTACCAGACCACCCCGCCGCCCACCCCCACGCAGGCGGCCACCAGAATGAAGGCCGCCATCCAGTTCTGCCAGCGAAAACGCATCGCCCCAGCCTACAACACTAAACGGCGATCGCTTCGGCCGTTCGCGAATTCTTCCACAGGGCAATGTAAGGCGTCAGCTCCTTCATCATCTTCCGGAACTGATCAAGCGTCAGACTCTGCGCCCCGTCGCTGACCGCCTTTTCGGGGCACGGATGCGTCTCGACAATCAACCCGTCGGCGCCAATCGCCACTCCCGCCCGGCACAACGCCGGCACCAGGCTGCGCTTACCGACGGCATGCGACGGATCGAGCACCACCGGCAGATGCGTCAGCTCATCGAGCACCGAAACCGCGGTAATGTCGCACGTGTTCCGCGTGGCTGTCTCAAACGTCCGGATGCCCCGCTCACAAAGCATGATGTTCGGGTTGCCGTGCGCCACAATGTACTCAGCCGACATCAGCAGCTCTTTAATCTGGGCGCTCAAACCGCGCTTCAGCATGATCGGACGGCCGCAGCTGCCCAGCCGCTTCAGCAGCGAAAAGTTCTGCATGTTCCGGGCCCCAATCTGCAGAATGTCCGCGTACTCGGCCACCAGATCCACGTCTTTTTCCGCCATCACCTCGGTGATGATCGCCAAGCCCGTCGCCTCCCGCGCCTTGGCCAGCAGTTTCAGGCCGTCGCCTTCCATCCCTTGAAAATCGTAGGGCGAGGTCCGCGGCTTGAAAGCCCCCCCGCGCAGCACCTTCGCCCCGGCCTCGGCCACGGCGTAGGCCGACTCCATGATCTGCTTCTCGTTTTCGACCGAACACGGCCCGGCCATCATCACGAACTCATCACCGCCGATCTCCACCGCACCGGCGTGCGTCCGCACCGTGATCACGGTAGGCGTCGACTTGTACTCCTTCGAGACAAACTTGTAGGGCGCCGAGATCCGCACGGCCTTCTCCACCTGCGGCATCGCCTCGAGCGACTCAAGACAGTTAGTGACATCGCCGACGCCGACCACGCCAATCACGCAGCGCTCCTCTCCCTCAATGGCATGTATCTTGTAACCGAAGTGACGGATGCGGTCGCATACGGCTTCAATATCTTCCTTGGTGCTGTGGAGTTTCATCGAAATGATCATGGGTCTGTCCTGCCTCAACTAAACTGGAAATGGATCTCCCGAAAACACGAAAACCCACTCTTGCGAGTGGGTTGGTTTGGGGAATTTAGAACTTTCGAGTCCTACCGCCGGGCCAACGCCACTCGTTCGATGCGGCAATAGCGCCAAAATCGAAACGACGGAAAGCTGTGCACCGGAGCTGACATCTGTTCCTAGTGTATAGAGACCCGGAACAGATTGCAAGAGGCTGTAAACAAGTAATGTTTTCGTTACACCTTGTCTAGGTGTTATCGCCCCCTACCAGGCCCGGGACCAGCGTGGCCCCGGCTTATCGTTTAGCTCCCGCAAAGCCGCCTGCGCCTTGGCCTCCACCTCCAGCTTCCGGCCAAAAAGCCAAAGCAGATCACTCAGCCGGTTCAGGTACGCCAGCACGTGCGGCGCCAACTCCTCCTCCTCGCCCAGCCGCACCACACACCGCTCCGCCCGCCGGCACACCGTCCGCGCCAGATCGTAGAACGCCCCCGCCGGGTCGCCGCCCGGTACCGACCAGTCACTCAGCAGCCCGCTCACCGCCTCGAGCGCATGCACCTGCGCCGTCAATCCGTCCACCATCGCCTGCGTCACTGGCGCTTGGCCCTTGCGCGCCCCGGCCGGCGTCGCCAACGCCGCCGCCACCTGAAACAACTCCCGCTGAATCGCCAGCGTTGCCGCCCCAATCGCCTCATCGCCGCAGATCGACCGCGCAAAACCCAACGCGGCGTTCAATTCATCCACCGTGCCGTAGGACTCTACGCGCAAGGCGCCCTTCGACACCCGCTGCCCCCCGACCAGGCTGGTCTCACCGTCATCGCCGAGCTGAGTTGCAATAGAAGTCATGATGTTGTTCAGGCAAAGAGCCGGTCGTGAACCTTGCCCTTGCCATCCTTAGTGACGTAGAACGGACGCTGTTCGATTTCGTATTTTGTATCGGGAGCAATCCCGAGAGCCGAATAGAGCGTCGCGTGCAGGTCTTCAATCCCGATCGGATCCTTGATCGTCTTGCAGGGCCGCTCCGGCGCCGTCTCCCCGTAAACAAATCCCTTCCGGATGCCGCCGCCAAACGCCAGTACGCTCACAGCATCCGTAAAGTGCCGGTGCATGCCGTAGTGCTTGGTCTCGGTCATCACCTCGGGCACGGTTACCTGGTTTTTCACCTCCAGGCCCGGCTTGCCTTCGGTCATCATATCGCGGCCGAACTCGGTCGCCACCACCACCAGCGTCTTTTCAAGCAGTCCGCGCTGCTCAAGGTCAAGGATCAACTGCGCAATCGGGGCATCAATCGTCCGCTTCATCGCCTCCACCCGCGCATGCCCGTTCTCGTGCGTATCCCAGAAGCGGAACGGGATGTACTCGGTGGTGACTTCAATAAACCGCGCCCCGGCCTCTACCATCCGCCGCGCCAGCAGACAGCCCAACCCAAACCGCGACGTGTTGTAAGTCCGGTAGCTCTTCTCCGGCTCAAGCGACAGGTCGAACGCCTTGGCCGCCGGCGAGGTCAGCAGCCGGTGCGCGTTGTCGAGCGAGTTTAGAAAGCTCTCCTTCTGCGCATCACTTCCCTGCCCGATCGGCGAAGCCGCCAGCATCTTCCGGTACAGCTCCCGGCGGCTGGCAAACCGGCTCTGCCCGATCAACTCATTGGGCCGCGTCACCGCCACCGCATCCCGCGGGTCCACAATGTGGAACGGTCCGTGTTCAGCGCCGAGAAACCCCGCGGTATGAAACGCCTTCACCGCGTCGGACTCTCCGCCAATCTCCAGATTCTGCCCGATGGACAGAAACGCCGGTATGTCCGGGTTCTTCTTGCCTAGCGTCCGCGCCACAAACGCCCCGAAGTGCGGACACGCCACGCTCTGTGGCGGCGCGTAGCCCGTGTGCCAGTGGTACTGATGCCGCGAGTGGAGAATGAAGCCCAAATCACCTACCCGATGCGACCGGATCAGCGTCCCCCGGTCGAGCACCCCGGCGATCTTCTCCAGGCCTTCCGAGATCTGCACCCCGTCGACCGCCGTGGGAATCGGCTTAAAAGTCGAGAGCACGCGGTCGCTCGCCAGACCCGTCGAAAACGGCGTGTACCGCTTCGGGTCGAACGTCTCGGTCTGCGCCATGCCGCCGGCCATCCACAGCAGAATCATGCTGTCGGCCTTGCCCGTGCGCGGAGCCGAAACCAGGCGCGGACTCGCCCCGTGCAGCGCCGCCAGGGTGGCCGCGGCCCCGTGGCGAAGGAAAAAGCGGCGATCAATCGACATACTGAAACTCCGGATGATTGAGCAAAATCCACAGCAGATCTTCCACCTCGGCCTGCTGCGCCAGCTGCCGCTCGGCGGGCGCCGGCGCCCGGCCCAGCGTCTGCAGAAAGAGGTCATCGATCAGTTGCGCCGGCTTGCGCAGCGGCACCGGCGGCGGATCCGTAATCCGCGCCAGCAGGTTCCGGTCCGGCGCCGATGGGAAGATGTAGCCGCGCACAGCGCTATTGATGTCGCTCTGCTTGCCCGAAACGTCCAACTCGAGCGCCCCGGTCAACCGGTGTTCGCCCGGCGGAATCGCTACTTTCACCACCGCCCCCAGCTTTCCTTCCACCGACAGTGGCTTGCCGTCCACCTGCACGTCCAGCCAACGCACCACCGTCCGCTCCGGGTCGAAGCTCCCGATGTCGTCCACGAAGAAATGCAGCTCCGGCCCCCGTACCTGCACCTCGAACGGGCGCTTACCCTCCCGGCGCAAACCCGCACTGTCCCACAAGCTCGGCGGCGGCGCCGGCAGCATGCCGACCAGACGCTGCGCCCCGCGCCGTAGCTGTTGGTGGATCGTCGTCCCATTGACCAACTCAAGCGCCTGCAGCGTGGAGCTTTCTGCGTTTCGCGTCGTAATCACCTGGTCCCGCATCGGCCGGCCCAGCGCGCGCGTCAGCGCCGTGCTGCGCATCTCCCACTCCCGCGCAAACCGCGCGGAGGTGTCGGTCTGTACCACTCGCCACTCGCCCGTAATCGCCGACAGCGTGTCCACCACCTGCTCGGCCGTCAACCGCCGCGGCAGCGGGCCGCGGAACTGGCTCGTCAGGTTGGCCTCGGCCGGCTGCTGCCAGGCGCGGCTCGTCAGAATCAGCTTCACCAGCCGGTGAATGTCATAGTCGCGGGCAAACTCGACGGCCAGCCAGTCGAGCAGATCGGTGTTGAAAGGCTCAGCGTCCATGTCATCCACCGGCTCGACAATGCCCCGCCCGAACAGCTTGGCCCAGATCCGGTTGACGAAGGTCCTGGCCAGCCGCCCGTTCTTCGGGCTGGTGAACAGCGCGGCGGCATCCGCGCGGCGGTTCTCACCCACCGGGGGCCCGACGGCCGGAAACAGAAACTGCGGCCCCACCTTCTCGCCCGTCTTCACATCGCAGCGATAGAGGTCGAGCTCCCGCTCTTCGCTGAACAGCGCCGCCATGCCGTAAGCCTGTTTCAGCTTGTAGTGGTTGATGAAGGAGTCATGGCAGCTGGCGCACTTCAGGTTCACCCCGAGAAATACCTGCGCCGTGTTCTGCGCCGCCT